>DJAN01000222.1 GCA_002429615.1 Lysobacteraceae bacterium UBA6001
AGTTTTTGGCGTCCCCCGCCATGGCAGGGGCGCCGCCGGCCGGCCCGCCATTTCCGTCAACGGACCGCAGCCGCAGACAAAAAAGCCGCCGCCCAACACCCCAACAAACCGCACAAAAGAAAAGCGGGCCGAAGCCCGCCTTTCCTGGATCCAGGTAAAAGGACCAGCGATTACTCGCCAGCGCCCTCTTCCTCGACGGCCTTGATCGACAGGCGGATACGGCCCTGCTTGTCGACTTCCAGCACCTTGACCTTCACCACGTCGCCTTCCTTCAGCTTGTCGCTGACCTTCTCGACGCGCTCGCTGGAGATCTGCGAGACGTGCACCAGACCGTCCTTGCCCGGCAGGATGGTCACGAACGCACCGAAGTCCATGATCTTGGCGACCTTGCCTTCGTAGATGCGGCCCGGCTCGACGTCCGAGGTGATCTGCTCGATGCGCGACTTGGCGGCCTGCGCGGCGATCGCGTTGACCGAGGCGATGACGATGGTGCCGTCGTCCTGGATGTCGATCTGGGTGCCGGTCTCCTTGGTGATCGCCTGGATGGTCGAGCCACCCTTGCCGATCACTTCGCGGATCTTGTCCGGGTGGATCTTGATCGTCAGCAGGCGCGGCGCGTAGTCCGACAGCTCCGAACGCGGGGTGGTCAGGCCGTGGGCCATCTCGCCCAGGATGTGCAGACGGCCAGCCTTGGCCTGCTGCAGGGCCTGCTTCATGATCTCTTCGGTGATGCCTTCGATCTTGATGTCCATCTGCAGGGCGGAGATGCCCTCGGCAGTACCGGCCACCTTGAAGTCCATGTCACCCAGGTGATCTTCATCACCCAGGATGTCGGACAGGACGACGAAGCGATCGCCTTCCTTCACCAGGCCCATGGCGATACCCGCCACCGGCGACTTCACCGGCACGCCGGCATCCATCAGCGCCAGCGAGGAGCCGCAGACCGACGCCATCGACGAGGAGCCGTTGGACTCGGTGATTTCCGAGACCACGCGGATGGTGTACGGGAAGGCTTCGATGGTCGGCATCACGGCGAGCACGCCGCGCTTGGCCAGACGGCCATGACCGATTTCACGACGCTTCGGCGCGCCGAAACGGCCGCACTCACCCACCGAGTAGGGCGGGAAGTTGTAATGGAACAGGAAGTTTTCCTTGTACTCGCCGGCGACCGCGTCGATCACCTGGCCATCGCGGGCGGTGCCCAGCGTGATGGTCACGATCGCCTGGGTCTCGCCACGGGTGAACAGCGCCGAGCCGTGGGTACGCGGCAGCACGCTGGTCTTCACGGCGATCGGGCGCACGGTGTCCAGCGCGCGGCCGTCGATGCGGACCTTGGTGTCGAGCACCGAGTCACGCATGGTGCGGTATTCCAGCTCGCCGAATTCCTTCGACAGCTCGGCCGGGTTCCAGCCCTCGGCGGCCACGCGGCCAGCCAGCGACTCGACCACGTCCTTCTTGATCGCCGAGATGGCGTCACGGCGCTGCAGTTTGTCGCGCACCTGGAAGGCCTCGCCCAGACGCGGGCCGATGGCTTCCTTCAGCGCGGAGATCAGCGCGGTGTTCTTCGCCGGGGCGACCCAGTCGCTCGGCTTGGTGCCGGCTTCGACGGTCAGCTCGTTGATGGCGTTGATGACCTTCTGCAGCTCGCGGTGACCGAAGGTCACGGCGCCCAGCATCACGTCTTCGGACAGCAGCTCGGCTTCCGATTCCACCATCAGCACGGCGTTGGAGGTGCCGGCCACGACCAGCTCCAGCTGCGATTCCTTCAGCTCGGTGGCGGTCGGGTTGAGGATGTACTCACCGTTCTTGTAGCCGACCTTGGCCGCGCCGATCGGGCCCATGAACGGGGTGCCGGCCAGCGCCAGCGCCGCCGAGGCGCCGATCATCGCCGGGATGTCGCCGTCCACTTCCGGGTTCATCGACATCAGCGTGGCGATGATCTGGACTTCGTTCTTGTAGTCCTCCGGGAACAGCGGACGGATCGGACGGTCGATCAGGCGCGAGATCAGCGTTTCCTTCTCGGTCGCACGGCCTTCGCGCTTGAAGAAGCCACCCGGGATGCGGCCGCCAGCGTAGAACTTCTCCTGGTAGTCGACCGTCAGCGGGAAGAAGTCCTGGCCTTCGCGCGCGCTCTTGGCGGCGACGGCGGTGACCAGCAGTACGGTGTCGTCCATCTTGACGATGACGGCGCCACCGGCCTGGCGGGCGATCTCGCCCGTCTCAAGCGTGACGGTGTGCTTGCCGTACTGGAAGGTTTTGGTGATTTTTGCCACGGGGGTTTCCTTGGGAATGTAGCTTTCTTCGGATGGACCATCCCCGGCCCTTGCCAAGGATGGGTGGCCGGCGGTCCGGCCCGGAATTCTGGGGGTCACACAAAACGAAACCGCGGCGCATCACTGCGCCGCGGTGGGGGTTCGATCAGCGGCGCAGGCCGAGCTTCTCGATCAGGGACTTGTAACGCTCGCCGTCCTTCTTCTTCAGGTAGTCGAGCAGGCTGCGACGGCGGTTGACCATCTGCAGCAGGCCGCGGCGGCTGTGGTGATCCTTCTTGTGGGTCTTGAAGTGGCCGGTCAGCTGCTCGATGCGGGCGGTCAGCAGGGCGACCTGCACTTCCGGCGAACCGGTGTCGGCGGCGCTGCGCTTGTTGTCTTCAATGACCTTCTGGGTGTCGATCGACATGATGTTTTCTCTGTTAGATGCGGGGTCGGCAGGAACGCGCGGGGGCGCACCGCCTGACTCGCCGTTTGCGGGTGATTGCGCTGAAAGCGCGAGATGCCTGAAAAGGCCGCGAAATTGTACCGGCCAGGGCCGCCGCGGACAAGGTCGGCGCCGGCCTTGCCGGTTCAGGCATTGAACAGGCGCTGCGGGGCCAGCAGGCCCTCGACATCCACCCGGCCCAGCCCGGAAGGCTGGCCGTCCGGGCCGTATACCACCACCTCGCCCACCGGGAAGGCGGCATCGCGCAGGCGCTGGCCCATGCGGAAGCGCCGGGCGGATTCTTCGGGAAGGTCGATGCGCGGGTATTCGGCCAGGCCCGCCGCCAGCGGCAGCAGCAGCCCTTCGGCCGCCTCGCCGGCCGCCAGGCGGGCCTCCAGCGCCTCCAGGGTAAACATGGCAGGGGCCCGGAACGGCTCGACCCAGAGGCGGCGCAGGCCGGCGATATGGGCGCCGCACCCCAGCGACTCGCCCAGGTCGCGGGCCAGACTACGGATGTAGGTGCCCGAACCACAGGTCACCCGCAGCCGCAGGCGCGGGCCGTCCAGGCCGAGAATCTCGATGGCGTGGACCTCGATCTCGCGCTCCGGGGCTTCGATCGCCTCGCCGCGGCGGGCCTTGGCGTACAGCGGCTCGCCGCCCTGCTTGAGCGCCGAGTAGATCGGGGCGCGCTGGCGGATGCGCCCGGTCAGCGGCACCAGGGCGGCGGCGATGGCGGCCTCGTCCAGCGGCGGCACCGCGCGTTCACGCAGCGGCACGCCGTCGGCATCGTCGGTATCGGTGGTGACGCCAAGTACGACGTCGGCGTCATAGGCCTTGGCCGAGCCGAGCAGCAGGCCGGCGATCTTGGTCGCCTCGCCGAAGCACAGCGGCAGCAGGCCGGTGGCGAGCGGATCGAGCGCGCCGGTATGGCCGCCCTTCTCCGCGCGCAGCAGCCGACGCGCGGCCTGCAGCGCCTGGTTGGAACTCAGGCCGGCGGGCTTGTCGAGCAGCAGGATGCCGTCCAGGCGACGGAAAGGGATTCGGGACATGAAATGCTCAAGGGACGCAGGAAGCTTTCCGGCCCCATTGATTGTAGGAGCGGCTTCAGCCGCGACGCGGGATGCGCACCCTTCGCGAGGTCGCGGCTGAAGCCGCTCCTACAGGTGCGCCATCCGGGGACACTGCCCCGTCAGGACTCGTCGTCGTCGGCCGGCGCCGTCGGCAGATCGCGCAGCAGGTTGTCGATGCGCTCGCCGCGATCGACCGAATCGTCGTAGTGGAAATGCAGCTCCGGCACATGCCGCAGCTTCATCGCCCGGGCCAGCTGCATGCGCAACTCGCGGGCCAGCTCCTTCAGCCCCTTCATCGCCTCGATCGAACGCTCCGGCTGCAGCGCGGTGACGAACACCTTGGCATGCGCCAGGTCGCGCGTGACCTCGACGTCGGACACGCTCACCGACGGCAGCCCGTGCTCGCGCACCGCGACGTGCACAAGGGTGCCGAGCTCGCGGCGGAGCTGGGCGGAAACGCGATCGGTGCGGTGGAAGGACTTGGTCGGCACGAGCTTGGGATTCTTCTTCTGTTGCGGAAGTTGCAGGTGGATCCGGGGCCCGCCATGGCGGGCCCCGGAACAGGTCTTACAGGGTGCGCGGCACTTCGATGCGCTCGAAGCACTCGATCTGGTCGCCCACCTTGACGTCGTTGTAGGCCTTCACGCCGATACCGCACTCGGTACCGTTGCGGACCTCTTCGACGTTCTCCTTGAAGCGGCGCAGCGATTCCAGCTCGCCTTCGAACACCACCACGCTGTCGCGCAGCACGCGGATCGGCTTGGAGCGCTTGACCACGCCCTCGACGATCATGCAGCCCGCCACCGCGCCGAACTTCGAGCTGCGGAACACGTCGCGGACCTCGGCGATACCGATGATCTCCTCGCGGATTTCCACGCCCAGCAGGCCGGAAGCCACCTGCTTCACCTGGTCGATCACGTCATAGATGATCGAGAAGTAACGCAGGTCGACGCCGTTGGCTTCGATGATCTTGCGGGCCGAAGCGTCCGCACGGACGTTGAAGCCGATGACCGTGGCCTTGGAGGCCACCGCCGAATTGGCGTCCGACTCGGTGATGCCGCCCACGCCGGAGTGGATCACGTTGATGCGGATGTCGTCGTTGGACAACGCCACCAGCGCCTGCCGCAGCGCCTCGACCGAGCCCTGGACGTCGGCCTTGATCACCAGGTTCAACACCTGCTGGCCTTCACCCTTGCCCATCTGCGCCAGGATGTCTTCCATGCGGTTGCCCGCCGAAGCGACCAGGCGCGTCTCGCGACGCTTGGCTTCACGCTGCTGCGCGACGTCCTTGGCCAGGCGCTCGTCCTCGACCACGACGAAGTCGTCGCCGGCGTCGGGCACGCCCGACAGACCCAGCACCTGCACCGGGATCGACGGGCCGGCCGAATCCGGCTGCTTGCCGGTTTCGTCGAACAGCGCACGCACGCGGCCGTACTGGATACCGCAGACGAGGTAGTCGCCCTTCTTCAGCTGGCCCTGCTGCACCAGCACGGTGGCGACCGGGCCACGACCCTTGTCCAGCGAGGATTCGATGACGGTACCGCTGGCGCGGCCTTCCGGCACCGCCTTCAGTTCCAGCACTTCGGCCTGCAGCGAGATCGCGTCGAGCAGCGTGTCCACGCCCAGGCCGGTCTTGGCCGACACCTCGACGAACTGGGTATCGCCACCGAAGTCTTCGGCGACCACGTCCTCGCTCAGCAGCTCGTTCTTCACGCGCAGCGGATCGGCGTCGGACTTGTCCATCTTGTTGACCGCGACGATCAGCGGCACGCCGGCCGCCTTGGCGTGGTGCACGGCTTCCTTGGTCTGCGGCATGACGCCGTCATCGGCCGCCACGACCAGCACCACGATGTCGGTCAGCTTGGCGCCACGGGCGCGCATCGAGGTGAAGGCTGCGTGGCCCGGGGTGTCGAGGAAGCTGATGACGCCCTTGGGGGTTTCGACGTGGTACGCACCGATGTGCTGGGTGATGCCGCCGGCTTCGCCCGAGGCGATCTTGGTGCGGCGGATGTAATCCAGCAGCGAGGTCTTGCCGTGGTCGACATGGCCCATGATGGTGACGACCGGCGGACGCGGACGCGACTCGCCCTGCACTTCCTCCGAATGCGCCAGCAGCGCGTCTTCGAAGTCGTTGCTGCCGGCACGCACTGCCTTGTGACCCAGCTCCTCGGTGATCAGCACCGCGGTGTCATGGTCGATGCTCTGGGTGATGGTGGCCATCACGCCCATCTTGAACAGCGCCTTCACCACGTCGCCGCCCTTCAGCGCGAGCTTCTGCGCCAGGTCGGCCACGGTGATGGTGTCGCCGATGGCGATCTCACGGACCACCGGCGCGGTCGGGCGCTCGAAACCATGCGCACCGCCACCACCGCCGCCACCGCCACGCGGGCTGTCGAAGCCACGACGACCACCGGTCGGCTTGGGCTTGCCACGCACGTTGGAACGACGCGCGCGATCGGCGGCGGACAGGTGCAGCTGGCCGGCGAAACGCTTGGTCGCGTCATCGTCCTCCACACCCGCCACCATGGCGTGCGAGCCCCGCGTCTTGTGACGCGCGGCGTTGTTGTTGCGATCGTCCGCGCGCGGCGCGGCCGGACGCGGCGCCA
>DJAN01000112.1 GCA_002429615.1 Lysobacteraceae bacterium UBA6001
TTCAGCCGCGACCGCCATCTGGCAGATCGCGACTCCGCTCGTCGGGGCTGAAGCCCCTCCTACAGGGAGAGGGATACAGGGAGAGGGATACAGGCAGAGGGATACACAGAGAGGGATACACGGACGGGCATACAGGAAGCGGCATACAGGGGGCCACGGGCGCCCCCATAAGTGCCCTACCGCCCTTCCGCAGGCTTGCCGGCCTTCTGCTGCTTGAACCGCTGCAGCGACTCGTCGATCAGCTTGCGCGCCTCAGCCGCGTTGCCCCAGCCATTGAGCTGCACCGGATTGCGTCCGCTCGGCAAATCCTTGTAGACCCGGAAGAACGCCTCGATCCGCTGCCGCTCGATCTCCGGCAGGTCGGCCAGATCCCGGATCCCCGCATACGTCGGGTCCACCTTGTCGGTCGGCACGCCAATGACCTTCTCGTCATGCGCGCCGCCGTCGATCATCTTCAGATAGCCGATCGGCCGGAACCGGATCAGCACGCCCGGATGCAGCGGCTCGCGCGTCAACACCAGCGCATCCAGCGGATCCCCATCCCCCGCCAGCGTGCGCGGCAACGAGCCGTAATTGGCCGGATACGCCACCGGCATCGACTGGAACCGGTCCACATAGACCAGCCCCTCCTCGTTGATCTCGTACTTGGTGAAGCTGCCGGCCGGAATCTCCACCGCCAGGTTCACCTCCTCGGGCGCCTGCTTCGGTTGCGCGGCATAGAACGGATGCCGCACCGACGGATCGGCCTGGGCGATCGCCGCGGCGGCCAGCAACGCCAGCAGCGGAATCAGGGAAAGGCGTGCCTTCATCACCATGCTCCTCAATGTCCTGTCATTCCCAGCAGCGTTCTTCGCGCCCCTTCGGGCTGACCGCACGCGGGCAGTCGCGCGGGGCGATACGGCCCTGCTCGATCTCCACCAGCTGCTTGGCGCCATCCGCCCCGCGACGCAGCTCGAACGCGTCGTAGAGTCGCCCGGTTGCGGTGCGCGACTCATAGACGATCCGCTGCGGATCGATGCGCAGCACCTGGTACAGCTGGGTGTCCTCGCCCACCGGACGCATCGTGCGCCGCGCCATGTCCGACAACCGGTACTGCTTCGGCCCGGCCACCGACACGATGAACACCGGGGTCGCCGCCCCGCCCTCATCGCCACGACGGCCATAGGTGTGGTCGTGTCCCTGCAGCACCAGGTCGACGCGATGCTTGCGCAGCACCGGCAGCAGCGTCTCGACCAGTTCGACGTTGTCGCGGTCGGCGCGCGGCGAATAGAACGGCTGGTGGATCAGCACCATCGACCACGGATGCGGATTGTCGCCCAGCACCTTGTCCAGCCACTTCGCCTGCGCCTGCGCGGTACCCAGGTCCAGCGCCGAGGTGCCGTCGACGACCGCCACGCGCACGTCCTGGTAATCGAACCAGTACGTGGTTTTGGCGGTTTCCGCCGGGCCGTTGGCCGGCAGCGCGAAGGTCACCGGCCAATGACCGCCCAGCACGCGACGTTCCTGCGGGGTGTCCTCGAACTCCTCGAAATACTCATGGTTGCCCGGGGCCGGCGCCACCGCCGTGCCTTCCAGCAGCCAGCGACCGGCTTCGAACCACTCGCCCCATTCACTGTCGTCCACGCCATCGCCACCACTGACCAGGTCGCCGGCGAATACCGCCAGGCGGGCATCAGGCGCGCTGCGCCAGGCCTGGCGGATCACCCGCGACACCAGGCTGAGGTTCTTGTTCTGGGTGTCGCCGAAGTACAGCATCGTCAGCGGCTGCCCGGCGGGCGCGGCGGTACGGAAATGATTCCACGCGCTCCAGGTGTCCTTGCCCTGCACGCGATAGGCATACAGCGTGTCCGGCTGCAGGTCGTCGATGTCGGCGCGGTGATGCAGCGACACCCCATTCTCGCTGCGTAGTTCCTGCGTGCGCGCCTGGATCACCCGCGGCTTGCCGAGGTCCGGCGAGTCGCCGGCGACCACGAGCTGCAGCTGCGGCGTGCGCACCGTGGCATCGGTACGCCACGCCACCGCGAACCCGTGCGCGGCGTCCTGCGCCGGCGAGGCGACGATGCGGTCCGGGAAGCCGGTGGCCGCGTAATGGTGGCTGCCAGCCGGCACCTGCGTGTTCGGCTCGGCCGCCGCCCACGCGAACGGCGCGTGGACGGCCAGCAGGCAGACGATGATGGCGGCACGCATGCGCTGCACCGCCCTCACTGCGCGCAGTCCTTCAGACGCAGCGCCTTGGCAATGTCACGCCAATCGAACGCGGCGACCGCCTGGTCGTCATGCAGCGCATAGAACACGCCCTTCGGGAAGCGCGCATCGCCACTCTGGTCCAGCCAGACACCGTCGGTGTTGGCGGTGATGCGGCCACTGAAGGCTCCCACGTGCGCCAGCGTGCGGCGGTCGAACACATGGAACAGGCTGCGGTCCTTGAACTGGTCGGTGGCGATCCAGTAGCCGCTGCCATCGGCGCACTGCATCAGCGTCATCCCCTCGGCCTGCGCGCGGAACTGCTTGGCACCGATATTGCGCCCCTTGTAGCGTCCATCCAGCCCGTATTCGCGCAGCTGGGTTCCCACCGCGGTGTCTTCCTCGGCGATCATCAGGCGGTCGTTGGCGATATCACCGAACACCGACTCGGCAATCCGCACCGCGCCCTGTTCGCCGGTGTCGCCGAAGCTGCCGGTGGCTTTCCCCTGCCACTGGCTGCCCTGGCGCGCGAAGCGGAAGCGCTTGAAACGCTGGCCCAGCTCGGCCAGCGGCGGCGGCACGTCCTTGTTCGTCGGCGACATGTAGTTGTCGCTGACGATCACCTCGTAGCCGCCGTCCAGCGGGCGCACCCACAGGCCATACGGTTCGCGCAGCACGTCACTGCCGAACACCGCCAGCGGCTCGAAGGCCGGCAGCGAGAACACCTGCACGCGGCGGTTGTCGCGCTCGACCACGAAGGCCAGGTCGTCCACCACCGAGATGCCGTTCGGACGGTCCAGCTGGCCGAGGGCGGCCCCCTTGCCACCCACGCCGCGCAGGCGCATTCCGCTGTCGCCGTCGAACACCACCAGCTGGTGGCTGCCCTTGGCGGTGGTGATGATCCAGCGCCGTCCGTCCGGTGCGCGCCACGCGGCCGGCGAGTCCAGGTTGTCCGCCGGCGCGGCCGGGGTCAGGAAGGTCTCGCTGATCACCGAATGCGGCACGTAGGCCTTGGACAGCAGGGGCTCCCCGCCCTGCTCGTCCGGCTCACGGTCCGCCTTGGCCGTCGGTGCCACCGACGGCGAGGAGGCACAGGCCGACAGCAGCGCCGCTGCCAGTGCCAGCATCGCGCCGGTGGCGACGCGGGTGCGGTGGCCCCGCCCCATTACAGCGCCACCTTCAGGCCGAGGGCATAGGTGCGGCCGTATTCCTCGTTCTGCAGCGTGCGCGAACGCACTCCCTGGTACAGTTCCAGCGGCTCGTCGAGCAGGTTCTGCGCTTCAAAATAGACGCTCACCGCGTCGGTGAACTGGTAGCTCATGCTGAAATCCAGCTGGGTGTTCGGCGCCACGTAGATGTCGTAGGCCTTGCTGTCGCCGATCGTATCCAGGTACGAGCTGCGGTAGACGGTGGCCACGCGGGCGCTGAAGCCGTACTTCTCGTAGCCGATGTGCGCGCTATAGAGGTTCTTGGAGGCGCGCGGCAGGGTGAAGTCATCGCCTTCGCGCTCGGCCAGGCCCGGGTCGAAGTCGGTGTCCAGCCAGGTCGCGCTGACGCCGACCAGCAGGCCATCCCAGCCCGACGGCAGGAAGGTCAGTTCCTGCTGCCAGTTGAACTCCGCGCCGTAGACCTTGGCCTTGTCGCCATTGATCACGCGGGTGACGTCGAAGCCCGGGTATTCCGGATCGTCGTTGCTGAAGGTCTGCACGATGTAGTCGTCGATCGACTTGTGGAACAGGCCGAGCGAGACGATGCCGCTGTCACCCAGGTACTTCTCCACCGACAGGTCGAGGTTGGTCGACTTGTACGGATCCAGCTCCGGATTGCCAACATCCACTTCCTCGTCGTCGCGGTTGACGGTCAGACGCGGCGCGATGTCGCCGAAGGACGGACGCGAGATGGTCTTGGTCGCGGCGAAGCGCAGCACCCAGTCGTCACCGGCGTCGTAGCGCAGGTGCAGGCCGGGCAGCACGCTGGTGTAGCTGCTGCTGGCGCGGGTCGGGGTGACGGTGTAGCTGCGGCCGCCATCGGCCACGTCGACATTGTTGCCCGCGGCGTCGAACTGGGTGTTCTCCACGCGCACGCCGGCGATCACGCGCAGCGCATCGATGTCCCAGGTGCCCATCGCGTAGGCGGCGAGCACGTCCTCGCTGGCGGTGTAGTCCTCCGACAGGCGGGTCACGGCGTTGGCGCCGGCATCCTGCGGACGTGCGCTGTACTCACTGCCATGCTCGGCCCAGTAGCGGCGCATTTCCGACGAACTCAGGCTTTCGCCCAGGGTGCCGCCGCGGTGGTCCGGCGCGGACGTCGTCCACGGACCGATGTCGATGTCCGGGCCATTGCGCAGCTCTTCTTCATCCGAATTCACCGTGCGGTCGCGCCAGCGGCCGAGCACGCCGAACTTGTAGCTGGACTTGTCGCCGTCGAAGCGCACGTTCACCTGCGCGCTGTGCTCCTTGTCATCGACCTGCTTGGGCGAGAGCACGATGCGGTTGAATTCGAAATCGTCGTTGCTTTCCCAGCCGTTGTCGGAGAAGTCCAGCGTCGGGATGCGGTGGTTCTGGTTGATCAGCACCGAGTCGATATCGTCGCCGGCGTACTCGAAGCGCGCTTCCTTCTCGTCATTCACGCGCTCGCGGGTCTTGGTGTAGCCGACCTTGTAGTCCAGCGTCGCGGCGGTGAGGCGGTTCTCGCCACCGAAGCTGGCGGCCAGGGTGTCCTCGCTCTTGGTGCGGTAACGCACGCGCTTGGTGATGGCGTCGGCCGGCAGGTCGCTGATGGTGTAGGTGCCATCGCCGTTGCTGGACACGTCGCCGTCACCCAGGCCGAACACGGTGTTCTGCCGGGTCTCGGCGTCCTCGAACTTGCTGTACAGCGAGCGGAAGTAATAGCGGTTGTCCGCGTCCGGGCGCCAGTCGAGGTTGAGATTGGCGCCGGTGCGCTTGCGCTCGATGTAGTACTTGCGGCGCTGCACTTCGGTGGCGAACAGGTCGTCCGGGCGGTCCTCGTCGTACTCGTCGTACTCGACCTCGGTGTTGTCGGACTGGAACTCGCGGTCCTGGTAGTTCACGCCGACGGCCACGCCGAAGGTGTCGTTGAAGATGTCGCTGTAGTTGAAGGCGGCCTTCGGGCTGGTCTTGCCGCTGAGTTCCTGGTGGCTGGCCTCGATGCTGCCGCGGAGGCTGCGGCCGTCGCGGTCGAACGCCGACACCGACTCGACCTGGATCGCGCCGCCGATGGAGTCACCCGGCATGTCCGGGGTCGGCGACTTGATGACCTTCAGGCGCTCGGTGGAATCGGAGGGAATCACGTCCAGCGGCGCGGAACGGCTGGAGTCTTCCGGGGTGCCCATCGAGATGCCATCGACGGTGACGCTGTTGAGGTTGGCGTCCAGGCCACGGATGACCACGTAGCGGCCCTCGCCCTGGTCGCGGGTGACGCTCACGCCCGGCAGGCGCTGCAGCGATTCGGCGACGTTCTTGTCCGGGTAGTCGCCCATGGCGTCGGAGGACACCGCGTCGAGGATCGCCTGCGAATCACGCTTGAGCTCGACCGCGCGCGCCTGCGACTCGGCCTGCGGGCGGACCTCGATGCGGTCCAGGTCGGTGGCGGCCGGCGCAGCGGCATCGGCGGCGAGGGCCGGCGCCGCGAGCGTGGACAGGGTCATGGAAATGGCAAGGAACAACGGCTTCCGATTCGTAGTCACTGTGCGTCCCGGGGGAGGTGTCAAGAATGGGTGTGCACGGTATTTCCACGAGGTTTCATCGGCATGACACCGGGGAGACTGTTCGCCCGGCATGTGACCCATCTGGCAGTCGCGCGGGCGTCTCCGGCACACTGTGCGGGTCCTTTCCGTCATCGAACCGCCATGAAGACCATCGAAGTCCGTCATCCGCTCGTCCAGCACAAGATCGGCCTGCTGCGCGACGCCGCACTGAGCACGAAGGGGTTCCGCGAACTGGTGACGGAGCTGGGGACGCTGCTCGCCTACGAGGCGACGGCGGACCTGGAGACCGAATCGCACACGATGGCGGGCTGGGCCGGCCCGATGCAGGTACAGCGCATCGCCGGGGCGAAGATCACCCTGGTGCCGATCCTGCGCGCGGGCCTGGGCATGCTGCCGGGCGTGCTGGCGCTGATCCCGGCGGCGCGGGTGAGCGTGGTGGGCCTGCAGCGCGACGAGGAGACGCTGCAGCCAGTGCCCTATTTCGAGCGCTTGACCGGCCGGCTGGAAGAGCGCGATGCGCTGATCCTGGACCCGATGCTGGCCACCGGTGGCACGCTGATCGCCACGGTGGACATGCTCAAGCGGGCTGGGGCGCGCAAGATCAAGGGTATTTTCCTGGTCGCCGCGCCGGAGGGGCTGAAGGCGCTGGAGGCGGCGCACCCGGACGTGGAGGTGTACACCGCGGCGATTGACGAACGGCTCAACGAGAAGGGCTACATCCTGCCGGGGCTGGGGGATGCGGGCGACCGGATTTTCGGGACGCGGCTGTAAGGCCGCCGGGCTCCCGAGCCTGGCATCACACCCTCCTCCGATGCGACCTTCCGGATGAATCGCTACTCGATCCCGCTTGAAGAGGAGACGTTGACCGCCTTGCAGGATCTATCGGCGGGCGTCGTCAGCATTGGCTTCGCGAAGGCTCATCCGCACTTCAAAACCTGTCAAGGCTGCTTTCTGCAGACACCGGCCGGACGATGGATAGAGCTGTATGCCACCGGGCAGGATCTCGATGTCAGATTCGAGGTGTTCACGTTGACTGCGCGCGTCGTGGACGCGCCTCGCCTCTGCGAGCAGCGGGCGATCCTTCTACCCGCCCCCCTCAAGATCATGTTGCTGGAGACAGAAAGCTGGCTGGACCCTAGCGCTCCGATTGCGCATCCGACGCTGGGCGACGATCCCATCATGCAGCGCTACGATCGACCAGGCAGTACTCCCGAGACTGCGACGGTGTCGTGCCGCTACCTGGGGGGAGTCGAGTTGACTACGGCCAACGGCGACCACTTGGTCATTGCAACGGCGATCTTCCCGTACGACATGCATGTCTCGGGCTACTACGAAGCGAAACCCTTCGATCGCGATTGGTATCGCGAGTGGCGCGAAGTTTAAGCGCCGTCCCGCTCGCCCCAACGGGGCACGTGGGATGGCGCGCCAAGCCGCACTACATCCTCGACGCCTTCGTGCCGCGCCATCGCGGCAGATAAAGCCGCACGACCGTGCCCTGACCCGGCCGCGACGCCATCGACAGCCTCGCCCCTAACCCGCGGGCCCGCTCACGCATGCCGACCAGTCCCCAGTGGCCTTCCCGCTGGCCGCTGGCCAGCAGTGCCGGATCGATGCCGCAGCCGTCGTCGCGCACTTCCACCGCCGTGCCAAGCCAGCCGTACACCACGGATACCGTGATGCTCCGCGCACCGGCATGGCGCACCGCATTGGCCACCGCTTCGCGCACGATGCGGCACACCTCGTCCTGCTCGGTGGCCTCCCAGCGGATCGGCTTGCCGCGCGCATTGAACGCGTAGGCGATCTCCGGCGGCAGCGCCAGCGTGTTCGGCAGTTCGCCCAACGTCGCCGCCAGATCCTGCGGCTCCGCCGCCTCCTGCCGCAGCTCGCGGATCCGGTCGCGGCCTTCCACCAGCCCGGCATTGGCCTGCGTCACCACGCGGGACAGGCCGGCCTTGGCGGCCTCGTCCTCGCCCCGCTCAAGCCGCGCCCGTGCGGCTTCCACCATGAACATCAGCGCCTGCATGGATTGCAGCAACGTATCGTGCAGGTCACGCGCGATGCGCTCGCGCTCCATGATGCGCGCGCGATATACCCGTTGCAGCCCCGCGCGCGCGGCGGCCACGCGCCAACGTATCAGCATCCACACCAGCCCCAGCGCGAGCGCGAGGCAAACCAATGCGAACCACCCCGTCTGCCAGAACGCTGGCGGCACCTTGAACGCCAGCACCGCCTCGTCTCCCGCCCCGTCCCCGCCGCCGTCGCCGGCCTGCAGGCGGAAACGATAGCTGCCCGGCGCCAGCCGGCTATACAGCGCCTGGCGTTGCGTGCCGGCGTCGTGCCACTCGGTATCCAGCCCCTCCAGCCGGTAACGGAAGCGCGCCTGTTCGGGTCGCCCGAGGAACGGCGCGGTGTAGTCGATCCGAAGATCACGACTGCCCACCGGCAAGGACATCGCCGCCGCCAGCGGCACGTCCTGGTTGTCCACATGTACCGCAAGCACGGCAGGCGCGACGGCGGGGCCTGCGCGGCTGCGCTGCAGGGCGGCCGGGTCAATCCAATGCACGCCGCGACTCGTCGCGAACCAGACCCGCCCCTGCGCATCGGCCACCGCCACGGGCGAAGCGCCACTTTGCTGCGCGGTTCCCCGCAGGCCATCGAGTACGCCGAAACGCTCGAATGCCACGCGGTAGTCGGGCTGCGCATGCCAGCGGGCCATCTCGCCCGCAGGTATGCGGGTGACACCGGGCCGCCCGATCAGCCACGCCTCGCCATTGGCGAGCATGACGATGCCCGCGGTGCGCTCGAAGGTCTCGCCATCTCGCCCCAGCAGGCGCTGGAAATGTTCGTCGACATGCGCGGCCACGCCCTGCACGCCGCCGATCCACAGTTCGTCCTTCCACGCCCGCAACACCGAGATGCGGCCAACCTCCGGCCCGTGTTCGTCGAAATCGTGATGGCCGCCGTTCTCGAACACGCGGATCGTCTGCCCGGCATCGGACCAGAGGCGGCCCTGCGCGTCCTGCGCCAGCGCGCGCGGCGTGGTGCCGGCCGCCATCCCGTATTTGGCGTTCTGCGCCTCCCATTGCCCCTGGTGGAGACGCAGCAATCCGCCCTTGACCTTGCTGACCCACAGGCCGCCGTCGCGGTCGCTGGCCAGGGTCACGATCCTGCCGCCGCCCGCCACTTCGGGCGGCAGCGGTACGCGCTGCAGCTTCGCGCCGTCGCTGCGCCACAGGCCGCCGCCAGCGTCGCCGACCCACAGCTGGCCGGCAGCATCACGATGCATCGCGGTCACGCCATCGTCGGCGCCGCCCACCTCCTGCACGCGCGCGCCCGCGGGCTGGTCGGGGTCCGGCGTGATGCGCAGCGGCCCCTTGTCCGCGTTGGCGGCCCAGACCTGGCCGGTGCCATCCACCTCGATCGAGAACACCTGGTCGCGTCGCGGCAGCTGGATCGCCGCCAGCGCGTTGGGACGGAAGCGGTCCAAGCCGTTGGCGGTACCCACCCACAGGTTGCCCTCTCGATCCTCGAACAGCGTCCACACCACCTCGGAGGTCAAACCCTGGGCGGTGCCGAAATATTCCGGCGAAGGGGCGGCACGGGCCTTGTCCGGGGCGCGCAGCACGGCAGGATCACGCAGGCGCGCGATGCCGTTCTCGTTGGCGAGCCACATCACGCCATCGCGGTCGAAACGCAGGCCGGCACCCTTGAACGCCGGGTCCAGCCAGCTGACCGTCGCCTCAGGGTGCCCGCGACGCGGTACCGCCTGCGACAACGGGCGCACGCCCCACTCATCGGCCGCCCACAGCGTGCCGTCCGGCGACTGGTCGAAGAACGGATGGTCGATGGACGGCGGCATCACCTCGAAGGATTTCGCGCCAGGTGCCAGATGCGCGATGTGCGCGGTGGTGCCGTCCGAATAGGCCACCCACATGCCCTTGTCGCGGTCGAAGAACAGTCGCTGCGGCATCCAGGACGGATCGAAGCCCATGTCCGGGACGGTCTTCCACGTATCCGAGGCCGGATCCAGGTACACGATGGCCGTCGATGTGGCCGCCCACAGCCGGTCGCTGGCGTCGCGCCCGAAGCCGATCACCGATCCCAACGGCACGTCTTCGCGCTGGTAGGCGTAGTTCGCCGGATGCGCGCCGCCCATGCGGCTCATCCCACCACTGATGTAGCCCACCCAGACGCTGCCATCCCCATCGACGAACAGGCTGAGGATGTCGTCATCGACAATGGGCGCGCCGGCGATCGACGTGATCTGCGCGAAGCGCAACCCATCGAAGCGGTACAGGCCCTGCCGCGATCCGAGCCAGAGGAATCCATCCGGCGTCTGCGCGATCGCCAGGATCTGCGCCGGTGCGCCCTGCTCGGGCGTCCAGCGGTCGTGCCGCAACTGCGACAACGCGCGATCCGGGGAGAGCGCGTAAGCGCTGGCGCACACGCCAAGCAGCACGATCGCCATGCAGGATCGCGCCATGCGACGCACGGCAGGCGCCAGCGCGCCAGACCGACAGGACGGAACAACAGGGACCGCAAGGACCATGGCGGCGAGATTCCAGAGGGGATGTCCCCGGCGATCTCCCCCGCCGGGATGGACGCGCGGAGTATGGCGCAGCCTCCACGTCACCGCATACCGGCCTTTCCCTCCAGGCCGCGGTGCATCGGCGTCACGCCATGGCATCCCCCAGATGGAGGAAAGGCGCGCCACCCTTCCCTGCGATGCGCGGACACCGGCGCGGGGGGATGCTCGCATCGCCGATGCCGGTGAAACACCCAGGGCGACCGGCCAGCAGCCTCCAGAACAGGACAAGCAGACATGAGCAGAGGGATGATCGCGTTCCTGGCCGTCTTCGCATTTGCCGCCCACGCGCAGTCGGCGGACAGGCCGGCGTTCTCCGCCCCCTACGCGAAGACGCCCGCGGAGCTTTCGGGCATCGCCGCCACTGGCGGCGCGGGCGGCTCGGGCAATGCCAAGGTGCAGGTGGTCCGACTGCTCGGCGACCCTGCGCTTCCCGGCCCCTACAGCCAGCTGCTGCGGGTGGCGCCGCACGCCGCCATTCCCGCGCATCATCATGCGGGCGACCGTGTCGCCACGGTGCTGTCGGGGACATGGCAATTCGGCTACGGAAGCCAGTTCGACGCACGCAAACTGAAAACGCTGCCGGCCGGCTCGGTCTATACGGAACCGGCGAACGCAGCGCATTTCGCGCAGACCGGCGAGGAGCCGGTGACCGTGCTCATCACCGGCGTGGGGCCGACGGATACGATCTACGAGAATCCCGCCGACGCGCCGCATGCCACGCGGTGAAGCGCCGGCCTTGATGCGCCCGGAACCTGCGTGGCGGTAAAACACCCATGCGGGTGCCACCGCCCCCTCCCCCTTTGAAAGGAGTTTCCATGCACATCGACCTGAGCCACAGGACCGCCATCGTCACCGGTTCGACCGCCGGCATCGGGCTGGCCATTGCCCACGGCCTAGCCGCCTCCGGCGCGCGGGTGGTGGTCACCGGGCGCACGCAGCCGCGCGTGGACGAGGCCATCGCCACCATCACCGGCCAGGTGCCCGGCGCCCGCGTGTCGGGTGTCGCCGGCGACCTGGGCACACTCAAGGGCGCGCAGGCGCTGATCGACGCCGAACCGTCGACCGACATCCTGGTCAACAACCTCGGCATCTTCGAGCCGAAGGCCTTCTTCGATATCCCCGACGAAGACTGGATGCGGTTCTTCGAGGTGAACGTGCTCAGCGGTATCCGCCTCGCCCGCCATTACGCGCAGGGCATGGCGCAGCGCGGCTGGGGCCGCATCCAGTTCCTCTCCAGCGAATCGGGCGTGCAGATCCCCACCGAGATGGTCCATTACGGCACCACCAAGACCGCGCAGCTGGCGGTGTCGCGCGGGCTGGCCGAGACGCTGGCCGGCACTGGCGTCACCGTCAACGCCATCCTGCCCGGGCCGACCCGCTCCGAAGGCGTCGGCGACTTCTTCGGCAAGATCGCCGCCGAGCACGGCAAGTCGCTGGCGGAGGTCGAACGCGACTTCATCACCACCCACCGGCCCACGTCGCTGATCCAGCGCCTGGCCACGGTGGAGGAAGTCGCCAACCTGAGCGTCTACCTGGCTTCCGAGCAGGCCTCGGCGACGACCGGCGCGGCGGTCCGCGTGGATGGCGGCGTGGTGCGCTCGGTGATCTGACCCCCTCGATGCAGGCTGCGAGCGCTGCGCAGCCTGCCCTCGTCAATCGTCCAGCCGGACCAGCCCGCGGCGCAGCGCGATGTGGAAGGCTTCGGTGCGGTTGCTCGCATCGATCTTCTCGAAGATGCGGGTCAGGTGCGACTTCACGGTCTCGGCCGAGATGCCCATCTCGTTGGCGATGCGCTTGTTCTCCCAGCCACGCGCCAGCGCGGTGAGGATGCTCAGCTCGCGCGCCGTCAACGTCTGGTCGCCGATGTGCCGGGAGATTTCCTGCGACACCTCGTTGGACACGCAGCGCTTGCCCTGCGCGATCCTGCGCAGGGCGTCGATCAGCTCGCCGCGCAGCGCGCTCTTCAGCAGATAGCCATAGGCGCCGGCCGCCATCGCCTCGCGCGCATTGCCATCGCCGCTGTAGGTGGTCAGCACCGCCACCCGCGCTTCGGGAAACTCCGCGCGCAGCCGGCGGATGAATTCGATGCCGTTGCAGCCCGGCATCTGCAGGTCCACCAGCACGACGTCGGGCAGCAGGCGGCGGAACTGCGCCAGGCCGCTGTCGACGTCGCCCGCCTCGCCGGCCACGACCAGGTCGGGCTCGACGTCGAGCATGGCGCAGATGCCCTCGCGCACGAGGGGATGATCGTCGATGGTCAGTATCCGGATGGTCATGTACCGCTCCGCTACGCCTGCCCCTGTCATTCACGGCGCAATGTATAGCAACCGCCGGGTACGCGGGCACATCCCCCAAATGGAGGACAGGCACGCCACCGGTCCCCGCGATGCCGCTGGCGGGCGCTCGCCCGATGCTGGTGTCGCAGGCGCCCACGGCACGCGCCCGGAGAAGCAGCCATGGATTCGCTGGGGCCGGTGTATCCACCGGGCAATACCGCGCTGCTGCTGGTGGACCCCTACAACGACTTCCTGTCCGAGGGCGGCAAGTTCTGGCCGCGCCTGGCCGAGGTCGCCAATGCCGTGGACCTGCTGGCGAACCTGCGCCGGATCCGGCAGGCGCTGCGATGCGCGCGCTGGCCGCTGTTCTTCGTGCCGCACCACCGCGCCGTGCCCGGCGACTTCGACCGCTGGGAACACCCCACGCCGTCGCAGCAGGCGACCTCGCAGGCCCAGGCCTTCGCGAAGAACAGCTGGGGCGGCCAGTGGCACCCGGATTTCATGCCCGAGCCCGGCGACACCGTGGCCAAGGAGCATTGGGGCGCAAATGGCTTTGCCGGCACCGACCTGGACCTGCTGCTCAAGCAGCAGCGTATCAGCCACGTGGTCGTCGTCGGGTTGATCGCCAACACCTGCATCGAGACCACCGCGCGCCATGCCAGCGAGCTGGGCTACCACGTCACGCTGGTCACCGACGCCACCGCCGCGTTGAGCCACGACGCGATGTTCTATGCGCACGAGATCAATGGACCGACCTACGCGCACGCACTGCTGACGACGCGCGAGTTTCTCGCGCGCGTCCCCTTCGCCACCGACCCATGACCCCCAGAACCCGATGAGGAATCCCATGAAAACGCTACTTCGCTTCGTCCAGCGCGCCGCCTTCGGTGGGCTGGCGCTGTTCGCCGCCACCGCGGCGCACGCGGCCACCGTCGATATCCAGAGCCACACCGCCAACGTCAACGGCGTCACGCTGCATTACCTGCAGGCCGGCCACGGCGATGGCACGCCGGTGGTGCTGCTGCACGGTTACGCCGAGACCAGCCGCATGTGGCAGCCGCTGATGCGCGAGCTGGCTGGCCGCCACGTGGTGATCGCGCCGGACCTGCGCGGCGCGGGCGGCTCCGCCAAGCCGGCCGGCGGCTATGACAAGAAGACCATGGCACAGGACATCCATGCCCTGGTGCAGTCGCTGGGCTACCCGAAGGTGAAGATCGTCGGCCATGACATCGGCCTGATGGTCGCCTATGCCTATGCGGCGCAGTATCCGGACCAGGTCGAGAGCGTGGTGCTGATGGACGCGTTCCTGCCCGGCGTGGGCGACTGGACCAAGGTCTGGCTGCTGCGCGACCTGTGGCATTTCCACTTCTATGGCGAGACGCCGCTCAAGCTGGTCGATGGCCGCGAGCGCATCTACTTCGAGCACTTCTGGAACGACTTTGCCGCCGATCGCACGCACTCGGTGCCGGAGGCGGACCGCCAGTTCTACGCCGCGCAGTATGCCCAGCCCGGCGGCATGCGTGCCGGCTTCGAATACTTCCGCAACTTCGAGCAGGATGCGAAGGACTTCGCCGGTTTCGCACAGACCCCGCTGCACATGCCGATGCTGGTGCTGTCCGGCGAGAAGGCCGGCGGTCAGTTCCTGATCGACCAGGGCCGAATGGTGGACACGAACGTCGAGGGCGTCATCATCAAGGGCTCGGGCCACTGGCTGATGGAAGAGGCGCCAGGGCAGACGATTCCGGCGCTGGTGGGATTCCTCGGCCGGTAACGAAACGCTCGACCAACGCGTGGATGCACGATCAAAAGGGGGCGCTGCCGGCAGGTAGCGCCCCTATTTGCGCCGGCCGCCCTCATGGCTTCGCGGGAGGCTTATTGCGCGCCAAAGCCCGCCAATCCCGCGAGGGCTGCAGGCCAATCTGGCGAAAGAAAGTCCTAAGCGTCGCGTAGATATCCGCAGGCACCTCCCCTTGGGGGGCATCCCACTCCAGGTCTCCACACCCGAAACAGACTTCGAGCGTGTGGACCCGCTTTTTGCCTCGGTAGAACTCCAGGCGATGGTGAGGCTCGAAAATGCATGCCGCCACGAAACCGCTGACCTGCGGGTTCGTCCCTCGCAAAGCGGACGCAAGCGACTGCTGCTGCGAACGCGTCAACACGACCGCCGCGTACACTCGCTCAGGCGAGACTTCGGTATTCGCGCTGCCGCCGTCGTAACGGTACGAATGCTCCACCGCGACGATGCGATCCGACGCTTCGGCCGCCTCCGCCAGCGTCTGCAGGAAGGCTTGACCCTTCGCGTCGTCGCGCGCCTGACCTGGACCGGACCAGACGGCCAGGATGAAGCAGAACAGCATGGGCAACAGGCGCGCCAAAACTGCGTTCATTGTTGGGAGCCCCTGCGCCTTCAGGCGATGGGGCCTGATGTTCCGTCAGTTCCCGTCGGCTGACAAGCAACCCGCTTCGCCTCAGCGCTTCCCTTCCACCGTGGCCGGCGTCAATGCCTGCAACGCCGCACTCACATACACCAGCGGCGCATTCCAGTTGATCGCCACCTCGTTGCTCGCATAGCTGCAGGTATCGTCCAGCCACGACAGCGCCGGCAACGCGCTCGCATAGCGCACCGCCTTGCAGTCCTTCGCGTCCTGCTGCCCCGGGTTTGGCCCACCGGACAACCAGCCGGGCACAGGCGCGGCGATGCCGTCCGCCTCCGAAGGCCGGTGATGGATATTCATCGGGCTGCGCGCGCCCTGCCCGGTCACGAACGATAGGCCCAGCGGGTTGCGGCCCAGGATGTAGTCCAGCTGCGACTGCGCGGCATCCAGCTGCGCGCGGTCGCCGCCCAGGCGATACCCCTGCAGCAGCATCATCGCCTGGTTCAATACATCGGCATTGCTGCCCCAGCGGAAATCCTGCGGCTGCATCGCCACCCGCCACGCGGACTGCGACCACTTCTCCGCCAACTTCGCCGCCTCGCCTTCCACGCCCGCACGCACCTTCTCGCGCGCGGCGTCATCCGGCAGCCGTGGCAGCTCGCTCGCCAGCGAGATCCAGCCCAGCGCACCGACGTCGCCCCAGTTCGGCACGCCCGGCGGCTGCGCGTAACGTTCGAAGGTCTGGTAGTACGCCGGCGTGCCGGAAAGCAGGTACAACTCGGCGGCCGCCCAGGAGAATTCGTCGGCGAACTTGTCGTCGTTGTAGCCACCGGTCTTGACGTCCTCCGGTTGCACATATGCCACGTCCGGATGCGTCATCGCCCAGCCCCAGGCCGCCTCGGCCGCGGCCCGCATGCGCGCCGGCACGCCGGGAAAGCGCGCCTCGTAGGGCGCGTAGACGCGCGCGGCCATCGCCATCACCGCGGCGAAATCCAGCGTCGCCGCCGTGCCCTTGCCCACCATGTAGCGCCTGGCGTTGGCCTGCGCCGGCATCACGATGCCGTCGAACTGCAGGTTGGTGAGCTTGTGGTACACGCCACCATCGCCCGGGTCCTGCATGGCGAGCATCCATTCCAGGTTCCACATCGCTTCGTCGAGGATGTCGGGCACGCTGTTGCCGCTTTCCGGGATGTTGATGTCGCGGCCCTTGAAGAACTGCGGGTAGTGCGCGTAGGCGGCCAGCAGCGTCCAGGTCGAGATGCCGGAGTTCACCACGTACTTGTTGTAGTCGCCGGCGTCGTACCAGCCCTTGGGCGCGGACACCACCGTGCCGGCCGGCCGCCCCGGCGAAGCGGCGGAAGGATGGATCTCCACCTCGGTGTCCGGGTGACCGGCCGCGCGCGCATAGGCACCCGCGTACCTGGCGTCCAACGCCATGCTCGCGCGGTTGTAGTAGTAGGCCTTCAACGCGGCATCGTTCAGGCCGGCATAGGCCTTGGCATCGATGCGGAACGCATCGGAGGCCGGCACGCCGCGCACCTCGATGCGATACACGCCCGGCGTGGCGAGCGTGCTGAAATCGGCCAGCGCCGCCATGCGGTCGGCCGGCGCCCAGTTGGCGGGCGCCTCCAGCGTGCCCTTGAACACGGTCCTGCCGTCCTTCGCGCGCACCACGCTGAAAGGCTGGCTCGCCTCGATCCCCTCCACCACCGCCAGCTTGCGTGCCCCGGGCGCGAAGCCGAGCTGATCGACGCGGATGGCCGGCGCGGCCAGTGCGGGAACAGCGGTAACCAGCAGGCAGGATGCGGCAAGGCGCCGCAGCAGGCGGTGGGACATCGGAGGGCACTCGCGGGGGGAAGGTCGATCGTGCCCGCCCGGCGCCTGCGGGCGCAAGCAGGGCGCCGCCGCCTTGTCGGCGAATCTTCACATCGGCGCCCCCCTGCGCGGCGAATGATCCGCGCGCCGATCCCGGCACTCCGGAGCGTCACCATGAAACTCATGTCCGCCACTTTCCTCCTGCTCGCCGGCGCTTGCGTCGCCATGGCGCCCGCATGGGCCACCAATACCCCGCAGCAGCAGCGCATGGCCGACTGTTCGGCCAAGAACAAAGGCCTGACCGGTGACGCCTACAAGAGCGCGCAGAAAGCTTGCCTCAGTGGCCAGGCCAGCAGTGGCAACCCGCAGCAGGAGCGGATGAAGAAGTGCAACGCCGATGCCGGCGCCAAGCAACTGAGTGGCGATGCACGCAAGACCTTCATGAGCAGCTGCCTCAAGGCCAGCTGAGGCTTCGCCCGCCCGCACCCTCCGGGTGTGGGCGCTCAGGTCAACAGCGGCGTGAACAGGCTGCGCGCGCGCAGCTCGGCGACCTCGTGCGTGGTGGCGTAGCGGCCGCGCTCATCGCGCGCGACCTGCGCCAGCGCGCAGTCCGGGTCGTGGGTGAAAAACAGATGGACGTTGCGCGCCAGCTTGTCGGCGAGGAAGGCATGCTTCTCGTCGATCAGCAGCTCCGCGTTGCGGTCGTACCCCATGGTGATCGGCACGTGCACCCACGAACGGCCGGGGATCAGGTCGGCGCAGAAGACCACGCCGCCATGCGGCTCGCCGTCGATCAGCTCGGGCCCCACGATCTCGGCCAGCATCAGCCCCGGCGTGTGGCCGTCGCTGAAGGTGAAGCGCACGGTATCACCGAGCGCGCGCGAGTACGCGCCGTCCACGATCTCCAACCGGCCGCTGTCGCGTAGCAGCGCTGGCAGTTCCGGGATGAAGCTGGCGCGGTCGCGCGGATGCGGTTGCAGGGCGCGCTGCCAGTGCGCGGCACCGACCAGGAAGGTCGCGTTCGGAAACAGCAGTTCCGGTTCGCGACCCTCGCTCCACGGCGCCAGCAGGCCGCCGGCGTGGTCGAAGTGCAGATGGCTCAGCACCACCACGTCGATGTCCTCGTGCTCGAAGCCGGCTTCGCGCAGCGAGTCGATCAGCACATGGCGCGGTTCCTGCACGCCGTAGCGCTCGCGCAGCTTCGGCTCGAAGAACGCGCCGATGCCGGTCTCGAACAATACGGTCTTGCCGGCCAGCGGACTGGCCAGCAACGCCCGGCAGGCCAGCGCGATGCGGTTGTGCTCGTCCGGCGCGGCCCACTTTTCCCATAGTGCGCGTGGCGCGTTGCCGAACATCGCACCACCGTCCAGCTTCTGGCTGTTACCACGCAGGGACCAGAGCTTCATCGCCCGTTCCTCAGTTCGCCGGGGTGGTGATCACTTCGGCGCTGCCCACCGGGTTGCGCGGGTCGCTGCCGCCGCGCAGCACGTTGCCCTGCAGGTCCCATTCCACGGTCTGCAGGTTGCCCCACACGTGGCTGGAGCCGCGGCCGCCTTCGGCGCTGTCGCCGGGCACGTCGACCGTGTGGCCCAGCTTGCGCAGGCCCGCGACGACTTCCGGCGTGAACGCACCGCTCTCCGCTTCGATGGTGTCCGGCAGCCACTGGTGGTGGTAGCGCGGCAATGCGGCGACCTGCTGCGCGTCCAGGCCCGCGTCGTAGCCGAGGATGCCCAGCAGCACCATGGTGATGATGCGGCTGCCGCCCGGCGTGCCGAGCACGGTGACGCGCTGCGGCGATTCCATGAAGGTCGGGGTCATCGAGCTGAGCATGCGCTTGCCCGGCTTGGGCGCATTGGCCTCGTAGCCCATCACGCCGAACGCGTTGGGCGTGCCGGGCTTGAGCGCGAAGTCGTCCATCTCGTCGTTGAGCAGCACGCCGGTGCCCTTGGGAATCAGGCCAGAGCCGTACAGCAGGTTCACCGTCTGGGTGGCGCCGACGCGGTTGCCTTCGCTGTCGATGATGGAGAAGTGCGTGGTCTCGTCATCCTCCAGCGGCGTGGGGTTGCCCGAGAGCAGGTCGCTCGGGGTGGCCTTGTCCGGGTTGATGGTGGCGCGCAGGCCCATCGCGTAGTCGGGGCTGGTGAGCACGCGCTGCGGGATGGTGACGAAGTCCGGGTCGCCCAGGAAGAACGTGCGGTCGCGGTAGGCGCGGCGCATCGCCTCCACCACCAGGTGCGTGCGCTGTACGTCGTCGAGCTTGGCCAGGTCCCAGCCTTCGAGGATCTGCAGCATTTCCGCCAGCGCGATGCCGCCGGAGGACGGCGGCGGCGCGGTGGTGATCTTCCAGTCGCGGTACTGGAAGCTGATCGGCGTGCGTTCCTTGACCTGGTAGCCGGCCAGCTCCTGCGCGGTCCAGCGGCCACCGGCCTGCTTCACGCCAGCCAGCAGCTTCTTGGCGGTCTCGCCGCGGTAGAAGCCGTCGAAGCCCTTGTCGGCCAGCAGGCTGAGCGTGTGCGCCAGCTCCGGCTGCTTGAACACGTCGCCAGTGGCGATCGGACGCCCGTTGCGCAGGTACACCTCGCGCGTCCCGGGGTAACGCTCCATCACTTCGCGGCGCGAGGCATAGCCCTTGGCCATGCGCTCGTACACCGGGAAGCCTTCGGTGGCGATGCGGATCGCCGGCGCCAGCGACTGCTTCAGCGGCAGGCGGCCGTGCTTGCCCGCCAGCTCCACCAGTGCCGCCGGCAGGCCGGGAATGCCGGCCGACCACGGGCCGTTGACCGAGCGGTCGCGGTCCAGGTCGCCGTGCTTGTCGAGGAACTGCTGCGGCGTGGCGGACTCGGGCGCGTACTCGCGCGCGTCCAGCATCACGTCCTTGCCGGTCTTGGCATCGTGCAGCAGGAAGAAGCCGCCACCGCCCAGGCCCGAGCTGATCGGCTCGACCACCGCCAGCGTGGAGGACACCGCCACCGCGGCGTCGAACGCATTGCCGCCCTCCTTCAGGACCTGCAGGCCGGCCTCGGTGGCCAGCCGGTGCCCGCTCGCCACCGCCGCGCCGCCGACAAAACCGGGGCTGGC
>DJAN01000228.1 GCA_002429615.1 Lysobacteraceae bacterium UBA6001
ACTACGCTCTTCCGATCTCGCTGGCGCTGCCGGCGCATGCGGCGCTGTCGGCCACCGTCGATGCCTGCCGCGCGCTCGGGCGTCCGCGCCAGGCCGGCATGGTCAATGCCGTGCTGCGGCGTGCCCAGCGCGAGGGCCTGCCGGCGGTCGCCGCCGATGCCGGCTGGCCGCAATGGCTGCGCGAGGAAGTGCGCCGCGACTGGGGCGCCCAGGCCGATGCGATCTTCCAGGCCAGCGCCGAGCCGGCGCCGATGTGGCTGCGGGTGAACCGCCGCCAGCAGACGCGCGATGCCTACCTGGGCCTGCTCGCCGACGCCGGTATCGGCGCCAGCGAGGCGCCGGGCCTGGCGGACGGCCTGAAGCTGGACGAGCCGTTGCCGGTGGCACAGCTGCCCGGCTTCGCCACGGGTGCGGTCTCGGTCCAGGACGGTTCCGCGCAGCAGGTCGCTGACCTGCTCGACCTCGCCCCCGGCCTGCGCGTGCTCGACGCCTGCGCCGCCCCGGGTGGCAAGGCCGCGCACCTGCTCGAACGCGAGCCCGGCCTGCGCCTGACCGCGCTGGATATCGACCCCCGCCGTCTGCGCCGCGTCGCGGAGACCCTGGCCCGCACCGGTATCGCCGAGGGCGTGCAGGTGGTGGCCGCCGACGCCGCCGAACCGGACCGCTGGTGGGACGGGGTGGCATTCGATGCCGTGCTGCTGGATGCCCCGTGCTCGGCCACCGGCATCGTGCGCCGGCAGCCCGACGTGCTGCTGCACCGTCGCGCCGAGGACGTCGACACGCTGGTCGGCGTGCAGGCGCGGCTGCTGGACGCGGCCTGGCGCGTGCTGCGTCCGGGCGGTTGCCTGCTGTACACCACGTGTTCGCTGCTGCGGCGTGAAAACGAACAGCAGATCGCGCGCTTCATCGCGCGCACCGACGGCGTGCAGGTACAGCCACTCGACGACACGTTCGGACACGCGGCCGGCGCGGGCCGCCAACGCCTGCCCGGCGAGCAGCAGCGTGATGGCTTCTTCTACGCGAAATTGCTCAAGCAATCCTGATTGGCGCGGCTATCATTGCGCCCCATGCGCAAGACGAGCTCGAAGGAATTCTGGCTGCTGGCCATCACCGCGTTGCTGGTGATCGGCGCGGGATTGGGAATGCGGGATCCGTGGCCCTCGGATGAGCCGCGGTTCGCGCTCGTGGCCAAGCAGATGGTCGAGAGCGGCAACTGGCTGTTCCCGCATCGCGGGCTGGAGCTGTATTCGGACAAGCCGCCGATGCTGATGTGGCTGCAGGCCACGTTCTATACCCTGCTGCGCGACTGGCGCGTCGCCTTCCTGCTGCCCTCGCTGCTGGCCGCGCTCGGCACGCTGGCCTGCGTCTACGACCTCGGCCGCCGCCTGTGGACGCGCCGGGTCGGCCTGTACGCGGCCTGGGCGCTGCTGTTCACGCTGCACTTCACCTTCCAGGCCAAGAAGGCGCAGATCGACCCGCTGGTGGTGTGCTTCATCACCCTGGCCAACTACGGCCTGCTGCGCCACCTGCTGCTCGGCCCGAACTGGCGCTGGTGGACCGCCGGCTGGTTCTTCGCCGGCATCGGCGTGATCACCAAGGGCGTCGGCGTGATCGCGCTGCTGATGCTGCTGCCGGCGGCGTTGGCCGTGGCCGCCGGCTGGCCCAACGTGCGCGTGTATCTGCGCGACCGCCGCTTCTGGTGGGGGCCGCTGGCGTTCGTGCTGGCCATCGCGTTGTGGCTGGTGCCGGTGGTGGTCGCGGCCTTGGCCACCGGCGAGCCGGAATACCGGGTGTATCTCAACGACATCCTGTTCCGGCAGACCGCCAAGCGCTATGCGCAGTCGTGGGACCACCCGCAGCCGGTCTGGTACCACTTCGGCACCATGGCGACGATGTGGATCCCGGTGATCCTGGCCTTGCCGTGGGCGATCCCCGCCTGGTGGCGGCGCCTGCGCCGCCGCGACCCGCGCTACCTGCTGCCGCTGGCGTGGTGGCTGCTGGTGGTGCTGTTCTTCTCCATTCCCAGCGGCAAGCGTGACGTCTACATCCTGCCGGCGCTGCCGATGTTCTGCCTGGCGCTGGCACCGCTGCTGCCCGGCCTGCTGCGCCAGCGCGGGCCGCAATGGCTGCTGTGGACGTTCACCGCGGTGGTGTCGCTGATCTGCCTGGCCGGCGGGCTGTCCATGCTGTTCGGCGAGCCGGGCTTCGAGCGCCGGCTGCTGGAAAGCCGGGGCGCGGGCGCCGATGTCGGCGCCGCCGTGGCCTGGGTGCTGCTGGCCTGCGGCGCGTGGGGAATCGCGATGCTGGCCTGGCTGCGGGTCCGCGGCGCGGCATTCGCCCTGCTGTCGCTGTTCGGCGTGGTGTGGGTGATCTACGGGCTGGTTGGCTACCCGGTGCTGAACGCCTCCAGTTCCGCGCAGGGCGTGATGCTGGCGGCGGGGCGGCGCATCGGCCCGGAGGCCGAGCTCGGCCTGATCGCCTGGAAGGAACAGAACCTGCTGATGGCCGACCGGCCGGCCGCCACCTTCGGCTTCAAGGTGCCGTGGGCCGAGCAGCTGCGGCGTGGCGTGGCATGGCAGGCAAAGCAGCCGGCACGACGCTGGCTGCTGGTGCAGGAGCCGGCGCTGCTGGACTGCGTCGACCGCCAACGCGCCGAGGTGGTGGGCGTGGCCAACCGCCGCCGCTGGTGGCTGGTGCCGGCCTCGGCGGTGACCGGCGCGTGCGTGGCCTCGGCCGATGAGCTGTCGCGGGAGCGGCGCGAGCAGGGCAACATCGATGCGGACTGAAGGGCCAGGCGTGGATGGCAGGCCGGTCCGCGCCCCGGACCCCGTTCCTCCCTGCAACCGCCTGCCCGATCCCGGGCCATGGGGATGTGAAAAGCCGCCCGTTTCAGCAACCCGCCAGCTTCACGACTTAGCTGCCGTTCGCGATTGCCTGACGATGATGGCCGCCTCCTCGACCCCGTACGCCCCGCGATGACGCTACTGCACCCCACCCGTCCGGAATTGCCCGCGCTGGCCGATGCCAGCCGTGCGCGACGCCTGGGCGGGGTGGCCGAGTTCGGTGTGTTCGCGCTGGCCGCATTCGTGGTGGCGATGCCCAGCGGCCTGCTGCCGTTCGGGCTGTGCCTGCTGGGCACCAGCGTGCTGGGCTGGCGGACGCTGCGGCAGTCGGTCCCGGGCATGGGGGTCAACCTGCGTGCCCTGTGCTGGCTCACCGCCGCGGTGCTGTTGATGGCGCTGTGGTCGGTGCTGCTGTTCGAGCACGGGCTGAAGGACGTGGACAACCGCTCGCGCTTCGTCGTGCTGCCCTGGGCGGCGCTGTGGGTCTATGCGATGCAGCCGCGGGTGATCTGGTTGTGGCGTGGCGCGCTTGTCGGCATCTTCGCCGCGCTGGTGCTGGCCTGCCTGCAGGTCGCGCGCGGCGATGCACGCGCCGAGGGCTGGACCAACGCCATCGTGCTGGCCGACGTCGTGCTGGTGCTGATGGTGCTGGTGGTGTTCTGCCGCCCGCGTGGACGCTGGGTCTGGGTGGTGCCGGCGCTGGTGGCCGGCTGCGTCACCATCGTGCTGACCGGCAGCCGCGGCGTCTGGCCGGCGCTGCTGTGCCTGCTGGTAATCGTGGCGATGGGCGCGCGCTGGCGTGACGGCCGCACCCGCCTGCTGATCCTGGCCGCGGTCGCGGCGATCGGCGCCACCATCGTGCTGACCGTGCCGGCGCTGACCCACCAGATGCGCATCGGCGAACTGCAGAGTGACATGCAGCGCTACGAGGATGGCGACGTCGATTCCTCCGCCGGTGCCCGCCTGGAACGTCTGCAGGTCGCCTATGCCACGTTCCAGGAGCATCCGTGGACCGGTGTCGGCGTCGGCCATTTCGACGACGCGATGAAGCGCCTGCCGGTCTGCGATACCACGCAGTGGGTCGAGCGCTGCCACCTTGGCCACGCGCACAACGACCTCGCCGAATGGGCCGCGACCCAGGGCGTGCTCGGCATCGCGCTGCTGATGGCGGTATACGGCGTGCCGTTGTGGCTGCTGGTGCGCCTGTACCGGCGCAGCGGCCAGACCCGCTTCCGCGGGCCGGCGGCGGCCGGCATCGTGGTGGTGGTGAGCTACGTGCTGTGCGGCATGACCCAGTCGATGTTCGCGCACCAGGTCACCGCCAGCTTCTACGTCTCCATCGTCGGCACGCTGATCGGCCTGGCCACGCGCGAGGCCGGCAACCTTCAGCCGGTGCGGCGCGGCTGAGTGTCCGCGCGCGGCGGGTCGGCCACCGGCTGGCCGTGCTGCAACAGCCACAGCATGATCGACTTCTGCCGCACGTAGTTGGCGCGCACGTAGGCGTAGACCAGCCCACGCCAGCCATCCAGGAAGCCGGCGCGCAGCACGTAGCCGCGCCAGAAGCGCCATGCCGGCGCCAGCACCAGCTTCGACCACGACGCGCGCTTACCGCGGGCGTATTCGTGCTCGGCCATCATCTTCGCGTAGCGCTGGGTCTTGGCCAGCTGCTGTTCCAGCGAACGGTAGGGATAGTGGATGAGGTCGCCGCGCAGCGTCGCCACCGGCCCGTCGACGCTGGCCGCCTCGTGGATCTCGCGCTTGCCGCGCCAGCCGCCGCGGCGGCGGTCGAACAGGCGCAGCACGCGGTCCGGGTAGGCGTTGCCGTGGCGCAGGAAGCGGCCGAAGTAGTCCGACAGGCGGTTGAAGCGGTAACCAGCCTGACCGGCGAAGCCGGCATCGCGCGCGGCGAGGATGGCGGCACGCAGCACATCGTCGACCCGTTCGTCTGCATCCAGGCACAGCACCCAGTCGTGGGTGGCCTGCGTCACCGCGAAGTCCTTCTGGCTGCGGAAGCCGTCGAACGCCCGCTGCAGCACCCGTGCCCCCGCCGCCGTGGCCAGCGCCGCGGTGGCATCGGTGGATTGCGAGTCCACCACCAGCACCTCGTCGCAGAACGCGAGCGAGGCCAGGCAGTCGCTTATGCGGTCGGCCTCGTTGAACGCGATAATGCAGGCCGAGATGCGAGGCCGTTCGGACGGAGCGGTCGATGAGGACATAGAGATGGCCGAGTACCTGCTGTTCGCAACGGAGCGTTACGCGCTGCCTATTCTGGCGCCTCTGGCGCGGGCATTACAGGCCAGCGGGCAGTCGGTGTCGGCCTGGTTCGAGGACGGCGCCCACGGCGCGACGCTGGACGGGGTGCCGACGGTGGACCTGCGCGGGGCCCTGGCCCTGCGTCCGCGTGCGGTGTTCAGTGCCGCCAACTGGGTGCCGGGCTTCCTGTCCGGGGCCAAGGTGCAGCTGTTCCATGGCTTCAACGTGCAGAAGCGCGAGGACAACCGCGGCCACTTCCGCGTGCGCGGGCTGTTCGACCTCTACTGCACCCAGGGCCCGGCCACCACCGCGCCGTTCCGCGCGCTGGCCGAGCGCGAAGGCCACTTCGCCGTGGCCGAAACCGGCTGGCCCAAGCTCGACCCGCTGTTCCGCGACGATGACGGCGAAAGCGCGCGCCTGCGCGCCCGTGCCGCCGGCCGGCCGACGATCCTGTTCGGCTCCACCTTCACCGAGCGGCTCAGCGCCGCGCCGGTGCTGCACGATGCCATCGCCGCCGACATCGCCCGTGGCGACCACTACTGGCTGCTGACCCTGCATCCGAAGTGCCCGCCGGAATTGTTCGCGCGTTACCGCGCGCTGGCCGGTGCCAACGCGCACTTCGTCGAGCCGGAGCAGGTGATGGCCGCGCAGCGTGCCGCCGACGTGCTGGTGTCGGACACCTCGTCGATCGTCTCGGAGTTCGTGGTGCAGCACAAACCGGTGGTGACGCTGCGCAACCGCGCGCCGAAGCCGCACATGATCGACTTCGACGACCCGGCGCAGCTGCCCGTCATGCTGGCGCGCGCGCTGGCGCCGGAACCGGCGCTGATGGCGGAGATCGTGCGCTATGCCGATGCGATCCATCCGTACCGCGACGGGCTGTCGTCGGAGCGGGTGATCGCCGCCACCGAGGACTTCATCGACGGCGAGATGGGCCGGCTGCGGCGCAAGCCGCTGGGGGCGTTGTGGCGTGGGCTGCAGATCCGCAAGGATCTCGGTTACTGGGGCCCGGCGCAGCGCTGAATCACCAGCGCAGGCGTCGCCGCGCCAGCCGCGCGCCGAGCTGCGCGTAGAGCGCCTCGGCCTGCGCCAGCGGCA
>DJAN01000134.1 GCA_002429615.1 Lysobacteraceae bacterium UBA6001
CGCTCTTCCGATCTGAAGCCGCTCCTACAGAAGCAGAAGCAGAAGCAGCGGCAGAAGCAGCAACGGAAGCGCTGCCATTGGCCGCCGCCTGCTTCACGTCGCCCATCGTCACCGTGCCATCGGGCCCGCTGGCGCGCACGCGCGACAGGTCCACGCCCAGCTTCTTCGCCAGCGCACGCACCGCCGGCATCGCGCGCACGCCGCCGACCGCGACGGCCTGCTCGCTGTGCACGGCATCCGAGCTCTGCATCGCGCCGACCACGGTGCCGGCGTCGGCACGTTCGGTCTTCTCGGCGATCTCGCCCCCCTCGTCGGAGGCCACCACCTTCTCGGCATTCGCCGGCGCGGCATGCCCGGTCGTCGGCGCGTGGCCGTGCGAGTGGCCGGTGTCCTGCGCTTCGGCGCGCTGCGGCAGGTTCGGGTCTGGCGCGAACTGCGCCAGCACGCTGCCGGTGACCACCACGTCGCCCGGGCCGCCGGCCAGCTTCAGTACCTTGCCGGAGACCGGCGAGGGTACTTCGACCACGGCCTTGGCGGTCTCCATCGAGACCAGCGGCTCGTCCAGGCGGATGGTGTCGCCTTCCTTCACGAACCACTCGACGATGGTCGCGTCCGGCAGGCCTTCGCCCAGATCGGGCAGGTGGAAATTCTTGGTGTCGCTCATGGGCAAGTCTCTTCCATCAGTTCCAGGTCGGCCGCCGGCAGCCAGCCCTGCGCGCCATCGGCACGCTCGGACCACCACCAACCGCCATGTTCATGGTGTAGGATCACCGCATCGCCGCTGTCGGCTTCCAGCTCCCGCGCATCGTAGTCGCGCAGGGCCTCGGCGCGGCCATCGCCGAGTGGCCGCAGCCACTCGACCGGCGCCCAGCCGGCCAGCCCGTCTTCCAGGCTGACCCAGGCGAACGCCGGCCATTCCTCGTCACGTACCCCCAGCGCGACCACCTGGCCGGCGCGGAAGTGGATGGGTCTGGCGTAGGGCGTGCGGTAATCGCAAAGCAGGCGCGCCCGCATGTCAGCCCGCCGCCACGGCCTTCTTCGCCGCGGTGACGATGCGCTCCACGCTGGGCAGGTACTTCATCTCCAGGCGGAACAGCGGGATGTGGGTGTCATAGCCGGTGACGCGCTGCACCGGGGCCACGAGGTCGAACATCGATTCCTCGGCCAGGCGCGCGGCGATCTCGGCACCGAAACCGGCGGTCTTCGGCGCTTCCTGCACGATCACGCAGCGGCCGGTCTTGGCCACCGACTCGGCGATGGTGTCGAAGTCCAGCGGGCGCAGCGTGGCCACGTCAATCACTTCGGCGCTGATGCCCTCGCCGGCAAGCTTGTCGGCCGCTTCCAGCGCCTCCTTCACCTGCGCGCCCCAGGCGACCAGGGTCACGTCGGTGCCGTCGCGCAGCACGAAGCACACGTCCAGCGGCAGCGCCTCGCCGTCATCGACCACCACTTCCTTGTACTGGCGGTAGATGCGCTTGGGCTCCATGTAGATCACCGGATCCGGCTCGCGGATCGCGGCCAGCAGCAGGCCGTAGGCGCGCTGCGGCGAGGATGGCAGCACCACGCGCAGGCCCGGCACGTTGGTGAAGATCGCTTCGTTGGCTTCGCTGTGGTGCTCCGGGGCGCGGATGCCACCGCCCCACGGCACGCGCAGCACCATCGGGCAGTGCAGGCGGCCACGGGTACGGGTACGCAGGCGCGCGGCGTGGCAGATGATGTGGTCGACCATCGGGTAGACGAAGCCGTCGAACTGCGCCTCGGCCACCGGCTTCATGCCCTGCGCGGCCAGGCCGACGGTGAGGCCGGCGATGGTGGTTTCATCCAGCGGGGTATCGAGCACGCGCTCGCTGCCGAACTTCTGCTGCAGGCCGGCGGTGGCGCGGAACACGCCGCCGTTGACGCCCACGTCCTCGCCCAGCACCAGCACCGAGGGGTCGTGCGCCAGTTCCCAGGCCAGCGCCTGGGTCACGGCTTCGATCAGGGTGATGGGCGTGGCGGTCATCGCGGGGGTTCCTCGCTCGGCGGCGTGGTGGGCGGCCGCGTCGTGCGAAGCCGTGGTGCTGGCGGTGTTGCGCTTGATCTCATCCATGGCGGGCCTCCAGGGCGAGGGCCGCGGCGCGCTGGGCGAGCAGGTCCGGCGGCGGATCGGCATACAGGTAGTCGAACATCGCCTCGACCGGCTGCACCGGCGTGTTGAGGTAGGCGTTGACCTCCTCGTCCACGCGCGCGCCACAGGCTTCCTTCCACGCGTTCTCTTCCGCCTCGCTCCACAGGCCCAGGCCGGTGAGGTACTTGCGCAGGCGCAGCATCGGCTCGACCAGCCACGCGTCCTTGACCTCCTGCTCGCCGCGGTAGCGGCGGGCGTCGTCGGCGGTGGTGTGGTCGGCGAGGCGGTAGGTCATGAACTCGATCACCGTGCCGCCTTCGCCGGCCAGCGCGCGCTCGCGCGCCTGGCGCATGGCTTCGAGCACGGCGATCAGGTCGTTGCCGTCCACCTGCAGGCAGAACAGGCCGCCGGCCAGGCCCTTCTGGGCCAGGGTCTGCGCGCCGGTCTGCGCCGAGCGCGGCACCGAGATCGCCCAGCCGTTGTTCACCACGCACAGGATCAGCGGCAGCTTGTAGGCGCCGGCCGAATTGAGCGCGGCGTAGAAGTCGGTCTTCGAACTGCCACCGTCGCCACAGCTGGAGACGGCCACCTGCTGCTCGCCGCGCAGCTTGAACGCCAGCGCCGCACCGGCGGCGTGCAGGCACTGGGTGGAGATCGGCACGCAGAACGGGAAGTCGATGGCGGCGTCGGCATCGCGGGCATAGTCGTTGCCGCGCTCGTCGCCACCCCAGTACAGCAGCACGTCGCGCGGGCGCACGCCGCGCATGAACATCGCGCCGTACTCGCGGTAGCTCGGCGCGAACACGTCGCCGGTCTTCATCGAGGCACCGATGCCGACGTGGGTCGCTTCGTGGCCCAGGCAGGAGGCGTAGGTGCCGAGCTTGCCGGTACGCTGCAGGGCGACGGCCTTGGTGTCGAAGGTGCGCACGTAGAGCATCTGCTTGAACAGGGTCAGCAGGGTCTGCGGGTCGCAGGACGCGGGCAGGTCGCGCACGGGCTGGCCGTCCGCGTCCAGGTATTGCAGGTACTCGATCTCGAACTGGGCGGCTACGGTCATGCGAACTGCACCTTCGACAGGAAGTTTCAAATGATACGAAGCGCTATGGTAAGGACTGCGTGACCACACCCCTTCCTGCGCCGCAGCAAGAAACATGCTGCATTCGCAGCAATTGTGCCCGTTCATTTTTGCCGCAGGCAGGTCTGGCGTGGGTTGCAGTGTTGCTGCGGTGCAAGGCCGCCGCCCGGACTGAATGCGCTAGGCGAGGGGTCTTTTCCCGTTGGGTTCCGCTTCAGGGCCGCGGGCGCCCGCTGGCGGCATGACCTGGCGGGCAGACTACCCGGCGCGGGCCTCGGCCCGGTCCGTCCATCGCTGCCTGGGTTAACCTTGCCGCCCCTTCACGGCGCACCTTTCATGTCCGTCGATAAAAACCAGCGCGATCTGGAAGCCGGCATCCACACCGACCTGCAGGGCCGGCTGACCTACGGCGGCTATCTGCGCCTGGACCAGCTGCTGACCGCCCAGCAGCCGCTGTCCGACCCGCCGCACCACGACGAGATGCTCTTCATCATCCAGCACCAGACCTCGGAGCTGTGGTTGAAGCTGCTGGCGCACGAGCTGCGCGCGGCGATCGGCCACCTGCAGCGCGACGAGGTGTGGCAGTGCCGCAAGGTGCTGGCGCGCAGCAAGCAGGTGCTGCGGCAGTTGACCGAGCAGTGGTCGGTGCTGGAGACGCTGACGCCGTCGGAGTACATGGGCTTCCGCGATGTGCTGGGCCCGGCCTCGGGCTTCCAGTCGCTGCAGTACCGCTATATCGAGTTCCTGCTCGGCAACAAGAACGCACAGATGCTGCAGGTGTTCGGCTACGACCCGGAAGGGCAGGGCCGGCTGCGCGAGGTGCTGGAGGCGCCGAGCCTGTACGAGGAATTCCTGCGCTACCTGGCCCGTTTCGGGCATGCGATTCCGGCGCAGTACCTGCAGCGCGACTGGACGACCTCGCATGTGTCCGACGCGGCGCTGCGCCCGGTATTCGAGCGGATCTACGAAAACACCGATGTTTACTGGCGCGAGTACTCGCTGTGCGAGGACCTGGTGGATCTGGAGACCCAGTTCCAGCTGTGGCGCTTCCGCCACATGCGCACGGTGATGCGGGTGATCGGGTTCAAGCGTGGCACCGGCGGTTCCAGCGGCGTGGGTTTCCTGCAGCAGGCGCTGGCGCTGACGTTCTTCCCGGAACTGTTCGACGTGCGCACCTCGATCGGCCTAGCGGATTCCGACAAATAGCGCGGTCCAAGCCGTGGAGGAGCCCCCCTTTGTTAAGGGGGGCGCGCCAACGGCGCGGGGGATAGGAAGCCACCGAACTCACCTGTCCCGACGGGACCGGTGCCACGTCAACGCCACGCCGCTGCGCGGCGTGACGTTGACGTGAACGCAGCCTGCGGGCGATCCTCGCCTGTCGCCCCGGCACCGCCGGGGGCCACCCAGCCTTTCATGAATACGCAAGGGATCCCCTATGAGCGTTGACGCCGTCGCGCCGAATTCCGCTTCCACCCCGCCGCCGTCCGCGCCGATTCCCGAGTTCAAGACCCTGATGGGGCATCCGAAGCCGTTGTGGATGCTGTTCATGACGGAGTTCTGGGAGCGCTTCGCGTTCTACGGCATCCGCTGGGCGCTGGTGCTGTACATCGTGCAGCAGTTCTACGGCGGCAGCGGCACCGGCGAGCAGTCGGCCAACCAGCTCTATGGCGCCTACCTGGCGCTGGTCTACGCCGCGGCGATCTTCGGCGGCTACGTGGCCGATCGCGTGATCGGCTACCAGCGCTCCATCCTGCTGGGCGCGACGATCATGTCCGCCGGTCTTTTCATGATCGCCACCTCCAGCCAGGAGCTCTTCAAGCTTGGCCTGGCGACGATCATCGCCGGCAATGGCCTGTTCAAGCCGATCATCTCCACGATGGTGGGCAAGCTCTACAACGTCGGAGATGACCGCCGCGATTCGGGCTTCACCATCTTCTACATGGGCATCAACCTCGGCGCGATGATCTCGCCGGTGCTGACCGGCTGGCTCGCCAGCAAGTACTTCGGTTCCGATGCGATGCCGGATTACAAGGTGGTGTTCATCGCTTCGGGTATCGGCATGCTGCTGAGCCTGGTGTGGTTCTGGTTTGGGCGTCGCCAGCTGGCCGGCATCGGTCGACCGCCGGTGGGTGGCGAGAACAAGTTGCGCGTGCTGTACACGCTGCTGGGCGCGCTGGTCGCGATCCCGGCGATCTACTTCCTGCTGACCATCGACGCCAAAACGCTGAACTGGTGGGTGTTGGCGCCGATGTTCGTGCTGCTGTGCGGCCTGATCCTCGCCGAGGGCATTCGCGAAGGCCGCGTGCAGCGTGACCGCGCGCTGGCCATGCTGGTGATCTTCCTGTTCAACGTGCTGTTCTGGATGTTCTTCGAACAGGCCGGCAGCTCGTTCAACTTCCTGGCCGAGAAGATCGTCAACCGCGAGTTCGGTGCCTGGACGTTCCCGGTGGCGTGGTTCCAGTCGGTGAACTCGCTGGCAATCATCACCATCGCGCCGATCCTGGCGTGGCTGTGGATCAAGATGGGCCGCGCCAATCCGTCGATCCCGCGCAAGTTCGGCCTGGGCCTGATCTTCAACGGCCTGGCCTTCCTGCTGCTGATGTTCGCGCTGTCCTCGCTGGTCAGCGAGGCGGGCAAGATTCCGTTCTGGACCCTGTTCATGGTCTACGTCATCCAGTCGGTCGGCGAGCTGTGCCTGTCACCGATCGGCCTGTCGATGGTGACGAAGCTGGCGCCGGTGCGCCTGGTCGGTTTCGGGATGGGTGGCTGGTTCCTGTCCACCGGCATTGGCAACAATCTCGCAGGCATTTTTGCCAGTGAGGTCAGCGGCGAAGGTGGCATGACCGTGCAATCCTCGCTCGACGGCTATACCTTTGGCTTCTGGCTGTTGCTCGGTGCCGGCGCGCTGCTCTTCCTCATCGCGCCGCTGATCAACAAGCTCATGCATGGCGTGAAGTAAGGAACCCTTGATGAAGAAACTGCTGACCACTGCCCTGTTCGCCCTCACCCTCGCTGGCTGCGGCCAGCAGGCCGAGGAGGCACCCGCGCCCAAGCCGCTGGACACCTCCATGCAGAAGCCGCCCGTGGCCGATCCGACCCAGCCGGTCGCGTCGGGCAACACGCCGGCGGCGGCGGACATCGCGGCGGTGGCAGCCCTCAGCGCCGGCTTCGACCCGGCGCGGGACCCGGTCGCCGACCTGGAGACCGCCAAGGTCGAGGCCAAGCGCGGCGGCAAGCGCATCCTGCTGGACGTGGGCGGCGAGTGGTGCTCGTGGTGCCACATCCTGGACGACTTCATCGGCGGCGACGCCGAGCTGCGCAGCTTCCGCGACGCCAACTTCGTCTGGGTGAAGATCAACTACAGCCCGGAAAACGAGAACCAGCCGTTCCTGTCGCAGTACCCGGAGATCAAGGGCTATCCGCACATCTTCGTGCTCGACAACGACGGCAAGCTGCTGCACTCGCAGTTCACCGGCGAGCTGGAGAAGGGCAAGAGCTACGACCGCAAGAAGTTCTTCGACTTCCTGAAGGAATGGGCACCGCCGAAGGCGTGATGTCCCAGGGGTAACGACAGAAGGCCCGCGCGATGCGGGCCTTCTGCTTTCCGGTCACGGCATCAGGCGTTCAGCGCAGCGGCGCCGCGCCACCCTGCATGCTTTCCAGCCCGACGTCGGCCAGCTTGTCGATCAGCCGGTCCAGCGTCGCGCGTTCTTCCTCGGTCAGCGGCGCCAGCAGCCGGCGTTCGCAGTCGATCACCATCGGCGCGATGATCTCGTAGGCCTCGAAACCGGATTCGGATAGCGCCAGCACCGAACGCCGACGGTCGTCGCCGTGCATCTCGCGCTTGATGAAGCCGCGCTCCAGCAAGCGTGCCACCGCGCGGCTCACCGCCACCTTGTCCATCGCCGTGCGGTCGGAGACCTCGCTGGCCGACGAGCCCGGATACAGCGCCAGCACGGTCATCACCCGCCATTCGGGGATCACCAGGCCGTAACGGTCGCCATAGACCCTGGCGATGTTCCCGCTCACGCGGTTGGACAGCACGCTCAGCCGGTAGGGCAGGAACTGCTCCAGGTCCAGCAATGCGCGATTGGGTCGCTGGCCCCCGCCAGCGGGTATTTCCGGTGGGCTCATGTTGCAGTGCACCTTGATGGTTGTTACAGGTGAAACTATAAGGGATGCTAGCTCGTCCCGCCCATTCTCGCGGGTCTTCAATCCGCCCGCACCTGTTCCGATGCGGCGGGGTCGTCCAAGCCGGAGGTACGCCATGAACGCCCAAGTCCAATCCTCGTCCGCACCCAACCTGGGCATGCAGGTCACCACGTTCGAGAACCCGATGGGCATCGACGGCTTCGAGTTCGTCGAGTTCGCCGCCCCGGCCGGCAGCGGTGTCGACCTGCACGAGTACTTCCGCAAGATGGGCTTCACCGCGGTGATGAAGCACAAGTCGCGGCCGATCACGCTGTACCGCCAGGGCGGGGTGAACTTCCTGGTCAACGAGGACCCGGACTCGTTCGCCGCCGACTTCGCTGCCCAGCATGGCCCCTGCGCCTGCGGCTTCGCCATCCGTTTCCGCAAGCCCGCCGGCGAAGTGTACGAGGGTGTGCTCGCCAATGGGGGCACGGCCATCGACCACAAGCCGGACAGCCGGGCGGTCGACGCGCCGGTGGTCAAGGGCATCGGCGACTGCATGCTGTACCTGGTGGACCGCTATGGCGATGCCGGCAGCATCTACGAGGGCGACTTCGAGCCGATCGCCGGCGTGGACCAGGATCCGAAGGGCTTCGGCCTGACCTTCATCGACCACCTCACGCACAACCTGTATTTCGGCAACATGCAGCAGTGGTCGGACTACTACGAGCGGCTGTTCAACTTCCGCGAGATCCGCTACTTCGACATCAAGGGCGCCAAGACCGGCCTGGTGTCCAAGGCGATGACCGCGCCGGACGGCATCGTGCGCATCCCGCTCAACGAGTCCTCCGACCCGAAGAGCCAGATCAACGAATACCTCGACGCCTACAAGGGTGAGGGCATCCAGCACATCGCCTGCTTCACCGACAACATCTACGACACCGTCGAGGCGATGCGCGCGCAGGGGGTGACGTTCCTGGATACGCCGGATACCTATTTCGACGTGGTCGATCTGCGCATCCCGGACAACGGCGAGGACGTGCCGCGCCTGCGCCGCAACAAGATCCTCATCGACGCCGACCCGGAAACTAAGCAGCGCAAGCTGCTGCAGATCTTCACCGAGAACTGCATCGGGCCGATCTTCTTCGAGATCATCCAGCGCAAGGGCAATGAAGGCTTCGGCGAAGGCAACTTCCAGGCGCTGTTCGAGTCGATCGAGCGCGACCAGATGAAGCGCGGCGTGCTGTAATCGCCGCCCACGTCCCGCCGCCGAGGAATGCCGCCATGACCACGCTCGACCTGACCCGCGGTTACCAGTCCGGCTTCGGCAACGAGTTTGCCACCGAAGCGGTGCCGGGCGCGCTGCCGGTGGGGCAGAACTCGCCGCAGCGCGTGGCGCACGGGTTGTATGCCGAGCAGTTGTCCGGCACCGCGTTCACCGCGCCGCGCGGGCAGAACCGCCGCAGCTGGTTGTACCGGCTGCGCCCGGCGGTGATGCACGGCCATTTCAGCGCGTATGCGCAGCCGCGCCTGCATAACGATTTCGAGCAGGGCGCGGTGTCGCCGGACCAGCTGCGCTGGAGTCCGTTGCCGTTGCCGCAAACCAGGACGGACTTCGTCGACGGGCTGTACACGATGTGCGGCAATGGCAGTGCCGCCGCGCACGCGGGCGTCGGCATCCACCTGTATGCCGCCAATGCCGACATGCAGGGGCGTTACTTCTATGACGCCGATGGCGAGCTGCTGATCGTGCCGCAGCTGGGCCGGTTGCGCCTGCTGACCGAGCTGGGCGTGATCGATATCGAGCCGCAGCAGATCGCGGTGATCCCGCGTGGCGTGCGCTTCCGGGTGGAACTGCCCGATGGCGAGGCGCGCGGTTATGTGTGCGAGAACTTCGGTGGCCTGATGCGGCTGCCGGATCTCGGCCCGATCGGTGCGAACGGCCTGGCCAACCCGCGCGACTTCCAGACCCCGAACGCGGCATGGGAGGACGTGGAGGGCGCGTTCGAACTGATCGCCAAGTTCCAGGGCCAGCTGTGGCGCGCGGATATTGGGCACTCGCCGCTGGACGTGGTGGCGTGGCACGGCAACTACGCGCCGTACCGCTACGACCTGCGCCATTTCAACGTGATCGGCTCGATCAGCTTCGATCATCCGGACCCGAGCATCTTTACCGTGCTGACCGCGCCGAGCGAAGTGCCGGGCACGGCGAACATGGATTTCGCGATCTTCCCGCCGCGCTGGCTGGTGGCGCAGCACACGTTCCGACCGCCGTGGTTCCATCGCAATGTGGCCAGCGAGTTCATGGGGCTGGTGCATGGGGTGTATGACGCGAAGGCGGAGGGTTTCGCGCCGGGCGGGGCATCGCTGCATAACTGCATGAGCGGGCATGGGCCGGACGCGGCGACGTTCGAGAAGGCGTCGGCGGCGGATCTGTCCAAGCCGGATGTGATCGCCGGGACGATGGCTTTCATGTTTGAAACCCGTGGCGTGCTGCGGCCCACCGCGCAGGCGATGGAGGCCGCGCATCGGCAGCGCGATTACCAGCAGTGCTGGGCGGGGTTGAAGAAGCAGTTTGTCGCGCCTTGATTGATGGGTGATTGTTGGGGGGCTTGAGTCCCGACTTGTGGCGTCGCGAACTGGCGGATGGCAGTCGCGGCTGAAGCCGCTCCTACATGGTGTTCACAGGGGCGGCGGTTAGCCTGTGCGCATCAATCGTGCCGGGGAAGCCGATGAAATACCCCCTTTCCAGCCTGTTTCTTTGCCTGCCGCTGCTCGCCGCATGCCAGCGCACGCCCGAACCCGTCGCATCGAAGCAGGACCAGGCCGCCGCGCAGGCCGATGCCACCAAGCCCGGCGTCGATCAGCCGGCCACCGATGTACCGCCCGCCACCGCACCGCCCGGCACGCTGCCGCCGCGCCTGCAGCAGGGCGGCCAGGTGCTCGCGCGCTGGGACGGCTACGGCGATGTGCGCTTCGGCATGAGTGCCGACCAGGTCCGCGAAGCCTGGGGCGGCCAGCTTGAAGGCACGCCCGATGCGGCCAACGGCCCCGACGGCTGCTACTACCTGCGTCCCAAGTGGGCGGTCCAGGACCGCAGCTTCGGCTTCATGATGGAAGGCGCCAAGCTGGTGCGCTACGACAGCGACAACCCCAAGGAACTCGCGCCCGGCGGCGGTCGCGCCGGCATGCCCGAAGCCGACATCACCACGCTGTATGCGGGCCATGTCGAGACCCAGCCCCACAAGTACGAAGCCGGCGCGCACACCCTGCGGGTCACCCAGCAAGGCCAGGCCGGCGTGCTCGTGTTCGACACCGATGCCAGCGGCACGGTCACGCGCTGGCGGGTCGGGCTTGCGCCACAGGTCGACTACGTCGAGGGATGCGGCTGACGCCGGCCGGCGCTGGCACCGTGCCGGGCTTGGGGTGACAATCGCCGCATCCACCGGGAGGCCGGCTCATGCATAGCGCCACGCTAGCGGCGACAGGGACATTCCTGCTGGGCGTGCTGTTGCTGGCGCTCGGCGGCGACTCCATCGTCAAGGCCGCCTCCGGGCTCGCCCAGCGCTTCGGGGCCTCGCCGTTCCTGGCCGGGCTGTTGCTGGTCGCTTTCGGTACCTCGCTGCCGGAACTGGCGGTCAATGCCCGCGCGTTCGCTGCCGGGCTGGAAGAACTCGCGCTCGGCAACGCCGTGGGCAGCAACATCGCCAACATGGGCCTGACCTTGGGCGTGGCCGCGATGGTCGCGCCGCTGGCGGTGCGCATGCGGCTGCTCGCCCCGCTGCTGGTGCTGCTGCTGGCGGCCACCATCGCGCTGATCGGCTTCGGCCTCGACGGCACGCTGGACCGCTTCGAAGGCGTGCTGCTGCTGGGGGTGTTCGTGGTGCTGCTGGCACTGCTGCCGGCGCGCGCGCGGCGCGAGTCGCCGGCGGTACGCGAGACGGTGGAGGCATTCGCCGCCACGCGCACCGAGTTGAAACTCAACCTGTTGCGGCTGGTCATCGCCCTGCTGCTGCTCTATGTCGGTGCGGGGCTGGTGGTGAAGCCAGCACCGCAGCTGGGTCTCGCACTCGGCTTGTCGCCGCTGCTGGTTGGCCTGTTGCCGGTGGCAATCGCCACCGCGGTGCCGGAGATGGTCGCCGCGGTGGTCGCCGCACGCCGTGGCCAAGGGGACATGGTGGTCGGTCACGTCATCGGCTCCAGCCTGTTCAACATGCTGGTGATCGTCGGCGGCATGGCCGCCTGGCGGCCGCTGGCGTTGCCGGCGTCGTTCGTGCGCCTGGAGCTGCCCGCCGCGATCGCCTTCGCGCTGGTGCTCTACCCGATGCTGCGCGGCGACCTGCGCATCAGCCGCATCGAAGGCGCGATCCTGTTCGGCGCGTTCTGTGGCTGGATCGTGCTGGAGCTACTGCTGATCGGATGAGCCGTCGTCCGGCTGGTCGGCCGACGGCATCGGCGGGCGCTCGCCCAGCTTCAGGGCCAGCGCGGTGCGCGCCATCATGTACGCGCTGATCGGCGCGGTGATGAACAGGAACGCGGTGATCAACAGCTCGCGCGGCTGCGGATCCTCGCCCAGCAGCAGGTGGTAGCCCACCGACGCCAGCAGCACGCAACCCACGCCCAGCGTGCTGGCCTTGGTGGGCGCATGCAGGCGCTTGAAGAAGTCCGACAGCTTCACCAGGCCGAACGCACCGACCAGGATGAAGAAGGTGCCGACGATCAGCAGCGCGCCGAGCGCGTATTCGATCAGCGCGATCATTCGACGATATCCCGGCGCAGTACATATTTGCTCAGCACCACCGTGCTGCCGAAGCCGAGCATGGCGATGACCAGCGCCGCCTCGAAGTAGATCGGCGAATCCAGGTGCATGCCGAACAGCATCAGCTCGGCGATCGCGGTGACCGACAGCGTGTCCAGCGCCAGGATGCGGTCGGGCAGGGTCGGGCCGCGCAGCAGCCGCCACAGCGCCATCATCATCGCCAGCCCGACGATGTGCATGCACACCACGATCGTGGTTTCCATGAAGATATGGCCGGTCACGGGAAGATCTCCATCAGCGGCTTCTCATAACGATGCTTGATCTCGGCGATCAGCGCCTCCGGATCATCCAGGTGCAGCACGTGCACCAGCAGATGACGGCGATCATCCGACAGCTCCGCCGATACCGTGCCCGGCGTCAGCGTGATCATGCTGGTCAACGCGGCGATGCCGTGGATGTTGGCCATGTCCAGCGGCACCCAGATGAAGCCGGGGTGGATGTCGGCCTCGCGGCCCAGCACCTGCGCGGCCACGCGGATGTTGGAGCGCACGATGTCCCAGAACGCGACCAGCAGCATCCTCGGAATCGGCCGCAGCGAACCGATGCGCGCGAACTCGCGGTCCAGCCGCGCGGCGAACGGCGGCACCACGGTGGCCATCAGCAGCCCCATCACCGCCGCGCCGAAGCCGAGGCTGTCGGTGAGCATCAACCAGAACGCGAAGATCGTCGCGCTCAGCGGCAACGAGGGATACAGGCGACGCCAGCGCGGTCGGGAAGGGGGCTTGGTCATGGCTGCCTCAACACCGGATGCGTATCGCGCAGGACCTGCAGGTAATCGTCCGCCTGCCGCAGCTGCCGCGCCATGGCGTCGGTATGCCGCATCAACGGGCCGGCGGCCACCGTCATCGCCACCAGGTAGCCGAGCAGCAGCACCGTGGCGATGGTCTCTGGCGGCCGCAGGCGCGCGCGCCGTGGCGTCGGCGCGGGCGGCGCGCCGGTGTCGGTGTCGGGTACGCGCCAGAACAGGCGGATGCCGGCGCGGGTCAGGCCGATCACCACCAGCAGGCTGCCGCCCAGTACCGCGCTCCATACCAGCGCGACCTGCGCGTCCGGCACGTGCGCCAGCAGCGCCAGCTTGGCCAGGAACCCGGACAGCGGCGGCAGCCCGGCCACCGCCACCGCGGCGATGAAGTACAACGTGCCGGGCACCGCGCGGCCGGGAAGCGGCGCGACGATGGCCTTGCGATCGCTAGCGTCGCCGCGACGGCGGCGCACCAGGTCGGCGATCATGAACAGTGCGGCGGCCGCGAACGTGCTGTGCGGCAGGTAATACAGGCCGGCGGCGATCGCGCCCTGGTCACCGAGCGAGAACGCGATGAACAGCGTCGCGGCCGAGAACACCACCAGATACGCGACCAGCACGCGCAGCCGGGTCGCCGCCATCACCCCGAAGGCGGACAGCACCAGCGTGGCCACGCCGGTCCACAGCAGCGCGGTGTGGCCGAAGCCCTGCAGCGCGCCGGCGCCGGGCCCGAACCACATCAGGCTCACCCGCAGTACCGCGTACAGGCCCACCTTGGTCATCACCGCGAACAGCGCGGCCACCGCCGCGGGCGCGCGCGAATAGGCTTCCGGCAGCCACAGATACAGCGGCAGCAGTGCCGCCTTGCTGCAGAACACCAGCAGCAGCAGGCCCAGCGCGGCGCGGGCCAGCGGCAGCTCGGTGGGCGGCAGCTGGGCAATGCGCTGCGACAGCTCGGCCATGTTGAGCGAACCCAGCAGGGCGTACAGCAGGCCGAGCGCGATCAGGAACAGCGTGGACGCGGTGACGTTGAAGACCACGTAATGCAGGCCCACGCGCATCCGCAGGCCACGCCCGCCACTGACCAGCAGGCCGTAGGAGGCGATCAGCATCACCTCGAAGAACACGAACAGGTTGAAGATGTCGCCGGTGAGGAAGGCGCCGTTGAGGCCCATCAGCTGGAACTGGAACAGCGCATGGAAGTGCGGCGCGCGCCGGTCCCAGCCGGCGCAGGCATGCAGCAGGCAGGCCACCGCCAGGCACAGGGTGGTCAGCAGCATCCATGCTGACAGGCGGTCGGCGACCAGCGCGATGCCCAGGCGTGACGGCCAGTCACCCAGCAGGTAGACCAGGATGTGTCCGCCCGCGGTGGCCTCGACCAGCGCCAGCACCGCGATCGCCAGCAGGCCCACGCTGGCCCAGGCGACGCCGCGCTGCACGCGCGAGCCGAAGCGGCGGTGTTCGACGAACAGCGAGGCGATGGCGCCCAGCAGCGGGATCAGGATCGGCAGGACCGGCAGGTGGTTCAACGCGCGTCCTCCCCGCCGGCGGCATCGGCGGGCGCATCTTCGTGCCCGTCGACGTGGTCGCTGCCGTTGTCGGCGCGGCTGCGCATCGCCAGCACCAGGCTGATCGCGGTCATCGCGAAGGCGATCACGATGGCGGTCAGCACCAGCGCCTGTGGCAGCGGGTCGGTGTGCTGGGCCAGCGTGGGGGCCACGCCGTCGCGCAGCACCGGCGCCTGGCCTTCGCGCAGGCGGCCACCGGCGAAGATCAGCAGGTTGGTGGCGTAGGACAGGAACGTCAGGCCGAGGATCACGTCGAAGCTGCGCGCGCGCAGCAGCAGGTAGATGCCGCAGGCGAACAGGATGCCGATCGCGCTGGCCAGAGCGAGTTCCATCAGCCGCGGCCTCCGGTCAGGGGCGAGCGACGTGCCGGGTCGATCTCGCCGTGGAGGGAGCGGCGTGTCAGCGAGGGCTTCACCGTGCCCATCATCGACAGCATCAGCATCACCGCGCCGAACACCACCAGGTAGACGCCGGTATCGAAGCCCATCGCGCTGGCCAGTTCCAGCGTGCCGATCAGTGGCAGGTCGAGCTCGGCATGGCCGCTGGTGAGGAAGGGCACGCCGAACCCCATCGACGCCGCGCCGCTGAGCAGGGCGATGGCCAGGCCCGTGCCGATGCAGCGCACATAGTCGAAGCCGAAGCGTGATTCCACCGACTCGGTGCCCTGGATCACGTACTGCATCAGCAGCGGCACCGCCAGCACCAGCCCGGCGATGAAGCCGCCGCCGGGCGCATTGTGGCCGCGCAGGAACAGGAACACCGACACGGTGAGGATGAGCGGGAACATGATCTGGGCGAGGTCGGCGGGCACCGGCAGCTTGATCGGCGGGCCGGGCATCACCTTCTCCGGGGCCATGCGCGCGCGCCGCAGCAAGGCATGCACCACCAGCCCGGCGATCGCGAACACGCAGATCTCGCCGAAGGTGTCGAAGCCGCGGAAGTCCACCAGGATCACGTTGACCACGTTGTGGCCATACGCCTCGGGCAACGCACGCGAGAGCATCTCGCCGGCCATCGTGCGGCTGGGACGGGTCATCAGCGCATACGCCAGTACCGCCAGCCCGCCGCCGCAGGCAATCGCCAGCGTGGCATCGCGCCAGCGCCGCCAGCGCGAACGCTCCGGCGGCGACACACTCGGCAGGTAGTTCATCGCCAGCAGCATCAGCGTGAGCGTGACCATCTCCACCAGCAGCTGGGTCAGCGCCAGGTCCGGTGCGGACAGGAAGACGAACACCAGGCTCACCGACAGGCCGGTGCCGCCGATGACCATCACCGCCAGCAGGCGCTGCCGATGCAGGAACAGCCCGCCCAGCGTGCACGCCACCAGCAGCAGCCACAGCGCCCAGCCCAGCAGCGGCAGCGGTTGCGACGGCATCCACGGCGGCAGCGCGCCGTCGCCGAGGAACGGCGCCACCCCCACCGCCAGCGCGGCCAGCACCAGCAGGAGCAGCATGCGTTGCAGGCGGCCGTCGACGATCAGCGAGGTGAAGCGCAGCGCCAGCGCCGACAGCGCATCCAGGTGCCATTGGAACAGCCACTTGCCCTGCGAGCGCGTCGCCACCGCGTACAGGTCCAGCAGGCGGCGCAGGCCGAAGTACAGCGCCACGCCGCCGATGACGCCGGCCACGCTCATCGCCAGCGGCCCGTTCCATCCATGCCAGACCGCGAGGTCGTAATCGGGCAGCTGGGCGCCGAGGATGGAACCGGCGGCCACGCGCAGGACCGGCGCGACGGTGAGGCCGGGCACGATGCCCACCGCGACGCAGATCGCCACCAGGATCGCGACCGGAATGCGCATCCAGCGCGCCGGTTCGTGCGGCATGTGGTCCAGGTCGCGCGGGCCCTGGCCGAAGAAGGTGTCGTGGACGAAGCGCAGGCTGTAGGCCACGCCGAGCACGCCGGCGAGCAGGGCGGCGATCGAGGTCGCGATCCGCATCGGCACCGGCGCTTCGGTATCCAGTGCCACGGCGAAGAACATTTCCTTGGACAGGAAGCCGTTGAGCAGCGGGATGCCCGCCATCGCCAGCGAGGCGACGATGGCCAGCGCGCTGGTGTAGGGCAGGAAACGGCGCAGGTTGCCCAGCCGGCGCATGTCGCGGGTGCCGGTCTCGTGGTCGATGATGCCGGCGGCCATGAACAGCGAGGCCTTGAACACCGCGTGGTTGAGGATGTGGAACACGCCGGCCACCACCGCCATCGGCGTGGACAGGCCGAACAGCATGGTGATCAGGCCCAGGTGCGAGATCGTCGAGTACGCCAGCAGGCCTTTCAGGTCGTGCTGGAAGATCGCGTTCCAGGCGCCGAACACCAGGGTGAACGCGCCGACGCCGCTGACGGTGTAGAAGAACAGGTCACTGCCGGCCAGCGCGGGATGCAGTCGCGCCAGCAGGAACACGCCGGCCTTCACCATCGTCGCCGAATGCAGGTAGGCCGATACCGGCGTGGGCGCGGCCATCGCGTGCGGCAGCCAGAACTGGAACGGGAACTGCGCGCTCTTGGTGAAGATGCCGCCGAGCACCAGGAACAGTGCGGCCGGATACAGCGGGCTGTCGCGCAGCGCCTGGCCGGAGGCGAGCACCACGTCGAGGTCATAGCTGCCGACGATGCGCCCGATCAGCAGGATGCCGCCGAGCAGCGCCAGGCCGCCGCCGCCGGTGATCACCAGCGCCATGCGCGCCCCTTCGCGCGCGTCCTGGCGATGCGTCCAGAAGCCGATCAGCAGGAACGAGCTGAGGCTGGTCAGTTCCCAGAACACCAGCAGCAGGAGCAGGTTGCCCGCCAGCACCAGCCCGAGCATCGCGCCCATGAACAGCAGCAGGAAGGCATAGAAGCGCGCGGCGTTGTCGTCGCGGCCGAGGTAGTAGCGCGCGTACATCACCACCAGCGCGCCGATCGCCAGTACCAGCATGGCGAACATCCATGCCAGCCCGTCCAGGCGCAGCGCGAAGCTCAGCCCGACCTGCGGCAGCCAGGCGTGCTCGCCGCGCACGACGTGGCCGGCGAACACGGCCGGCGCAAGCCAGACGAGCATCAGCACGCCGAGCAGCGGCGCGGCACCGGCCAGCCAGGCCAGCGCGGGGCGTGGCCACGCGCGCAGCGC
>DJAN01000181.1 GCA_002429615.1 Lysobacteraceae bacterium UBA6001
GCGCGGTGGCCGATGCGCTCGCGGGTGTCGCGGCGGTCGCTGGCGCGGCGGGCTGCTGGCTCGCGGTGGCGGGCGGCAATACGGCCACATCGCTGCGCGGCTGCACCGATTTGACCTGCACCACTTCCAGGTTGGGATTGAGCTTGACCGTGCGTTCGGTCCAGGTGCCATCCGGATTCAGCGCCACCTGCTTGGCGGGCTGGAACAGTATCGCGTCGGCCCACAGGGCCACGTTGGGGCCGCGCAGCAGCACGACGCGCGGGCCCTTCAGCCAGTCGGTCTCGTAGATCGCATCCAGCTGGCCCGGCACGCCTGTGGCGGAAATCGTCGCCTGGTAGACGACCTTGCCGCCGTCCACGCGGGTCTGGACGTGCTGGAGTACACGGCCGGGTTCGATCCAGCGGTATTCCTCGTGGATCGTCCGCCCGCTGTCGTCGCGGAAAGTGGCCTGTTTTCCAGCCATCTGTGCGTAGGGTCCCCAGACCGCGGGATCGATCGCGTCCTGGGCGTGGGTGTCGGGCGCAATGCAGCACAAAGCCAGCGCGATCAGCGCTGTCCAAATGGCGTTCATCGGATTTTCCCCCTGTTGACGGAGCCAGTATATCCAAGCAAAGGAAGCCGGCCAGCCAGGCCCGGCGGCCATTCCGGGTCCTCGTGGTTTGCCGATTCCGTGTAGGCCGACGTGCAGCACGGGGCTTTACTACCCGTAGGGGGTAGGTGCGATATCCGGGTTGGAGGAGGCTGCATGGACCGGAAGTACTGGTATGTGGTGATGCATCTCAATGGATGGGCGGTCCGCGAAGGCGAGGGCCTGCTCGCCGCGGGCGCGGCCCGTCAGTTCAGGACGCAGGATGAGGCGATGGAATTCGCCCGCCTGCATGCACGTTCGACGCATGCCTCGAGCGGAAGACTCACCGGCGTGCGCGTGCAGGGATCCGACGCGCGCTGGCGCGAGGCATGGCACTACGGCGAGGACGCCTATCCTCAGGCGGGATAGCGTCGCGTAACCAAGGCGCCCACGGCTTCCACACGCGGCCGTGGGCGCCGATCCGCTATCTTCCTTGCCTCAGGCAAGGAGATCGCCGTGCGCAACATGCTCGACTTCAGTTCCTGGAACGCAATGCTGACCACGCTGTTCGGACTGGTCGTGGTGTCGCTCGTCGCGGTCGGCATCCGCCTGGTCTTCATGCAGACGCTGCAGCGCCGCCGCGAACGCGAGAACCGCCAGATCAACGAGCGCCTGAAGACCTTGATCGCGGCCTACAAGGTGTTGGGCGGCTCGTTCACCGGTGAGCTGAGCGTGGATCCCAGCCACCTGCGCGAACTGCGCGCACGTGGGCCACAGGGGGAGGGCGAGCCCGCCTCGGCGAATGGCTCGGACCGGCGCCGACGCATCCGCGATGCGGTCGAAGGCGCACTGTCCGACGTGGTGCTGCTGGGCACCGAGGAGCAGGTCCGGTTGGCCGCTCAGGCGGCCACCGAGATGGTCGCTGGCCGCCCGGTGGAGACCGGCGCGCTGGTGGTGTCACTGCGCGATTTCATCCGCCAGGCGCTGGACCTGGCCGCCATCCCGCCATCGCTGGCGATTCCTTCGCAAGGCCCGACCCGTACCAGCGGTGGCACGCGCGGCAAGGAGGCGGGCGAGGCCAAGCGCGGTGGTGCCGGCGGTGGCGGCGGCGGTGGAATGGGGGGCGGCATGGGCGGTGGCATGGGGGGACTGCATCGCACGGACGATGACGATCTGTCTTCACGTGATGGCTGAATCGCACAGATTCCTGGTGGGGGCTTGGCGTAGGATCGGCTCCACAGGGGCCATCGTGATGTTGAGCGGGGCGAGTGTCATGTCGAACCGAGCTGAAATCGATCGCTGCCTGGATGCACTGCAGGCGCAGTTGCCCAGGCTGCGTGGCGACGAGGACGCCGATTTCGATTTCCTTGCCTTCCAGGTCGAGGCTGATCGCATCCGTGCCGGTGCCGCCTCCGAGGATCTCGAACATATCCGCGGCCGCCTGCAGGCCATGCTCGAACAGGCGGGTCTGATACCCAGCGATGCAGAGGCCGAACGCCGGCGCTGACGCATGCGCGCGGCGTGCACGCCATGTGAAATCCGCGCGCATGACCTTTTCGTGTCAGCCGCGGTGGTCTTCGTCGTATCGCGTGTACCAGGTGATGCATGGAATAGATGCACGCGCCGGAAGGCATGTCGTGATCTGCATCGCGTAGTAATTCGTGAGGAACTGCACATTTTTTCGCCACGCGTACAAGGCGCGTGAACGAGCCAAAGACGAACTTGAACCAAGAACCCCACGCGCGCCATTTTTTTGGCGCGAGGGGATTGTCGGAACCGTTTTCTATGCCATAGTGCGTCGCAACAACGCTTTGCCTAACGCAACAACGCTTCCCCCGTAACGTTGAAGTCAGCGATCCGCCGGTGAACCGTCACCGGCAAGCAAGGCAACTCCATCACCTGCGTTCACCGCTGCCTGGCCATGTGCCGGTCGGAGTGGGCGAGGTCGTCCCGAAAACCCGATCGAGGCGGTGATCCCCACGCATGAGTTACTCCACCAGACGTAGACGCCTGACGAGGTTGTGGCTGTCGCTCGGCCTGATGTCCCTGCTGGCGGCGTGCCACAGCACGTCTCACATGGCGAAGGAACTGCCCCAGCCCGATCCGTTGGCACTGGCCACGGTGCAGCCGGAGTATCGGCTCTCGCCTGGCGATGTGCTGCTGGTGAAGGTGTTCCAGGTCGATGACCTGGAGCGGCAGATTCGCGTGGACAACGACGGCAACGTGACCCTGCCGCTGATCGGCAGCGTCAGCGCCGCCGGCAAGGGCGTGGCCGAGTTCGAGAATGAGGTCGCCGACCGCTACCGCAAGAGCTACCTGCAGGATCCGCAGGTCTCGGTGTTCGTGCAGGAGGCCAATGGTCGCCGCGTCACCGTGACCGGTGCGGTCGACGAGCCCGGCATCTATCCGGTGGTGGGCGCGAACCTCACGCTGCAGCAGGCTATCGCGCAGGCCAAGGGCGTGAGCAACATCGCCAGTCGCGGCAACATCATCGTGTTCCGCACCGTGCAGGGACAGAAGATGATCGCGCGCTTCGACCTGGGCGACATCGAGCACGGCAAGGCGCCGGATCCGGAAATCTACGGTGGCGACATTGTCGTGGTGTACCGTTCCGACGCGCGTCTGCTGCTGCGCACGGTGCTGGAGCTGACGCCCTTCGTGATGGTATGGCGGGCCTACCGATGACCCAGCACGATACCCCGACCCTGCACCCGCACGTGCACCATCACCCCGAACTGGGCCTGCGCGATTACTGGCGCGCATTGCTGGCGCAGCGCTGGCTGATCATCGGCATCACCGCGGCGATCGTGCTGGTCGCGCTGGTGGTCACCTGGCTGATCACGCCGTCCTACCGCGCCACCAGCACCCTGCAGATCGAGCGCGAGGCGCTCAACGTGGTCAATGTCGAGAACCTGATGCCGGCCGAATCGCCGCAGGATCGCGACTTCTACGAGACCCAGTACGAACTGCTGCAGAGCCGGTCGCTGGCGCGCCAGGTGGCCCGCGAGGCACAACTGGCCAGCGACCCGTATTTCCGCCCGCTGGTGGACAAGGTCACCGCGAAGTTCGACGCCACGCATCCGGAAGGCGGCAAGCAGTCGCCCGAGCGGCAGGCCGCGGTCGAGCGCGCGCTGATGGCCGCGTTGATCGATGGCCTGGAAATCGAACCGATCCGCAACTCGCGCCTGGTCCGCATCAACTTCGATTCGCCCGATCCGCGCGTGGCGGCCAAGGTGGCCAATGCCTACGCCCGCGTGTTCATCGTGAGCAACCAGCAGCGGCGCATGCAGGCCTCCGCGTTCGCCACCAAATACCTGTCCGAGCGGCTGGAGCAGCTGCAGGGGCGGGTGGAGGATTCCGAGCGCAAGCTGGTGGCGTATTCGAGCCAGGAAATGATCGTGCCGGTGGGCGAAGACAAGCCCTCGCTGCCCGCGCAGAACCTGACCGAGCTCAACGCCTTGCTGGCGGGCGCGCAGGACCAGCGCATCAAGTCCGAGGCCGCGTGGCGCCAGGCCAGCCGCGGTGACGGCATGGCGCTGCCGCAGGTGATTTCCAACCCGCTGGTGCAGCAGCTGCGTGCCGAGCAGGTCAGGCTCAACGCCGAGTACCAGCAGAAGCTGTCCACGTTCAAGCCGGATTATCCGGAGATGCTGCGCCTGAAGTCGCAGATGACCGAGGTGCAGCGCCAGATCAACCGTGAAGTGCTGAATATCCGGCAGGCGCTGAAGGCGCAGTACGACGCCGATACCCAGCAGGAGCAGTTGATGAATGAGCGCATCGCCGGCCTCAAGGGCGACGAGCTCGACCTGCAGACGCGCTCGATCCAATACAACCTGCTCAAGCGCGAGGCCGATACCAACCGGCAGCTCTATGACGCGCTGCTGCAGCGTTTCAAGGAGATCGGCGTGGCGGGCAATGTCGGCAACAACAATATCTCCATCGTCGATGGTGCCGATGTGCCGAGCAATCCCAACATGCCCAAGCTGCCACTGAATGTGGCGCTGGCGCTGGTGTTCGGCCTGTTCATTGGCGTGGCTGTCGCACTGCTGCGTTTCCTGCTGCGCGATCCCGCCGATGAACTGGCAGGAGCGTGACGGCAGAAGCGTTGTGCCCAGGTCAACTTGGTGACAGGTGGTTCAGGGTCGGAATACATCGATGGATTAGTTTTCGAGTCGTGATGATCGAGGTCGGGAGGGTGGTTTGGCGGATGTAGCAGATGGGCGGCGGTGACGGCACCGTTGGATGAAAATGGCTGTCGCGGGATCCGGGGTCGACGTAGGAGGGCGTCGCTGATCCACGTGGCAGGCGATCGAGGCCTGATGGCGCAGTGTGTTCCCCCACGCGCGCGACGCCGGAAGGTTTGGAGGACATTCCCATGTTGTTGGCCGATCTGAGCAGTGCGACCTATACGGCGACTTCGCCGCGATTGTTGACCAAGTATTCCGCTGCCGCGGACCTGGTATTGCGCGTCTTCGACGTGGCAGTGGTGGTGGCAAGTGCTTTGTGCGCCTATCGCATTTTGTATGGCACCTGGGTGCCGGCGGCGGCATACCGCGTCGCGATTGGAACCACGGCGCTGTATGCGGTGATCTGCTTCGCGTTGTTCCCGTTGTACCGCAGCTGGCGCGGGCGTGGCCTGCGCCAGGAGCTGCTGGTGCTTGGCGCCGCGTTCGGTGGCGTGCTGGCGCTGTTCTCCGTGCATGCACTGGTGGTGCAGTTCGGCCAGGGCGTATCGCGGGTGTGGATCGGCGTGTGGTTCGCCGGTGCGCTGGGCAGCCTGCTGGTGTCGCGTACCTTGCTGCGCATGCTGCTCAATAACCTGCGCAGTCGCGGTGTGGATACCCAGCGCGTGGTCGTGGTGGGTCTGCGCCATCCGGTGATGAAGATCCAACAGCATCTGGTCCGCAATCCCTGGGTCGGCATGCAGGTGGTGGGCTATTTCAGCAGCCGCTACGACCTGACCCTGGCCGATCATCGCCAGGAGGACCTGCCGTGCCTGGGCAGCCCGGATGGCCTGATCGCCTACCTGGAGTCCAACCACGTCGACCAGGTGTGGATCTCGCTGCCGCTGGGCGAGCGTGACCATATCAAGCAGCTGCTGGAAGGCCTGGACCGCTATCCGATCAACGTCAAGCTGGTGCCGGATCTGTTCGACTTCGGCATGCTCAACCAGTCCGGCGAAGTGATCGGCAACGTGCCGGTGATCAACCTGCGCCAGGGTGGCGTCGATCGCGACAGCTACTTCATCGTCGCCAAGGCGATGCAGGACAAGATCGTCGCCGTGGCCGCGCTGCTGGTGCTGTGGCCGGTGATGTTGGCCTGCGCGCTGGGCGTCAAGCTCAGCTCGCCGGGCCCGGTGCTGTTCCGCCAGCGCCGTCATGGCCTGGGCGGGCGCGAGTTCTCGATGCTGAAGTTCCGCTCCATGCGCGTGCATGACGATAGCGAGCACGTGCAGCAGGCCACCCGCCACGACAGCCGCATCACCCGCTTCGGTGCATTCCTGCGTCGCTCCAGCCTCGACGAGCTGCCGCAGATCTTCAACGTGCTAGGCGGCAGCATGTCGGTGGTGGGCCCGCGTCCACATGCGGCGCAGCACAACACGCACTACGAGAAGCTGATCCACCATTACATGCAGCGCCACTACGTCAAGCCGGGCATCACCGGCTGGGCGCAGGTCAACGGCTTCCGTGGCGAGACGCCGGAACTGCGCACGATGAAGAAGCGCATCCAGTACGACCTCGACTACATCCGGCGCTGGTCGCTGTGGCTGGATACGCGGATCATCGTGTTGACCGCGGTACGGGTGCTCGGCCAGAAGAACGCCTACTGATGTCGGCCATGGGTGCCCACGCCGGCATGCCGGTGCCGTCGCCCGCGTGGGCGACGGCATTGACGCCCCAGGTTGCGCACCGCGTGCGCTGGCGCAACGTGCTCATCGAGTGCGTGCTGCTGCTGGCGGTGGGGTACAACTTCCTGCTCGCGGTGGTGAACGCCAAGGTGTTCACGGTGCGCCCGGCGATGACCTACGCCGTCGAGTTCGCGCTCTACGGCGCCTGTTTCCTGTTGGGCGTGCTCTCGCTGGACCGCAAGCGCGCCGCGCTGGTGATCGGCGGCCTGGGTTTCCTGGTCGGTCTGGTGCTGCTGCGCTTCTTCCTGACCTGGCAGTTCGATCCCAAGTTCCTGCGCGACGCGCTGATTCCTTTCGCCTTCCTCGTACTTGGCTGCGCATACCGTGGCTCGGTGCCGCAGATGTGCGTGCGCCTGACCCTGATCATCGCGCTGGTGGCCGGCTTCGAGCTGGCCGCGCCGACCACGTATGGCGATGTGGTCAATCCCAAGAGCTATTTCGTCAACGCGCGTGGTTTCAGTGCCTCCGGCTTCTGGAACGAGGACAGCAACCTGTTCGTCAGCGCCACGCGGCCGGGCGCGCGCAACTTCCTGCCATCGAGCAACCTGCCACGCGCCTCGTCGGTGTTCATCGAGCCGGTGACGATGGGCAACTACATCATCTTCTTCACCGCCGTGCTGCTGGCATTCCGGCGCTGGCTGAGCGGATGGAAACAATTGCTGGGCATCGGCCTGATCGGCTTCCTCATCGTCGCTTCCGATGGCCGCCTGGCCGCCGGCACCTGCGTGCTGATGGCGGTGCTCGCCCCCTTCCTGCGGCGCGTTGACCAGCGGCTGGCCTTCGGACTGTTCATCCTCGTCCTGTTCGGCGGCTGGCTGCTGGTCACCGCGGCGGGGGTCCAGGCCTACGAGGACACCACGCTAGGCCGCATCTTCTTCACCGTCGATTCGATGACGCATCTCTCGCTGCCGGCATGGCTGGGGCTGGATACCGATGCGGCTTACCGCTACTTCGATAGTGGCATCGCATATTTCATCGTCTCGCAGTCGATCTTCGGGGTGATGGCGTTCCTGCTGGCCTATTCGTTCCTGCTGTTCCTGCCGGGTACCGAAGGGCAACTGTTCAAGCAGCTGGCGATCTTCGCGTTCGCGCTCAGCCTGCTGGTTTCCAACGGCTATTTCTCGATCAAGACCGCGGCGCTGTGGTGGTTCGTCTGCGGCTGGTTGTGGCAGGGTGCGCCGGTGCTGCCCTCGGCACGGCGCCTGCTGCAGGAGCGCAGGGCGCTGGCCGGAGCCACGCCATGACGACCCAGGCCCCGGTACGCGATGGACGCATCGATGCCACCCGCGCCATTGCGATCGTGCTGGTGGTGCTCGGGCATGCCAAGGGCGTGCCGCAGACCTATACGCTGCTGGCCTTCAGCTTCCACGTGCCGTTGTTCTTCTTTGTCTCCGGCTGGGTGGGTGCCGCATTCGGACGCCCGCGCGGCGACGCCGACACCTGGGCCAAGCTCGTGCGCGGGCTGGTGGTGCCCTATGTGTTCTTCTTTTTCGTGGCCTACGCCTACTGGCTGGCGACGCGGCATGTGGGTGCCAAGGCGGCGCGCTGGGGCACGCTGCCCTGGTGGGACCCGCTGGTCGGGCTCGTGCAGGGAACCGGCGAACGCCTGTATGTGCAGCCCGCGCTGTGGTTCCTGCCGGCGCTGTTCGTCACCGCCATCGCCTTCCATTACCTCGGCAAGCGCTTGTCGGCGGCGGTGATCACGCTGCTGATGGCGGTGGTCGCGTGTGCCTGGTGTGCGTGGTTCCCCAGCCAAAGCGTGCGCCTGCCGTGGGGGCTGGATGTGCTGCCGGTATCCCTGTTCTTCTTTGCCGCGGGCGCGGCGTTCGCGGGCCACGCCCGGCACGCCGTGATGCACCCGGCGCTGCGCTGGTGGGGCGTGCCGTTGCTGCTCGCGGTCCTCTGGCTGCCGCTGGCCTGGATCAACGGCAAGGTCGACGTGAACCTGCTTCGCTTCGGCCAATGGCCGGCGCTGTTCCTGCTGGTGGCACTGCTGGGTACCGCGCTGATGTGGCATGTGGGCGGGTGGATCCAGCGCTGGCCCGGCGTGCAGTGGATCGGTCGCAACACCCTGGTGATCCTGTGCACGCATTTCCTCGTGCTGTTCTTCCTGTCCGGTGTGCGTGCGCTGGCCGGTGTCACCACGCCGCCGGGTCCCGGCTGGGCACTGGGTGCCAGCGCGGTCGCCATCGCCGCGGCGGTGCCGGCGCGTTTCGTGCTGGCGCGCTGGGCACCGTGGACGCTGGGTCTGCCCGCCGGGCAGGCCGGCGGCACCCGGATCCAAGCCAATCCCGAGGTACGTTCGCAATGAGAGTCGTGCATGTCGTTCGCCAGTTCCATCCTTCCGTCGGCGGCATGGAGGAGGTCGTACTCAACGTCGCGCGGCAGCACCAGCAGCAGGGCGGCCGGGCCGAGGTGCTGACGCTGGACCGGTTGTTCACCGCCTCCGACGCACGACTGGAGGGGCAGGACGAGGTGGATGGCATCGCGATCCGGCGCATCGGCTATCGGGGTTCCTCGCGCTATCCGCTGGCGCCGTCGGTGCTGTCGCATCTGCAGGACGCCGACCTGGTGCACGTGCACGGCATCGACTTCTTCTATGACTTCCTGGCGATGACCCGGCTGCTGCACCGCAAGCCGATGGTCGTCTCCACCCACGGCGGCTTCTTCCACACGGCTTATGCGTCGCGCCTGAAGCAGCTGTGGTTCCAGACGCTGACGAGGGCCTCCGCGCGCGCCTATGCGCGGATCATCGCGACCAGCGAGAACGATGGCCGGCTGTTCTCCCGCATCGTGCCGGCCCATCGCCTGCGGGTGATCGAGAACGGCGTGGACGTGGCCAAGTTCGCCGGGCGCGGCAGCCCGGAGCCGGGCCGCACGCTGGCGTACTTCGGGCGCTGGTCGGTCAACAAAGGGCTGCTGGAGACGCTGGACCTGCTCGCCGCGCTGCGCCGCAAGGACCCGCGTTGGCGGTTGCTGCTGGCCGGGCGCGAATATGATTTCGACCTGGCCACGTTGCAGGCGGCCATCGCCGCGCGTGGACTGGCCGACGCGGTGCAACTGGTAGCCTCGCCCAGCCCGGCCCAGCTGGCGAAGCTGCTGGAACAGGCGCAGTTCTTCGTGTGCCTGTCACGCCATGAAGGCTTCGGCATCGCCGCGGTGGAGGCGATGAGTGCGGGCCTGCTGCCGGTGCTCAGCGATATCCCGCCGTTCGCGCGTTTGCATCGCGAATCCGGGCTCGGCGTCGTCGTGCAGCCGGCCGCCACCGACGCCGCCGCCGCGCGCGTCCAGGCGCTGGCCGAGGCCAGTGACGCCGACCTGCCGGCGCTGCGCGAGCAGGCGATGACCTTCGCGGCGCGCTATGACTGGCGCCACATCGCCCGCCAGTACCAGGACGAATACCGGTTGGCGCTGGATCCGCGTGCCGCGGCGGAGGTGGCGTGATGGCCGCACGTAACGCCGCGCCGTCGATGGTGGTGCTGTTCTCCACCGAGCCCCCCGGTGCGAAGACCAACCCGTATCTGACCCAGCTCTATCGCGCATTGCCGGACAACGTGGAACAGCGCTATTTCTCCATGCGCGCGGCGTTGCTGTCGCGCTACGACGTACTGCACCTGCATTGGCCCGAGTACCTGATGCGCCATCCTAGCCGCGCCGGTACCTGGGCCAAGCGCGTGTGCACGGCAATGCTGCTGCTGCGCCTGCAGCTCACCGGCACGCCGGTGGTGCGCACCCTGCACAACCTGGCCCCCCACGAGCGGCAGGGCCGCACCGAGCAATGGCTGCTCGGCTGGTTGGACCGCCTGACCCGGCGCTGGGTCCGCATCAACGCGGTGACACCGGCACGTCCGCCGTTCACCGACACCATCCTGCATGGGCATTACCGCGAATGGTTCGCGGACTTCCCGCAGCCGACCTCGCAGCGTGGCCGGTTGCTGCACTTCGGCCTGATCCGTCCTTACAAGGGCGTGGAGACGCTGATCGAGGTCGTGCGGGCGACGCCGGACCCGACGCTGCAACTGCGCATCTGCGGCAACCCGGCCACGCCGGAGATGCGTGCCACGGTGGAAGCCGCCTGCACGGCCGACCCGCGCATCGGCGCGCACCTGGCTTATGTCGGCGACGCGGAACTGGCTCGCGAAGTCGGCTTGTCCGAACTGGTGGTGCTGCCGTATCGGCAGATGCACAACTCCGGCACCTTGCTGCTGGCGCTGTCGCTGCAACGGCCGGTGCTGGCGCCGTGGAGCGAATCCAATGCGGCCGTGGCCGAGGAGGTGGGGCCGGGCTGGGTGCATCTGTATCGTGGCGAGCTGGATACCCAGGTGCTGGTCGATACGCTGGCGCGCCTGCGCGATGCGCCCAACACCGCCGCGCCGGACCTCTCGCGCCGCGACTGGCCGAAGATCGGCATGCAGCACTACCGCACCTATCTCGAAGCGCTGGGCCACGACAGCGAGGCCTACGCATGAGCAGCGAGGCGGCGCGAATGTCCCCCGCACCCCGTCTCGGCGCGCGTGCCGCCGGTGGCGCCTTCGTCACCATGGCCGGGCAGGGCGTGCGCGTGGCCGTGCAGTTCGGCGGCATCATCCTGCTGGCACGGCTGCTGACCCCGCACGACTACGGCCTGATGGCGATGGTCACCGCGATCGTCGGCGCGGCGGAAATATTGCGCGATTTCGGTTTGTCGTCGGCAGCGATCCAGGCCAAGGAAGTCAGCCGCGAACAGCGCGACAACCTGTTCTGGATCAACAGCGGCATCGGCCTGCTGCTGGCGCTGGTGGTATTCGCGGGCGCCCACGCGCTGGCGGCGTTCTATCACGAGCCGGCGCTGGTGCAGATATCGCAGGCGCTGGCGGTGACGTTCCTGCTCAGCGGCATGACCACCCAGTATCGTGCGCACCTCAGCCGCGGCCTGCGCTTTGGCCAGCTGGCGCTGAGCGATGTCGGCGCGCAGGTGGCCGGCCTGCTCGCCGCGGTGGCCGCCGCGCTGGCCGGGCTCGGCTTCTGGGCGCTGGTGCTGCAGCAGGTGGTGCAGGCGGCGGTGCAGCTGGTGCTCACGGTGGCGTGCGCGCGCTGGATGCCCCGTGGCTACAGCCGCGCCGCGCCGATGCGGCAGTTTCTCGGATTCGGCTGGAACCTGATGCTGGCGCAGCTGCTCGGCTATGCCAGCCGCAACGTCGGCCAGGTCATCATCGGCGCGCGTACGGGCGCCGAAGCGCTCGGCCTGTACAACCGCGCATTCCAGCTGCTGATGATGCCGTTGAACCAGATCAACGCGCCGGCCACCACCGTGGCGCTGCCGGTGCTGTCGCAGCTGCAGGATGAGCGCGAGCGCTTCAGCGCGTTCCTGCTGCGCGGGCAGACGGTGATGGTGCATCTGATCGTGGCGACGTTCGCCTTCGCCTGCGCGCAGGCGCTGCCGCTGATGGTGCTGGTGCTCGGCGAGCAGTGGCGCCCGGCGGTGCCGCTGTTCCAGTGGCTGACCGCCGGTGGCGTGTTCCAGACCACCGCCTATGCCTCGTACTGGGTGTTCCTGGCCAAGGGGCTGATGGGCGCGCAGCTGCGTTACTCGGTGGTCACCCGGGTGCTGCTGATCGCCTGCATCTTCGCCGGTTCGTGGTGGGGCGTGGAAGGCGTGGCCGCCGGCTACTCGTTCGGCCTGCTGGCGATGTGGCCGCTGTCGCTGTACTGGGTGGGCCGGGTCAGCGATACCCCGGTGTGGCCGGTATTCGCCAACGGGCTGCGCGCGGTGGTCGGTTACGGCCTCTGTGGCGCGGCATCGTGGGCCGCGGCGTGGTGGCTCGGCGGGGCGCTGTGGCAGCAACTGGCCATCGGCACCGGCGCGATGCTCGCCGCCTTCGCGCTCGTCTTCCTCGTCTGGCCGGCCTTCCGCCGCGACGTGCTTTCCATCCTGCAGACCCGCCACCTGATCGCCGAAGCCCGGAGCCGCCGATGAACGCCCTCCTATCTCCCGCATCGCGCCACGATGCCCGCGCGCCGCGCTATCTGGTGCTGTCCGCCCACGACTACCGCACCCCGCGCCGCGCCAACATCCATTTCATCGCCGAGCAGCTCGCCCTGCGCGGGCAGACCCGCTTCTTCTCGCTGCGCTACAGCCGCCTGTCGCGCTGGAAGGGCGACGCACGGCTGCCGCTGGACGACACCGCCAACCGCGTGGTCGAGCATCGCGGCGTGGAATGCTATCTGTGGCGCGCGCTGGTGCATCCGTTCAATACCCGCCGGCGCTGGGCGCGCCCGATCGAGAACGCGATGTTCGACTGGTATGCGCGGCATCCGCCGGAGATTCTCCGGCAGTGGATCGTCGAGTCCGATGTGATCGTGTTCGAGAGTGGGACCGCCATCGCCTTCATCGAGTTGGCGCGCCGGCTCAACCCGCGCGCCCGGCTGGTCTATCGCGCCTCCGACGCGCTGTCGGCCATCGACGTCGCCGACTGGGTGGCGCGCACCTTTGATCGCGTGGCGCCCCAGCTCGACGTCATCGCGCTGGTGTCTCCCGCCATGGCCGGTGAGATCGCCAGCCGCGACAACGTCTTCCATATCGGCCACGGCATCGACCATGACCTCGACGCCCTCGGCGATCCGTCGCCCTATGGCGAAGGCCTGCACGCGGTGGCCGTGGGCTCCATGCTGTTCGACCCGCGCTTCTTCGTCACCGCCAGCCGCGCCTTCCCGCAGGTGACCTTCCACGTCATCGGCTCGGGCATGGGGCGGCATCCGGACTACGGCGACAATGTGGTGGTGTACGGAGAGATGAAGCACGCCGACACCATCCGCTACATCAAGCACGCGCAGGTCGGCATCGCGCCTTACGCGTCCGAGCAGGTGCCGGCCTACCTGGCCGACAGCTCGATGAAGCTGCTGCAGTACGACTTCTTCGGCCTGCCGGCGGTATGTCCGCATGCCGTGGTGGGCGACTACCGCTCGCGCTTCGGCTACACGCCGGGCGATGAGGCGTCGATTGTCGCGGCGATGTCGCTGGCCTTGGCCGCGCCGCGCGAGCGCCTGCGCCAGTGCCTGGACTGGTCGCAGACCACCGATCGCGTGCTCGACCCGACGCAGTATCCCGACACCCGCCTTGCGCTCGTGCGCTGACCTCTTTCTTCCGGGAGCCCTCCATGCCCAATGCCCTGCTGCACCGCTGGATCACCCACGCCGAGCGCCGCGCCATGTTCTGGTGGCAGCCCAAGGACGGCCGCATCAACATGGGCGACCAGCTCTCGCAGGTGATCGTGGCGCGCACGCTCGGCCTGCGGGATCTGGAACTGATCGACAAGCCGGCCAATGGCCAGCGCTTGTTCGCGATTGGCTCGGTGCTGCATTTCGCGCGCACCGGCGACACCGTCTGGGGCAGCGGCATCAACGGCAAGATCGCGGCCAGCGCGCACCAGTTCGGCATGCTCGACGTGCGCGCCGTGCGCGGGCCGCGGACGCGCCAGTACCTGCTGGATCGCGGCATCCCCGTCCCCGAGGTCTATGGCGACCCGGGCCTGCTGATGCCGCTGTTTTTCCCGCCCGAACTGCTGGGCGGCGGCACGCCACGCGATGTCGTGGTGGTGCCGCATTTCAACGAGCCCGCCGACAAGTACCGGGATTTCGCCGAGCTGCTGGTCACCCCGGACTGTCCGCCGGTGACCTTCATGCGTCGCCTGCTCGGCGCGCGGCTGGTGGTCAGCAGTTCCCTGCATGGCCTGATCCTGGCCGAAGCGTATGGCATCCCCGCCATCTACCTTGACTGGGGCAACGGCGAGGATCGCTTCAAGTACGACGACTACTACCAGGGCACGGGTCGCACCGAGTGGCATGCGGGCAACAGCGTGGCCGAATGCATCGCCCTGGGCGGCAATGGCCAGTTCGATCTGGGCAAGGTGCAGCGTGGGCTGCTCGACGCCTTTCCTTATGATTTGTGGGCGCAGGCATGAGCAGCGATCCGGCGGCCTCGGAGCTGGGCGCGGGGGCTGACCGTTTCGGGGTCGGCGAAGTGGTACGCCTGGGCGGCTTTCCGGTGCTGTCCACCACACAGCCGGCATTCGCGCGCGAGCTGTTCGCGGCACGCGCGCGCGGCGAACAGCGCCTGGTCTGTTTCGCCAACACCAATTTCGTGGTGCGCTGCCAACCGTTGCGGTCACGCTTCGGCGCGCCGGGAGTGCGCATCGTCAACGACGGTATCGGCATGGACCTGGCGGCACGCTGGCTGCATGGGCGCCGCTTCGCCGGCAACCTCAACGGCACGGATCTGATTCCCTATCTTTGCCGCCACGCGCCGTCGCCGTTGCGGTTCTTCCTGCTCGGCGGGCAGCCGGGGGTTGCCGAGACCGCCGCGCGTGCGCTGCGTGAGAAGCATGGGCAGATCGTGGTCGGCACCTGTGACGGCTTTGAAGGGCGGCGCCGGGCAGGAGCGGCCTTGCCGGACATCATCAACGACAGTGGCGCGGATGTGCTGCTGGTCGCCTTCGGCAACCCGCTGCAGGAACAGTGGATGCTCGACCACGCCGGCCGCCTGCGCACACCGCTGGTCTTCGGCGTTGGCGCGCTGCTCGACTTCCTGTCCGGCAACGCACGGCGTGCGCCGGCATGGATGCAGCGCCTTCACCTGGAGTGGTTTTACCGGCTCGCCCATGAGCCGCGCCGCCTGCTCAAACGCTACAGCTGGGATCTGCTCGTCTTCTTCAGGACCTGCCGCGCGCGCCGACACGATTGAGCGCAGCACGCTAGGATGCGGCCATGGACGCCGCCGCCCTCGCGCTGATTACCCGTCTCGGCCTTGAGCCGCATCCCGAAGGCGGCCATTACCGCCGCTGCTACGAGTCGGCGCTGCATACCGGCGGCCGCCCGGCCCTGACGGCCATTCATTACCTGCTGACCCGCGGCGAGCGCAGCCGCTGGCATCGCGTCGATGCCGACGAGTGCTGGCATTGGCAGCAGGGTGGGGTGATGGAGCTGCGCATGCTCGACCCCGCTACGCGCAGCCTGCATGTGTGCCGACTGGGCGCGGCCGAGGCAGGCGAGCCGCCGATGCAGGTGGTGCCGGCTGGCTGGTGGCAGGCGGCGCGCCCATTGGATGCCTATGCCCTGGTGGCCTGCACGGTGTCGCCGGGCTTCATGTGGGACAGCTTCGCGCTGATGGCCGAGGACGATCCGCTGGCCGAGTGGTTGCGTGGACAGGCGCAATGGCCATGAGTTGGGCAACGAATCGCTAACGCAAAGCCCCGGAGCATCGTTTAGCGTGCACGCACACAGGGGCGATGGAGTAGTCATGCAGGATGCGATGCGACGCAGGGTGAGGGATATGTGCTTGATGGTGGCGCTGCTGGCATCGCCATGGGCGATGGCGCAGGACACGCCGCCGGCAGCGACTGCGCAAGGCGGTGTCGTCGACCTCGAAGCGATGGTGGTACGTGGCGTGCAGCCCGGCCCGGGGCTGTGGAAGGTGACCCAGGGCGAACATACGTTGTGGATTCTCGGCACCATCGCGCCGCTGCCCGGTGAGATTACCTGGCAGGCGGACGAGGTGGAGGAGGCGATCGCGCAGTCGCAGCAGATCCTGGCCTCGCCGTCGGTGCGCCTGGATGCGGACGTTGGCTTCTTCGGCAAGCTGGCGCTGGTGCCCAGCGCGATGAAGGCGATGAAGAACCCGGACGGCGCGACCTTGCAGGAGGTGCTGCCGGCGGAGCTGTATGCGCGCTGGGTACCCTTGAAGGCGTATTACCTGGGGCGCGACGGCGGCATCGAGAAGAAGCGTCCGATGATTGCCGCCAGCGAGCTCTACCAGGCGGCGATCAAGAAGAACGGCCTGTCGCGCAAGCCGGTGGTGTGGCCGGTGGTGGAGGCGGCGGCCAAGCGACATGGCTTGAAGCCGACGCCGACGACGCTGGCGTTCAAGGTGAGTGATCCGAAGCAGGCGCTGCGTGAGTTCACGGCGGGCGGCATGGACGACAGCGCGTGTTTCCGCAGCCTGCTCAACGCGGTGCAGAACGACCTGCCAACGATGGTGGAGCGTGCGAACGCGTGGGCGGTGGGCGATATCGAACGGTTGCGCGGCATGCCGCGCGAGGATCCGACCGCGGCGTGCAGCGCGGCGCTGTCGCAGACGGAATTCGCGCGCAGTCGCGGCATGGACAGGCTGGAGGCGCGCATGCGCGAGCACTGGGTGGAGATCGTGCGCAAGTCGCTGCGGGAGAACACCGGGACGTTCGCGGTGCTGCCGCTGAGCCTGCTGCTAGCGCCGGATGGGTATCTCGACGCGCTGCGCGCGGCGGGGTATGAGGTTACCGCGCCTGAGTGAGGGGATTCGGCCCCGACGGGTGGCGTCGGGGTCTGTCGGATGGCGGTCGCGGCTGAAGCCGCTCCTACAGTAAGGAGCGGGGTGGAGCGGGGCGGGAGGGTGGCTCGATCAGCCCGCCGCGCTCAGCGGCAGCTGCGCGCCCAGCGCCGGCCAGCGCTTCAGTACCGCCGCGCGGATGCCCGCCGCGTCGATGCCCGCTTCGGCCAGCAGGTCCTCGCGGCTGGCATGATGCTGGAACGCATCCGGCAAGCCCAGGTGCAGCACCGGGCGCAGCACGCCCTCGGCATTCAACAGCTCGGAAACCCCCGAGCCCGCGCCGCCTGCCACCACGTTGTCCTCGATGGTGACGAAACCCTCGTGCGTCTGCGCCAGCTGCAACAGCAGCTCGCGATCCAGCGGCTTGATGAAACGCATGTTGACCACGGTCAGCCCCAGCTCCGCACCGACCTTCTCCGCCGCCGGCACCGTCGCGCCGAACGCGAGCAGGGCCACGCTACGCCCTTCGCGGCGCAGTTGCGCCTTGCCGATCGGCAAGGTGGACAGGTCGCTGCCGACCTCGGTCCCCGGCCCAGTGCCACGCGGGTAGCGCACCGCCGCCGGGCCGGCATGCCGGTGGCCGGTGGTGAGCATCTGCCGCGCCTCGGCCTCGTCGGCCGGCGCCATCACCACCATGTTCGGCACGCAACGCAGGAAGCTCAGATCGAGGTTGCCCGCATGCGTGGCGCCATCCGGACCGACCACGCCGCCGCGGTCGATCGCGAACAGCACGTCCAGGTCCTGCACCGCCACGTCGTGTACCAGCTGGTCGTAGGCGCGCTGCAGGAAGGTCGAATAGATCGCCACCACCGGCTTGGCGCCCTGCGTGGCCATGCCCGCCGCCAGCGTCACCGCGTGCTGCTCGGCGATCGCGGTATCGAAGTAGCGCTGCGGATATTCCTTGCTGAAGCGCACCAGGCCCGAGCCTTCCCGCATCGCCGGGGTGATGCCCAGCAGCTTGGGATCGGCGGCGGCCATGTCGCACAGCCAGTCGCTGAAGATGTCGGTATAGGTCGGCTTCTTCACCGCGCCGGACTTGGCCACCAGGCCCTTCTCCGGATCGAACGGCCCCACCGCGTGGTAGCCGATCTGGTCGCCTTCGGCCAGCTCGTAGCCCTTGCCCTTGGTGGTGATCACGTGCAGCAGCTGCGGACCCTTGAGGGTCTTGAGCGTCTTCAGTGCACCGAGCAGGGCGGGCAGGTCGTGGCCGTCGATCGGGCCGGTGTAGTGGAAGCCCATTTCCTCGAACAGCGTGGACGGCACGAACATGCCCTTCCAGTGTTCTTCCCAGCGGCGCACGAAGCGCGCGGTCGGGTTGCTCTTCTTGTCGCCGAGGATTTTCTTGCCGCCCTCGCGAATCGCGTTGAGGGTGCGACTACCGGTCGCACGCCCGAGCATCTTGGTCAGCCCGCCCACGGCCTCGGAGATCGACATGCGGTTGTCGTTGAGGATCACCAGCAGGTTCGGCTCCGAATCCATGCCGCCAGCGTGGTTGAGCGCCTCGTAGGCCATGCCCGCGGTCATCGCGCCATCGCCGATCACCGCCACCACCTTGCGGTCATCGCCGGCCTGCTGCAGGGCGATGGCCATGCCCAGCGCGGCGGAGATCGAGGTGGAGGAGTGGCCGACGCCGAAGGTGTCGTACGGGCTTTCCTCGCGCTTCGGGAACGGCGCGACGCCGTCCTTCTGCTTGACCGTGTGGATCTGGTCGCGCCGGCCGGTGAGGATCTTGTGCGGGTAGGTCTGGTGGCCCACGTCCCAGACCAGCTGGTCGGCCGGGGTCTGGTAGAGGTAGTGCAGGGCCACGGTCAGCTCGATGACGCCCAGTCCGGCGGCGAAATGGCCGCCACTTTTGCCTACCGATTCAATCAGATACGCCCGCAGCTCCTCGGCGATCGCCGGCAGCTCGTCCTCGCCGAAGCGGCGCAGGTCGGCCGGGGTCTGCACCTGGGAGAGACGGGGATAGCGGGCGGAATCGATCATCGGGGTGGGGCGTGCTGAATGACTGGCTATTGTCCCGCCCTCGTGCTCAGGGGGCAACAATGCGGACTTCTCGTTCAGATTTGCTGGCAGCTGGCCGCAGACCCCTAACTTATGTAGGGGAGGTGAAGGTTTGAGGAGTACTTGCTACTTCCAGGTGCGTGATATCGGCAATCTTTTGGAGTTGTTGCAAGTAGTCTGTGTTCGTCTGAGCGAGCCAGCGGACTACCGCAGCGTTGTTCAACAGTGAGGTCTTTATGTAGGTCCGGATGATCTCAAGTTGAAGGCTCAACGGCCCATAGCTTTCTTCAAGAAGCTTCGTGTCGGCTTGGAGGGCAGCCAGCTCTCGTTCCAGCCTCTGAAGAGCATCTACTGATGGAGCGCTCTGATGTTGCTTCGAGGACGGGGCTCGCAGCTGTTCTGATGAAGTGCTCTGGAGGAGCGCCGTCGCCAGCCTGATTGAATAATCCCCGAGATTGATCATGGTTTGGGCGACATCGATCTGCCGCAGTTGCTTCATCTTCCGTAGAACACGAAATGCGCCGGCTGCGACTGGCTTATCTGCCAACAACGCGATAGCGTCATCGCAAATTCCATCCAAGAGTCTGAACTTGTCGCGGATTGTACTGGGAGATATGGCTAGTACAGAGGATAGCTGTTCGACTGACACGCCGCGCTCTACGGCTCGGAGAATCATTCGATGTTCCTGCACAACAGAGAGTCGATTGACGTACTTGTTGTAGGTATAGCCCTCGTCATCGGTCGAGATCATGCAAGGGGCGGAAGGCTCGCCAATATCTTTAAGCGCTTCTAGTCTCATGCGTCCATCAAGTACGAGAAAGCCCTGGTCTACTGCTCTATCAATCGCCACTGCAAGCGGCTCCACGAGGCCGACTGCCCGTATTGAGCTGACGATTTGTCGGTACTTTACGGACAGCCTGACGCCGACTGGTATGGGTACGGAATAGTGAAGCTGGTGTAGCGGGATCTGTATGCAGTCGCCATCAAAGCCCAACTTGGCGCCAGCGGGAAATTGCGTGGTCACTGGGGTGCTCCAGTGGGGAGAAGGTCGGCTAGGGGGCGGGGGATGCTAGTGAGGCCCTCGCGCTTAAGTAAGTTGAGGAAGTCGTTCTGGCTGAAAAGTTCTCTAAGAACCTCTCGGGAGACTAGTAGAGACTTCTCGACAAACTCGGCCTTCTTCTGGATCTTGAGATGCATCTCTGCATCCTTTTTGTAGAGCCTGGACAGATCCTCTGGCGTCATCTTCTTTCGCTGGCTTCCTCTCGTGAACGCTATGCTGGAGCTCTTTCCGCTGTTAGCTCGCCTTTCGAGAATTTTGCGGACTATCGTGATCTTCCTTCCTTTCAAGTCCCCCGCTTCATAGGCATCGATAAGCAGTTGTTGTGCCTCTTTGTCGCTGGCTTTTGATATCTCGATGGCAAGGTTCATTGATATATGGCCGGCCTCGACCGCTGCTAGAAGGCGTCGTTCGCCGCGTTCCAGTAGATTTCCGATGGTATTGACCCACGATGCGGTGCATCCAAGCTTCACTGATATCTCTCTATCGGAGTAGCCAGCGGAGCGAAGGCTCTGAATCTTCTCCATAGCCTCGGCGGCCCGAGGGGTTCGCCTGGCCACGTTCTCCACAATTCCCATGATGTGGCTTGTGTGCTCGTCAACATCGAGAACAAGTGCAGGGATCTCGATGTGGCCGAGCTGTTGGAAAGCTTCTAGGCGTCCCTGGCCGCAAACCAAAGTGTAAGGCTTAGTGCTTTCTGTTGTGTTGCTCAGCCGTACGCTAATGGGGCGCTTAAGTCCAACGGTATCGATGCTTTGGATGATGCTTCGATGCACTCGCTGGCTTCTTATGCGTGGGTTGGATACGTAGATGTCTGCTACAGGGATGTTCTTTATGGTTCGGTTTTGAGTGGGCATGCGGCCTCCATAAGCGAGATCCTGCTAGTTAGCGTGAATAGCTGTTCTAGAGATCTTGTTCGATAGGCGTCTAGAGTGAATCCGTTGTCCTCCTTTAGTGGCTTGCTGATGTGCTGCATATCTATGGATGGGATCACGAAGTAATCGCGCGGATGTAGGTTGTCGTCGTCCATCCGAACTACTACGGTGAGTTCTGGTTGAAATCGGGAGTCAAGCTTGACCCGCCATCGCCTTGTGTAGCTGGGCATGCGCTTGCACCTGGCCAGAACTACGGAGACGCGCAGCTCGTTGTTGACTTTGAGTAGAAGGCTATCCGGGCAGGTTTGTGTTCGCCCGCCGTGACGCTCTATATCCCGTGCGATCTGGCTGAGTAATTGTCGCCGCCTTAGGTTAAGGAAGTTATTTATCATCAGGTATTGGTAGTCGTGCTTTGCCGCGTATCCAATCATCGCGTAAGCATGAATTAGTGTCCCGAATCTGGTTCGATAAGAGCTGCTCGATGGCGTCGATTCTTCTTCATCGATCAAAAGCTTAGTGATTGCTCCGTGCTTCCGTAGCACATCCCTGAGTGCATCAAGCATCTCCTCATCAGTGAGGCGGCGCGCTCGTGCTGCTATCACGCTTTGGGCGCGATAGAAGAGGTCCTCCGGGACGATGGCTTCGAAGGCGTTTCTCTTCCTGATCCATTGTTCCGGGGGGTTGTGGGTGAACCTCTGTTTAAGCTTGAAGGATGTTCGGTTGTAGACGTTGTTCCCGATGTATTTCTCGTTGGTGAGAACTTGATGGACTGTTGCGCGCGTCCATTCCGTGCCAATTCCATTTCGGATTGAATCGCGGTTTAGCCTCGCGGCGATTACTCTTTCGGGCAACGAGTCTTCGACGAAGAGTCGGTAGATTCGCAGTACCGTGGCGACTTCATCTGGTGGGCCTGGGACGAGAACTATTCGATCTGTTTGGAGGCTCTTCTTCTGGCCTCGAACGAGGATTTGCTTTGGGTTGTTGCTTTCATCCGTTAGTTGGCGCCTTAGGCCGAAGCCAGCGGCACCGCCCTGTCTGTAGCCGTGGCGAACAATCGTGCAAGCACCCTTGAAGACTTTGTCGGATAGCTCGCGGCTGTACTCAGCCGCCATGCTCCGCTTCAGTCCTATGAGGATGGTTGATGGGAGTGATCCATCATTTTGAAATGGCTCTGCACAATAGATGACCGGGATGCCCTTGCTCTTGCAGGCATGAACGTATGCGGCGGACTCATCGGGGTCAGGGAAGCGGCCCCAGCGGCTGACGTCGTAGACCAGGATCGCCTGAAACTCTGGGTTTGACCCGTCAACGTCGCGAAGAAGAGATTGCAGAGCGCATCTTCCCTTGAGGTTGAGGCCGCTTTTTCCTGAGTCTGTGTATGTCCGAACGATCTCCATGCCGTTTGCATTGGCGTATTCCGAGATGGCCGACATTTGGTTTTCGGTTGAGTACCTTTGGTGCTCAGTTGACATCCGCACGTACTGAGCCACGGGCACCCTTATGTCAGTGTGCGGCGGGGGGTGAGTGTCGCGGTTCACTGTGTGGGTTCGCAGCGGGCTCGCATTCGGGCGAAGCTATTGCTGACATATTTCGATGTTATTTCAGCTTCGACGGGCGTTATGAATCGCTCGCCTCCGTTTGTCGCGAGCTGCTCTATCGATAGATCTACGTTAGCGTTGCAGATGAAGACGGTCGGCTTTGTTTTCGACATTTGTGGTTGACCCGCCGGAGACGCTGCTCCGGCGGGCCATTCATTGGTCTAGATCGTTGCTAATGATCGCGATCTCGCGATAGCCATTTGTCGATCCCTTCTATAACGCTGAGAATCAGCCCCGTCATGGCAGCGAGCCCGGCAATTGTCCACTTCTCGGGCACACAGGCCTTTAGAGGGATGGACGTTATAAGAAGAGTGATGACATAGATCACTGTCTTTAGTAGCGAAGACACAGCCTATGCGTCAGGCGGTATGGAGTCTGATCAGCCAGGCTCGGAGTCCAGCGGGGGTCCCTCCGAATGGGCCATAGTTCTTTCCGCCAACTCCCATGTTGTTCGCCACGAAGGCTCCCGCCACGCAACCAGCAAGCCCTCCTGCTATGCCTCCCACCCTGCTTCCTATCGCCCCTCCTATGCTGCAGCCGATAGTTTCGCGAGAAACTCCCGTGATGCCACCAGACACTCGCGCGATTTCCTGATTGGTCAAGACTCTCATGACTTCTCCATTGGATTGCCGGTCGATTTGCCGGCTCTAAAAGGAGAGTCCACTCTGAAGATGGGCGCTATTGGAAGATTCGGAGACATTACGATTTCGTCAATGTGGCTGGCGTTGACACTTACTCTTGCCGAATTCGTGGGTGCGCTAAGGGCGCTATAGTCACAGCGTTTTTGCACCTTGGCTGGTAAGGGGCATGAGCCGGAATACTCGAAGCAGCAGGCTAGCGGGCGATAATTTTGGTGCGCAGGGCCGCTGCTGGGCGAGGCGATTCAGGGCCCACATGTACTGGAGGTCTTATGGATCAGGTTACTGATGCTCAGTTGGTTGATGTGCTTCGCGCACGCTGCGATGCGTTGACATGGGTTTGCACGACTCTCATCCAGTCCCACCCAGGTCTCAAGATCGTTCGCGCGCAGTGGCACGCGCGTCGATTCATTGAACGTGCTGGTGGCATGGAAGGCCTAGGAATGGATTACCGACAGGCTTATTTGGAGGAGATTTCGGCCTGGACAATGACGCTAGAGGCGCTGGTCGTCGCGCCTCGGCCGGAGTAACGTCCAACCGCCGTCTAGGAGCGCCGGTTATGGACCGAGTCACCGCAACTGCGTTGATCGACCAGCTTTGCCGCGAGCTGCCTGTCGGCGGCACGGAGGCGGCGGATGCATTTGACTATGGCTGGTTTCGTGAGCGGGTGGGCACGATCGCGGGGCATTGCCGCGCTGTGGATGGAATTTATATCTGGCAGTACGCTCTTTGGCACCTAGATCGGGCTGGCCTCATGCCCGTAGGTGTTTGCCCTATTTACCGGGGCTGATGTTGGCGCTATCAGAGTCAATTCTGGTTCGGCTCGACTATCACAATCTTGTCTGCGCAGTTCTTACTCATCGCTGACTTCGATATCAGCTCCGCGTGTCGACTCGATCGTGCTGGCGGGCTTGCAACGATCTCGCTGGCGTGGGACGGCTCCCCGCCGACCCAATGGAGATTTTGTGGGAGCGGGTTCAGCCGCGACCGCAGATCATCGGCGCCGGGCGGGGCAGGGTGAGGGCCTGGGGCCGCACATCGCCAACGAAGATCCCCCTTATCCCCCGTACAATAGCCGCATGCCTTTGATCACCCTGCAGAACGTCGACTACAGCGTCGGCGGCCCGTTGTTGCTGGAAAAAGCCGAACTGGCCATCGAACCGGGCGAGCGTATCGCCCTGATCGGCCGCAACGGCGCCGGCAAATCCACCCTCATGAAGCTTATCGCCGGCGAACTGCGCCCGGACGACGGCGAAATCCGCGTCCAGCAGGGCGTGCGCATCGCCCGCCTGGAGCAGGAAGTGCCGCTCGGCGCCGACGGCAGCGTGTTCGACGTGGTCGCCAGCGGCCTGGGCGAGCTGGGCCAGTGGCTGGCCGAGTTCCACCAGATCAGCCACGCCGAGCACTTCGATGCCGATGCCCTGGCCCGCGTGCAGGCCCGCATCGACGCCGCCGAGGGCTGGGCGCTGGACCAGCGCGTCGGCGAGACCCTGACTCGGCTGGAGCTGGACGGCGACGCCGCCTTCGCGCGCCTGTCCGGCGGCATGAAGCGCCGCGTGCTGCTGGCGCGCTCGCTGGTGTCCTCGCCCGACCTGCTGCTGCTCGACGAACCGACCAACCACCTCGACATCGAGGCCATCGACTGGCTCGAAGGCTTCCTCAAGGGCTGGAACGGCAGCGTCGTCTTCGTCACCCATGACCGCCGCTTCCTGCGGGCGCTGGCCACCCGCATCGTCGAGATCGACCGCGGCCAGATCACCAGCTGGCCCGGCGACTGGGCCAACTACGAGCGCCGCCGTGAGGAGCGCCTGAATGCCGAGGCGCAGGAGAACGCGCGCTTCGACAAGCTGCTGGCGCAGGAAGAAGTGTGGATCCGCCAGGGCATCAAGGCCCGCCGCACCCGCGACGAAGGTCGTGTGCGCCGGCTCAAGGCGATGCGCGTGGAGCGCTCGCAGCGGCGCGAGCTGGGCGGCAACGTGCGCATGCAGGCGTCGCAGGGCGAGGCGTCCGGCAAGAAGGTGATCCAGGCACGCGATGTCACCTTCGCGTTCGGCGAGCGGGTGATGGTGCGGGATTTCTCCACCACGCTGCTGCGTGGCGACCGCATCGGCCTGATCGGCCCGAACGGCAGCGGCAAGACCACGCTGCTGAAGCTGCTGCTGGGCGAGTTGCAGCCGCAGCAGGGTGAGATCGTGCAGGGCACGAACCTGCAGATAGCCTATTTCGACCAGTACCGCGCCACGTTGCGCGAGGACTGGAACGCGATCGAGAACGTGGCCGAGGGCGCGGACTTCATCGAGGTCAACGGCAAGCGCAAGCACGTGCATGCCTACCTGCAGGATTTCCTGTTCACCCCGGAGCGGGCACGGGCGCCGATCACGCGCTTGTCCGGTGGTGAGCGCAACCGGCTGTTGCTGGCGCGTTTGTTCGCGCAGCCGTCGAACCTGCTGGTGATGGACGAACCGACCAACGACCTGGATGTGGAGACGCTGGAGCTGCTGGAAGAGCTGCTGGCCGATTACACCGGCACGTTGCTGCTGGTCAGCCATGACCGCGACTTCCTCGACAACGTGGTGACCTCCACGCTGGTGATGGAGGGTGACGGACACGTTGGCGACTATGTGGGCGGGTATTCGGACTGGTTGCGGCAGCGGCCGGAGGCTGCGGCGACGGTGACGAAGCCTGCCGCGGTGGCGCCGGTGGTGGCGGCGAAGCCGGAAGAGGTGGCGGTTCCGAAGCGCAAGCTCAGCTATAAGGATGCGCGCGAGTTGGAGCAGCTGCCGGAGCGGATCGATACGCTGGAAAGCAAGCTGGCACAGATGGCCGAGGCGATGAACGAGCCGGCGTTCTATCAGCGCGATGCGGCGGCGGTGGCCAAGCACACGCAGGAGATGGCGGCGGTGCAGGCGGAGCTGGACCACGCGTATGCGCGGTGGCAGGAGCTGGATAGCTGAGACAGCCGG
>DJAN01000184.1:0-167 GCA_002429615.1 Lysobacteraceae bacterium UBA6001
CGGCCGGCGCCGGCGCGGCGCCTTCGCCTTCGGCCTCCAGCAGCAGCACCACGTCGCCCTGCGACAGCGTGTCGCCGAGCTTGACCTTCAGCTCCTTGACCACGCCCGCGGCGCTGGACGGCACCTCCAGCGTGGCCTTGTCCGACTCCAGCGTCACCAGGCCCTGG
>DJAN01000184.1:417-25508 GCA_002429615.1 Lysobacteraceae bacterium UBA6001
TCCAGCGTCACCAGGCCCTGGTCCTTGGTGACCTTGTCGCCAACGGCGACCAGCACCTCGATGACCGGGACGTCGCTGTAGTCGCCGATGTCCGGGACCTTGATTTCGATGACTGCCATGAAACTTCTCCTGTGGGGGATCAGCCGGCCGAGCCGGCCAACGTCTGCTGGAGTTCATCCAGCGACGATTCGATTTCGTTCCAGCGCTTCTCGCGCTTCTTTTCCTTGCCTTCGCTGGCCTCGATCAACAGCGCGGCCTGCTGCAGCATCAGTTCGCCGGCGCCGCAGGTCGGGCGCATGCCGCTGTAGCGCACCCCATTGACCACGAAGGACAGCACTTCGCCGTCCAGCACCGGGGCCTCGCGGCCGTCCGGCGCCATCTGGCCGAGCGCGGTGTTCCAGCTGTTGAGCAGGCGCTTGGCCAGCGGCGCGGGAATCGGAATCTCGAAGGTCTCCGGCGTCTGCGCGGTCCGCAGCTCCACGCCACTGCGCTGGCCGGTTTCCACGCGGTTGTAGACGCGCTCCTCGGCGCGGCTGTAACGCAGCGTCCAGTCGCCGCTGTCGGCGGGCAGCAGCGACAGGCCGCTCTCCACGCCACGCGCCGGCAACGTCACCAGCGACAGTGCCGGCGTGGTCTGGCCGTCGAACAGCTGCTCCACCGCGCCGCCATAGTTGCCCACGGCAGGCGGCCAGCCACGGCCCAGGTTGACGCTGCAGCTGCCCCACGCGAACGCGGGGGCGGGCGCCGCGGCGACCAGGGCCGCGACGGCGATCAGCAGGCGTGCCCTCACAGCAGCACGCGCCGCATGTCGGCGAGCACCTGGCTCAGGTAGGTGGTGAAGCGCGCGGCCAGCGCGCCGTCGATCACGCGGTGGTCGTAGCTCAGCGACAGCGGCAGCATCAGCTTCGGCTGGAACTGCTTGCCGTCCCACACCGGCTGGATCGAGGACTTCGACACACCGAGGATCGCCACTTCCGGGGCGTTCACGATCGGGGTGAACGCGGTGCCGCCGATACCGCCCAGCGAGCTGATCGAGAAGCAGCCACCGCTCATGTCGGCCGGGCCGAGCTTGCCGTCGCGGGCCTTCTTGGCCAGCTCACCGGTCTCCTGCGCGATCTCGACCACGCCCTTCTTGTCCACGTCGCGGATCACCGGCACGACCAGGCCATTCGGCGTGTCGGCGGCGAAGCCGATGTTGAAGTACTTCTTCAGGGTGAGGTTCTCGCCGCTGGCGTCCAGCGAGGCGTTGAACTCGGGGAACTTCTTCAGCGCCGCGGCACTGGCCTTGATCAGGAAGGCGAGCATGGTCAGCTTGATGCCGGCCTTCTCGTTCTCCTTGTTGAGCGCCACGCGCAGGCCTTCCAGGTCGGTGATGTCGGCCTGCTCGAACTGGGTGACGTGCGGGATCATCGCCCAGTTGCGCGCCAGGTTGGCGCCGGAGATCTTCTTGATGCGCGACAGCGGCTGGGTCTCGGTCTCGCCGAACTTGCTGAAATCGACCTTCGGCCACGGCAGCAGGTTGAGGCCACCGCCCGCGGCGACGGCGCCACCGGCAGCCGGCACGCCACCGCTCAGCGCGGCCTTCACGTAGCGCTGCACGTCCTCGCGGGTGATGCGCCCGCCCTTCTCGGTACCCTTGAGCTGCAGCAGGTCCACGCCCAGTTCGCGGGCGAACACGCGCACGGCCGGGCTGGCATAGGCGACCTTGGAAGGCAGCACGCTGTCGGCATCGAAGCTGACCGGCGGCACGTTGCGCGCGCCGGCGGACGGCTGCGCGGCCGGGGCGGCCTCTTCCTGGGCGATCTCGCGCTGCGCCAGCTTGTCCGGCTGCGGCGACGGGGCGACCGGTTCGACCTTGGTGCCGGTCTCGGCGGCGGTCACCGGCTTCGGCGCTTCGGCCTTGGCGGGCGCGGCGGCGGCCGGCTTGGCCTCGCCACCCTCGGCGACCTCGATCAGCGCAACCAGGCCACCTTCGGACATCGTGTCGCCGACCTTGACCTTGATTTCCTTGACCACGCCGGACACCGACGACGGCACTTCCATCGTGGCCTTGTCCGATTCCAGCGTCACCAGGCCCTGGTCCTTCTTGACCGTGTCGCCGACCGCGACCAGCACTTCGATCACCGGGATATCGCTGTAGTCACCGATATCGGGGACAAGTGCTTCCTTGATTTCGGCCATTACAGTACTCCGGGCAACAGGTGGGGAAACCCCTATTGTGGCTGGCTGGGGCCCATGCGCCAACCGTTACCGGCGAAATAGTGGCCACGGCGGCGGGACGAAGCGTTCGCCCTCGGGACGATACGCCGGCGCATAGTCCAGGCATGCCGCCACGGTATTACGTCCCGGGCGACAGGTATTCCCGCAGCGGTGCCCATGCCGCCACCAGCCGGTCGATGCCGAAGGCGGCATTGGCCGGGCTGGTGGAGGGCAACGCCAGCACCGGCAGGCCGGCGGCGGATGCGGGCAGCCGCGGCGCGATCCAGCGCGACCACAGCCGGTAGGACTCGGCGCCGTTGCAGGCCACCGCCCGCAACCCGGGCAGGGCCACGATCGTGTCCGGCAGGGGATTGGGCACCACGCTGGCGCGCTCGATCGCCGCGTCCAGGCTGCCCACGCGCACGCATTCGCCGATCACGTCCCACAGGCCAACGCCGCGCGCCTGCAGCCGTGCCACCCGCGACGCGTAGTCGCCTCCGGCGTCCACCTCCAGCAGCCGGGACATCAACGGCCAGAAGCGATTGCGCGGATGCGCGTAGTACTGCGCGGCCTGCAGCGAGGCCACGCCCGGCATCGACCCGAGTACCAGCACCTGGCAATCGGCCGCGATCCGCGCGGGCAGGCCTTGCAGACGCATCGCCTTGCTCACGCGCGTTTCATCTGCATGAAAGCCGCAGCGAGCGCATCGCCATGCGCGGCGGGCCATCGCGGGAAAGTTCCTGAACGTGGTGCGCGCGATGCGCGGGCGAGCATGTTTCGATTCATCCGCGTCTCCTTACGTTGGCCGCGTCCGCGATTCGCGGATACAAGAATAAAAGAAAGAGGAGTCACCTCATGCGCAACATTTCCATCCTCGGCCTGGCCGCCGTTTCCGCCCTCGCGTTCGCGCCGTCCGCCTTCGCGCAGGACAGCAGCACCACCGATACTGCCTCCGGCAAGCACTGGGCGGTGACCGGCGGCGTCACCCTGCTGCAGCCGAAGGACGATGCCGCCGCGGGCATCCGCAAGATCGATGGCGGCCCCGCACCGACCATCAGCGCCAGCTACTACATCAACGACAATTTCGCCGTTGAGCTGTGGGGCGCGGCGGACAAGTTCAACCACCGCGTGCGCGGCGACGCCGGCAAGATCGGCACCGTCGAACAGCAGCCGGTGGCGCTGAGCGCGCAGTACCACTTCGGCCAGGCGGACAACACCTTCCGCCCGTTCGTCGGCGTGGGTTATTACGAGTCGAACTTCAGTAACGAGAAGATCGACGGCGCCTCGGCCTCCGGCCAGCACGTCTCGCTCGACACCGCCAAGGGCGCGATCGGCACAGTGGGCGTGGACATGAACATCAACTCGACCTGGTTCGCCCGTGCCGATGCGCGCTACATGCATTCGCGCCCGGAGCTCAACGTCGGCGGCGCCGGCACCGGCGAGGACCTGAAGGTCGACCCGTGGACCGTGGGCATCGGCCTGGGCGCGCGCTTCTAAGGTTTCGCGTCCCACACTGCAAAAAGGAAAGGGCCCTTGCGGGCCCTTTCTGTTGGCTGGCGGTAGGCGCGACGGCTCAGAACGCCGGCAGCACCGCGCCGTGGTACTTCTGTTCGATGAAAGCCTTCACTTCCGGGCTGGTCAGCGCCTTGGCCAGCTTCTGCACGCGCGGGTCGTCCTTGTTGTCCGGGCGGCCGACCAGGAAGTTCACGTAGGGCGAGTCCTTGCTCTCGATCACCAGGGCGTCCTGGGTCGGGTTCAACCCCGCATCCAGCGCGTAGTTGGTGTTGATCATCGCCAGGTCCACCTGCTCCAGCACGCGCGGCAGCATGGCCGAGTCCAGCTCACGGAACTTCAGCTGCTTCGGATTCTCGACGATGTCACGCTGGGTGGAGAGTGCATTGCTCGGATCCTTGAGCTTGATGACCCCTGCCTTGTCCAGCAGGATCAGCGCGCGGCTGTTGTTGCTGGGGTCGTTCGGGATCGCCACTTCGGCGCCCTGCGGCAGGTCGGCGAGCGACTTGTAGCGGCGCGAGTAGGCGCCGAACGGCTCGATATGCACGCCCACGATCGTGACCAGCTGGCTGCCGCGGTCGCGGTTGTAGGCATCCAGGTAAGGCTCGGTCTGGAAGTAGTTGACGTCGATCTGCTTCTGCGCGACCTGGTCGTTCGGCTGCACGTAGTCGTTGAACACGCGCACGTCCAGCTGCAGGCCTTCCTTCTCCAGGATCGGCTTGACCACTTCCAGGATCTCGGCATGCGGCACGGCGGTGGCGGCCACGGTCAGGCGCTCGCTGCCGGCATCACCGCCGGAGCGGCCACAGGCGGCCAGCGCGAAGGTGGCGGCGAGCAGGGCGGAACGGAACAAGATCTTCTTCATGCGCAATCCGGTGTCGGGAAGGAGCGGCGATGGCCGCTGCTGAACGTAACAGGTTCGTCGCGCCAGGATCATCCCCGGGCGACATCGGGACGCGGCGCTCAGCGCCGCGAGTAATGGGCCACGAGCCGGTCGCCGAGCATCTGCAGCAGCTGCACCAGCACCAGCAGCGCGATCACCGTGACCAGGGCCACGTCCGCATGCGAGCGCAGGTAGCCCTCACGGTACGCCACATCGCCCAGGCCGCCGGAGCCGATCGCACCGCCCATGGCGGTGAAGCCGATCAGCGCGATGGTGGTGACCGTAGCGCCGGCGATCAGGCCCGGCAGCGCCTCGGGCAGCAGCACCTTGGCCACCAGCTGCCAGGTCGTGGCGCCCATGGCCTGGCTGGCTTCGACCACGCCGCGGTCCACTTCACGCAATGCGGTTTCGACCAGCCGCGCGTAGAACGGCGCCGCGCCCACCACCAGCGGCAGGATCGCGCCACGCACGCCCAGCGAGGTGCCCATGACCAGCAGGGTCAGCGGGATCATCGCGATCATCAGGATGATGAAGGGCACCGAGCGCAGCAGGTTCACCACGAACGCCAGCACGCCATGCAGCAGTGGGCGCCGGCGCAGCTGCGCCGAGCCGCTGAGGAACAGCAGCACGCCCAGCGGCAGGCCGATCAGCAGGGTCAACGGCAGCGCGCCGCCGAGCATCAGCAGCGTGTCCAGAGTGGCCTGGCCGATGTCGGCCCACTTGCGCGCGTCGAGGTTGCGGAAGAAGCCATCCGCGGCGGCGATCAGCAGCAGGTTCACGGGCGCAGGTCCTCCACGGTGACGCCGGCAGCGGTGAACGCCGCACGTGCCGCGTCCTGGTCGCCGCCCACGAGCGCGACGATGAGCTGGCCGTAAGGGGTGTCCTTGATGCGGTCGATGCGCCCGCTGAGGATGTTGTAGTCCACGCCGGTATCGCGGGCGATGCGGCCCAGCAACGGCTGGTAGGTGTCCCCGCCGAGGAAGGTCAGGCGCACGATCCGGCCCTGCACGGCGGCGAAATCACGATGCAGCTCGCCCTCGTCCACATGCTCGGCCTCGGCGACGAAGCGGCGCGTGGTCGGGTGCTGCGGATGCAGGAACACCTGGGTGACCGGGCCGCTTTCGACCAGCTGGCCGTTGTCGAGCACGGCCACGCGGTCACAGACCCGGCGGATCACTTCCATCTCGTGGGTGATCAGCACGATGGTCAGGCCCAGCTCGCGGTTGATCTCCGACAGCAGCTGCAGCACCGCGCCGGTGGTCTGCGGATCGAGCGCGCTGGTGGCCTCGTCGCACAGCAGGATGCGCGGCTGGGTGGCCAGCGCGCGGGCGATGCCCACGCGCTGCTTCTGCCCGCCGGACAGCTGCGCCGGGTACTTGTCCGCATGCGCCTCCAGGCCGACCCGCGCCAGCAGCGAGGCGACCCGCCCGGCGATCTCCGCCTTCGGCAGCCCGGCCAGTTCCAGCGGAAAGGCGACGTTGCCGGCCACCGTGCGCGAGGACAGCAGATTGAAGTGCTGGAAGATCATGCCGATGCGCCGCCGCAGCGCGCGCAGGCCGTCGCTGTCCAGCGCGGTCACGTCCTCGCCGTCGATCAGCAGCTTGCCGCCGGTGGGCTCCTCCAGCCGGTTGATCAGCCGGATCAGCGTCGACTTGCCCGCGCCGGAGTGGCCGATGATGCCGAACACCTCGCCCGCCCCGATGCTCAGGTCGAGCGGTTGCAGCGCGGCGACCGGGCGGCCACCGACTTGATAGGACTTGTGCAGGCGCTGGAACTCGATCACCGCGCGGACATCGGACTTGGGGGGCGTGCAGCCTACCAGCGGCAGGCCGGCCGCGCCCGCGCGGGACCGGGCCTACTTATTCCCTTTTGTTCTAAGTCTCCCGCTCCGGCGCTCAGGGATGGTCGATCTGGCCGGCATGATCGACCTGGCGCGCCCGTTCGCGTCGCAGCAGATAGAGGCCGCTGGCGACGATGATCGCCGCCCCGGCCCAGGTCCAGCGGTCCGGCAGCGTGCGCCACAGCAGCCAGTCCCAGCCGATCACCCAGATCAGGCCGGTGTACTCCAACGGCGCGATCATCGAGGCCTCCCCGCGCAGGAAGGCCTGGGTCAGGGCGATCTGCCCGAGCGCGCCGGCCAGCCCCATGCCGGCGATGAGCCAGCCATGCTCGGCCCGCAGCGGCACCCAGCCGGGAATCGCCATCAAGCCGGCGCCCAGCGCCATCAGGGCCAGGAACCACACCACCATCGACTGCGGCGTATCGGTACGGGTCAGCAGGCTGACCGTGACCGCGGCGATGGCGTAGGCGGTGGCCGCCAGCAGCACCATCAGGCCGGGGAAGGAAATCAGCCCGTCCACGCCCGGGCGCAGCACCACGATCACGCCGAGCAGGCCGATGCCGATCGCCGTCCAGCGGCGCGGGCCGACCCGCTCGCCCAGCAGCGGCACCGACAGCGCCGCCACCAGCAGCGGCGCGACGAAATAGATCGTGTAGGCGGTGGACAGCGGCAGGTCCTGCAGCGCGTAGACGAAGCAGCCGATCATCGCGATGCCGAGCACGCCGCGCAGCAGGTGCAGCGGCCAGCGCACCGGCACGATCGAGCGCGGGCCGGCGGTCAGCAGCACCCACACCAGCACGAACGGCAGCGACGCGGCGCCGCGCAGCAAGGTGACCTGCAGCACCGGGTAGTGCGCCGAAAGCAGCTTCATGCCCGCGTCCATGCCGGAGAAGCACACCACGGCCGCGAGCATCCAGGCCACCGCGGCCAGGGGGGAACGGGAAGTCGACATCCCGCCATTATCGCCGCACGCGGCCCGCCACGACGCCTCCGGCGTGATCGACTAAAATCACCGCCCGCAAGCCCCACAGGAGCCCGCCATGCCTTCCTTCGACGTGGTGTCGGAAGTCGACAAGCACGAACTCACCAACGCGGTCGACCAGGCCAACCGCGAACTGTCCACCCGCTTCGACTTCAAGGGCGTGGACGCCAAGTTCGAACTGGACGACAAGATCATCAACCAGTCCGCGCCGAGCGATTTCCAGCTCAAGCAGATGACCGACATCCTGCGTGCGCGCCTGATCGCCCGCCAGATCGACGCGCGCTGCCTGGAGTTCGGCGACGTGGAGACCAACCTGGCCGGCGCCCGGCAGAAGATCACCGTCAAGCAGGGCATCGAGCAGAAGCTGGCCAAGCAGATCGCCGCGAAGATCAAGGAAGCCAAGATCAAGGTCGAGACCCAGATCAACGGCGACAAGCTGCGCGTGACCGGCAAGAAGCGCGACGACCTGCAGGAAGTGATCGCCCTGCTGCGCAAGAGCGAGTTCGAGCTGCCGCTGCAGTACGACAACTTCCGTGACTGACCTGCCTGCCACCGACGCGTCCGCACCGTCGCCCGACTACCTGGGCGACACCCGCCGCTGGATCGAGCGCGCGGTGATCGGGCTGAACCTGTGCCCGTTCGCCAAGGCGGTCTACGTCAAGCAGCAGGTGCGCCTGGTCCTCAGCGATGCCAGCACCGCGGAGGCGCTGCTGGAGGAACTGGCCGAGGAGCTGCTGCGCCTGCGCGACACGCCCGCCGAGGAGATCGACACGACGCTGATCGTGCACCCGTTCGTGCTCGAGGACTTCCTCGACTACAACGACTTCCTCGACAACGCCGACGCCGCGGTGGAAGCGCTGGACCTGCAGGGCATCCTGCAGGTGGCCAGCTTCCACCCGGATTACCAGTTCGCCGGCGCCGCGCCGGACGACGTGGGCAACTTCACCAACCGGTCTCCATGGCCCACCCTGCACCTGCTGCGCGAGGACAGCGTGGAGCGTGCCGTGGCGGCGTTCCCGGACCCGGACGTGATCGTCGAGCGCAACCTCGACACCTTGCAGAAGCTGGGTGCCGAAGGCTGGCGGCAACTGCTGCGCGACTGAGCCTGCACGCGCGCTGCACGGCGGCGCGCGATCATGCAGGTTCCCTCGCGCAAGGCCAGCCCAACCATGTCCCTGCTACCCCCGATCGAACCCTGGCCCGCGCAGCCGCTCGCCGGTCGCGTCGTCCTGGTCACCGGCGGCGCGCAGGGCATCGGGCGTGGCATCGCCCAGGCGGTGCTGGGCGCGGGGGGCACGGTGGCGATCGGGGATCTCGATGTGCCGGCCGGGCGTGCCTGCATCGCCGAGTGGGCGCTTCCCGAACGCACCTTGTTCAAGCGCCTGGATGTCGCCAACGAACGCAGCGTGGCCGCCTTCACCGCGGCGGCATTGCGCCGCTTCGGGCGGATCGATGGGCTGGTCAACAACGCCGGCATCGCGGACCCGCACGTGGCACCGCTGCCGGCGCTGGACTGGGCGCAGTGGCAACGCCGGCTGTCCAGCCTGCATGGCGCCTTCCTGTGCAGCAAGCACGCACTGCCCGCACTCGTTACGGCGACCGCTGGCGGTGCCATCGTCAACATCGCCTCCACCCGCGCGTGGCAGTCCGAGCCGCACAGCGAAGCCTACGCGGCGGCCAAGGGCGGCCTGGTCGCCTTCACCCATGCCTTGGCAATGAGCGAAGGACCGCATGTCCGGGTCAACAGCATCAGCCCGGGCTGGATCGCCACCGAGGCCTGGCGCGCGCCCGCGCGACGGCGCCAACCCAAGCTGTCACGCCAGGACCATGCACAACATCCCGTGGGCCGGGTCGGCGTGCCGGGCGATATCGCCCAGCTGGCGGTCTATCTGCTCGCACCGGCGCTGTCGGGCTTCATCACCGCGCAGGATTTCATCGTGGATGGCGGCATGACCCGGAAGATGCAGTACGCCTGAGGGGTCAGGCAGCGGCGCGCGCTACGCGCCCGCCTGCAGCCGAAGCTCCAGCAGCTTCTGCGCATCGGCCAGCGAGTTCACGATGCGGTGCCCCAGCGCGCGCACCTCCTCGTCCGGCGCGAGCAGATCGGGCACCTGGATCGGCGTCATCCCGGCGGCGAGCGCGGCCCGCACGCCGGTCGGCGAATCCTCCAGCACCAGGCACTGCGCCGGCGCGACGCGCAGGCGCTCGGCCGCCAGCAGGTAGATGTCCGGCGCCGGCTTGGGATGGGTGACATCGCTGCTCGTGCACACGGTATCGAAGCGCCGCAGCAGATCGGCGGCGGCCAGCTTGCGCAGCGCCAGCGGGCGGCGCGTCGAGGTCGCCACCGCGCGCGGAATCCGCCGTGCCACCAGCAGGTCGAGCAGCGCCACGATGCCGGGACGCAGCGGCACGCCCGCCTCGACCACCTCGTCATAGAGCACGTGGCAGCGGTCCAGCAGGCGCTGGCCTTCGTCGGCCCCGATCCGCTCGGCCAGCATCGCGCGGCAGGCGGCATCGCCCTTGCCCACCATGCGCAGCCAGAACGAGGATTCGATCGAATGCCCCTGCTCGTTCGCCGCCTTGGCCAGGCAGCGGGTGATGGCCCGCTCGCTGTCGAGCATCAGGCCATCCATGTCGAAGATCACCGCCTGCGGCAGGAACGGCAGCGCGGGGACGTTCATGCCTGGTCCCCGAACAGCTGCGCCAGGTCCTGCGCGTCCAGCGTGCGCCACTGGCCCTGCGGCAGGTCGCCCAGGTCCAGCCCTCCGATCCGGCTGCGGTGCAGCGCCGCCACGTGGTTGCCCACCGCGGCAAACATCCGCCGCACCTGGTGGTAACGCCCCTCATGCAGCACCAGCCGCGCCTGGCGCGGTCCGAGCACATCCATCTCCGCAGGCAGCAACGGCTTTTCCTCCGATTCCAGCAGCAAGGTGCCACTGGCGAACAGCGCGGCCTCATCGCCACGCAGGTCCTGCGCCAGGGTCACTTCATAGGCCTTGTCCAGGCGCGATTTGGGCGACACGATCCGGTGCAGCAGCGCACCGTCGTCGGTCATCAGCAGCAGTCCGCTGGTGTCGCGATCCAGCCGCCCGACCGGCGACAGCAACGGCGAACGCAGGCGGAAGCGCGGCGGCAGCAGGTCGTAGATCAGCCGTCCGCTGTCCTTGGTCGAGCAGGTGTAGCCGGCGGGCTTGTGCAGCAGCAGGGTCAAGCCGGCGGGCGGATCCAGCGGCTCGCCATCCACACGCACCTGCTCGTGCGTGACCTGGTCATCGGCGTAGAGCACTTCGCCCTCGGCGTCGGTGATGCGCCCTTCGCGGAACATCCAGGTCACGTCCTTGCGGCTGCCGTAGCCGAGATTGGCCAGGTGCTTGACCAGCTTCATGCGCGGCCTCCGCGGCGCGCCACGATGGCCTTGAAGCCATCACGCTCGGCGGCCACGCGCACCTCGCCGAAGCGCTCGTTGAGGATCTGCTCGTAGGGCAGATGCCGGTTGGCGACCACGAACAGCCTGCCGCCGGGTCGCAGCGCCTGCGCGGCCACGGCGATGAAACGCTGGCCGATGTCCGGCCGGTCCTCGCGTGCGGGCGTGTGGAACGGCGGATTGCTGACGATGAAGTCGTAGCTGCGCGGCAGCCCCGCGGTGACATCGCGCCACTGGTAGTCCAGCGCGACGGCGCCGGCCTGCGGCGCGAGGTTGCGTTGCGCCAGCGCCAATGCGCGGCCTTCGGCCTCGTACAGATCCAGCCCGGTGACGCGGGGGCAGCGGGCGAGCACTTCGGCCGAGAGATAGCCGAAGCCCGCGCCGAGATCGGCGCCATGCCCGGCAAGATCCGCCGGCAGCTGTTCGGCGAGCAGGACCGAGGCCGGATCGGCGCGGTCCCAGGCAAACACGCCCGGACGACTGATGAAGCGCCCGCCCAGCACGCGGCGTGGCGCATCCAGTGCCGCCCAGCGCTGTGCCAGCGCAATGTCGTGCGTGCCCTGCTGGGGCGCCGTCCAGAACACCCGGCAGTGATGCTTGGTGAGATTGCCGCCGAGCCCGGCCAGCTGCTTGAGGTCGGCCTCGCCGGAGCGGGCGCCTTCGTTGTTGGACTGGCAGGCCACCAGCACGCCACCCGGTGCAAGCCGCGCCAGGGCCTGGGCCATCAGCGCGCGCGCCTCCTCGCGCTGCCGCGGGGGCAGCACCAGGATCAGGGCATAGCGGCGCTCATCGCCTTCGGGCAGGTCCGCCTGCACGGCGTAGCCAGCACGTTCCAGCGCTTCGGCGAAAGGCCGGAAACTCTGCACGCATTCCAGCTGCGCGGCCTGCGCGTGCTCGCGCAGTGGCCAGCCCTCGCGGGCGCGCAGGAACAGTACGGGACCGCCAGGCCAGCGCAGCAGGCCTTGGGCGAAGGGCAGGAACAGGGCGTGCAGCGGAGCGTCGGCGGCGACGGACATCGGGTTGGGCGGTATGCGGGGAGGGGCATTCTACTCCCCTGTCCCGCCGCGCCCGTGCCTGCCCGGTCTCGACACGGCATTGATGCGATGGCAACAAAGACCTGCGTAGGGTGAAGCGACCCCACACGTAGGAGCGATCGCATGCGTGCCCTGTTCATCGGTGGCGTGGTCGACAACAGCGAAATGGATCTCGACAGCGCGCCCCCGCCGCTGCATTACCCGGAAAACACCGGTGCCGGGCGTCCCCGTTACCGGCTGCACCAGGTCGGCACGCGCGGCGACGGCACCGTCGCGTATGTGGTGTATGGCGCCCCGGAGCTGCCCGACGATGAGGTCGACCGCATCGCCGAGGAGCGCGGCTATGCGCGCCGCTTCGAGGCGACGCCCACGCTGCCGGTGCGCTGAGCAACCGGCCGGTTGCTCAGCGCGAGGAGGCGACCGCCGCGGGCGCGGCGACCTTGGCGGTCACCCGCCACAGGACGTTGCCGACGTCGTCGGCCACCAGCAGCCCGCCCTTGGCATCGATGGCCACCCCCACCGGACGGCCCTGGGCATTGCCATCGGCATCGAGGAAGCCGTCCAGCACCGTGAGCGGTTTGCCCTGCGGCTTGCCGTCGGCGAAGGGTACGTAGATCACCTTGTAGCCGCTGGGCGGGTCGCGGTTCCAGGAGCCGTGCTGGCCGATGAAGGCACCCCCACGGTAACGCGACGGCAGCGTCTCGCTGCTGCCGAAGGCCAGGCCGAGCGAGGCGGTATGCGCGCCGAGCGCGTAATCCGGCTTGATCGCCGCGGCGACCTTGGCCGGGTCCTGCGGGCTCACCCGGTCGTCCACGTGCTGGCCGTAGTAGCTGTAGGGCCAGCCATAGAACGCGCCTTCCTTCACCTGGGTGAGATAGTCGGGCACCAGGTCACTGCCGAGCTCGTCGCGTTCGTTGACCACCACCCACAACGACCCGTGCGCGGGCTCCCAGGCCATGCCCACCGGATTGCGCAGGCCGCTGGCATACACACGGGTACTGCCGCTGGCCGGATCGACTTCCAGGATCGCCGCGCGGTTGAGCTCGGCATCCATTCCATTCTCGGCGACGTTGCTGTTGGAACCGACGCCGACATACAGGCGGGTTCCCTCGGCGTTGGCCACCAGCGACTTGGTCCAATGGTGGTTGATGCCGCCCGGCAGGTTGGCGATGAACTTCGGCGCCGCGGTGATGTGCGTGTCGCCCGCCTTGTAGGGGAAGCTGACCAGCGCGTCGGCGTTGGCGACATAGAAGCGGTCGCCGACCAGCGCCATGCCGAACGGCGAATACAGCCCGCTGAGGAACTGCGTGCGGATTTCCGCCACGCCGTCGCCATCGGCGTCGCGCAGCAGGGTGATGCGGTCGGCGCTGGGGGTGGCGGCGCCGGCCTTGCGCATCATCGAGCCCATCACCTTGTTGCGGATGCCACCCTCCTCCTCTTTCGGCCGGGGCGGCGCGTTGGTTTCGGCCACCAGCACGTCGCCGTTGGGCAGCACGTATATCCAGCGCGGATGGTCGAGGTCGCGGGCGAAGGCGACCACCCGCAGGTCATCGGCGGGCACCGGCGTGGCATCGCCGGTCCAGCGCTTGACCGGCGCCACCTTGACCGTGGGGATCACCCGCTCCACCGGCGCCGGCAGCTGTGGATCCGGGCCGATGCCCGCCTCCACCGGATAGCGGGCGGTGTCGCCGCAGGACGCCAGGGCCAGCAGCGCGAAGGTGGGCGTGGCGAAGCGCGCCAGCGGACGGGCAAGGGAAAGCACGCGCGATTGCATCGAAGGGAGACCCTCGGTCTGCGGTGTGGGGCCCCGGATGATGCCCCAGCCCGGCCGACACGGGGTAAAAAGAACGTCAAACGCCGGCCATCGCGGCCAGAAACGCTAGCGTTCGATCGGCGGCAGCGGTCGCACTTCGCGGATCGTATCGAGCCAGACCAGGTGCTGCTGCACCGGGCTGTCCAGGTCATCCAGCCGCAGCAGGCCGTTCACGCCCTCGTTCTCGGTCTCGTCGCGGAACGATTGCACGGTGGGCGTGACCGCCACGGTACCGAGCAGGCGGCTGCCGTCGTCCAGGGTCAGCTGCACGCGCGCTTCGCCGGGCAGCTGGCGTATCCACGCTTCCAGCGCGGCGATCTGCGCCTGGTCGGTGTAGACATGCTTTGCGTATTTGGCCATGCGCGCGACTCCGTGAAGCAACGCCTGCAGCCTAGGCGCATGCCCGTGAAAAGCAGGGCAATGCGCTCAGCGCTTGCGCTTGCGCGCCGCACGCACCGCCGATACCAGCTGCGCCACGCTGTAGGGCTTGGCCAGGTGTTCCTGGAAGCCGGAGGCCAGCGCCCGGTTGCGGTCATCGGCACGCGCCAGCGCGGTCACCGCGATGGCCGGCATCATGCTTGCGTCCAGGCCCATGTTCTCGCGCAGCGTGCGGATCAATCCGTAGCCATCCATGCCCGGCATGCCGATGTCGGTGAGCATCGCATCGAAGCGCTCGTGGCCGCGGTCATCCAGCAGCGCCAGCGCGTCGGTGGCACTGCCCGCCATCACCACCTCGGCGCCCTGCTCCTCCAGCAGGCGACGCAGGTATTCGAGCATGTCCGGCTGGTCTTCGACCGCCAGCAGGCACAGGCCGGCCAGCGCCTGCGCTTCCACCACCAGTTCGTGGCCCGCGGGGCGCCGCAGTTCGCGGCGCAGCCGCTGCGCCTGCGCCGGGCGCTCGGGCAGGCGCACGCGGAATGTGGCGCCGCAGCCACGACCGGCACTGCTGGCACTGACCTGGCCGCCATGCATTTCCACCAGCTGCTGCACGATCGCCAGGCCCAGGCCCAGCCCGCCATGCCGGCGCGTGGTGGTGCCATCGGCCTGGCGGAAGCGGCCGAACAGGTGCGGCAGGAATTCCGGGGCGATGCCGTCGCCGGAGTCCTGGATCGCGACCACGACGTGATTGTCCTCGCGGGTGACCCGCACATCGATGCTGCCGTGCGCAGGGGTGAACTTGATCGCATTGGACAGCAGGTTCCAGAACACCTGCTGCAGCCGGGTCGCATCGCCGAGCACCAGGCAGGGCGTGTCCGGTGCGGAGATCGTCACGGTCTGGTCCTTGCCCTCCGCCACCAGATCCTGCGCGCCGATCGCCTCGCGCAGCAGCTCCACCAGGTCCAGCGTCGTCACTTCCAGCTGGACCTTGCCGAGCAGCATGCTGCTGAGGTCGAGCATGTCGGAGATCAGGCGCTTCTGCGCCCGTGCGCTGCTGGCGATCACCGACAGGCCCTTGTAGTTCTGGTCGCCCTCTCCCACGCGCTGCAGCAGCAGCTCGCTCCAGCCCAGGATGGTGGTCAGCGGCGTGCGCAGCTCGTGCGAGAGCGTGGCGAGGAACTCGTCCTTCAGCCGCGCCATGCTCTCCGCCTCGCCACGCGCGATGCGCTCGGATTCCAGTAGCTGCTCGCGCGCCAGCTCGATCTCGCGGCGCTCGGTGACGTCCGGGCTGCTGCCCGCCAGGCCGATGAAGCGTCCATCGGCCGAATAGCGCGGCGTGGCGCTCATCTCGATCCAGCGCCAGCGCCCGTCATGCCGGCGCGCGCGCACCAGCGCGCGCATGCCCCGTTGCTGCTGCAGGGCCTCGGCCAGTTCGAACTGGAATACCGGCAGGTCCTCCGGATGCAGCAGCTCGCTCCAGTCCGAGACCACGCCACTGGAGATATCCAGGCCGAAATAGTCGCCATAGGCGCTGTTGACGAAGCGCATCACACCGTTGACGTCGAGCACCCAGACCGGCATCGGCAGGCCATCGGCCAGCGCGCTGAAGCGCGCTTCGCTTTCGGCCAGCTCGCGCTCGATGCGCTTGCGCTCGGTGATGTCGATGAACAGGATCGCGACGGTGTGGTCGGCCTCGTCGCCGATGCGGAAGGCATCCACCGAATACCACCGCCCCAGCGCGCGTGCCTGCAGTTCGAAGCGCACGCGCCGGCCGGTGCGGGCCACCTCGCCATAGCGCTGGAACCATTCCTCCTCGTGCTGCGGCCGCATCTCGCGCATCGAGCGGCCCACCGCGTCATGCAGGCCGGTGAAGCGCTCGAAGGCGGCATTGACCTCGCGGAAGATGTAGTCGACCGGCTTGCCGTCGACGAAGATCACCTGGACCAGGCTGAAGCCCGCGTCCACGTTCTCGAAGATCTCCTGGTGGACGCCCTGCTGGATAGGCGCGTCCACGCCCGGAGTGAGGCTGTCGACGACGTGGCCGGCCTTGTTCAATGAATCGCCTGTTCGCATGAAACCCACCCGCGGGATGCGCCCGCGTCGCCTGCGCGTCCGCGCCTGGGCATAGAGTGAAAAGCACCGGCGGGCACGTCAAGCGCGCAAGATACGTGATCGGTCACCCGCCCCACCAGGCCAGGCACACGATCAACGTCGCCAGCGCGGCAATGGCCACCAACACGCCCCTGAACACGTAGATGCCCTGCCGCGCCAAACGCGCGTCGAGCCAGCCGCGGGCATCGCTGCGCCAGCCGGGAAATGGCTCGGCGAGATCCTCGCGCGCCAGCAGCACGCGCACGCGGGCCACGCCCAACTGTTCGCATTCACGCCAGCAGGCTTCGGATTCGACGGGGGCGACCGGCGCACGCATCCGCTCAATCTCCGCTGTAGTGCGGTTCGGCCAGGTTGAGCTCGCGCTCGATGGCCATGCGCGCCAGGTGGGTGTAGTTGCTGCGCGGACCCGAGCCACGCCCGGTCAGCACGCCCTGGTAATCCAGCCCCCGCCAGATCCGCCCGGTCCACTCCACGCTGTCCTCGGCGATCACCAGCATCAGCGAATACCGGTACTCCTCACCGCGGGTGTTGGTGCAGGCGTAGATGGGCGGGAACTGCACCGCCACGTCGGTCTCCTCGCCCAGCGCCGCCAGGTCCCGGCACAGACGGTCGCGCGCCTCGGCCGGCCGTTCGTCGGACAGCCCCAGCCGGGTCTGCATGTCCACGAACAGCGACGCGCCGGTTTCCGGGCTGTGGCCATGCTGCTTGGCCCAGTCGATGAACTGCAGGCGCAGGTCGTGCGATGGCGTCTGGGAAGACTTCATTGGGCGCGAAAGTGGGGGAGTGGCAGCGATTCTGCGGCCGAGGGCGTGAAGCGCGCGCGGAAGCGCGGTGAACTGCATGTCGAGTGCCGCCAGCCCGCATGAACCGGGCGCAACCCGCGGCGGCGAGCCGGGCGGCGGCCGTTGCCGATGGCGTGATCGCGGGCGCACACTGCCGCTCACGAAAGCCCCTCCAGAGCGCGCCGCCATGAAACGTTCCCTCACCTGCGCCGCCGTCCTGCTGACCTGCCTGCTCGGCGTGTTCGCCGCCGAAGCGCGGGTCCGCAACGTCACCGATCCGAACGCACCGCGCGCCCTGCCCGCCGACGGGCCGGTCTCGGTGCAATGGACCGACCCCAACCAGTTCACCGAGATCCGCTACAGCGGCAACCGCTTCCAGGCCCAGCAGGGCGACTGGGTGACCACGCTGGCCAGTTACTTCCGCACCTCGGCCGCCAAGCAGCTGCCGCCGGGGGATCACCTGGCCATCACCATCACCGATATCAAGCGTGCCGGCGAGTACGAGCCGTGGCACGGGCCGCGCGGCCAGGACATCCGCGTGGTCAAGGACATCTACCCGCCGCGCATCCGCTTCAACTACGTGTGGACCGACGCCAGCGGCAAGGTGGTCTCGGAAGGCGAGAAGCGGCTGATCGATGCGGGCTTCCTCACCAACAGCATCAACGTCACCGACAGCGACCCGCTGCGCTACGAAAAGCGCATGATCGACGACTGGAGCCGCGGCCAGTTCGACGCCAAGGCCACCGCCGGCCGTTGAATCGACGGCCTTACGCGCCGTCGATATAGCGTCGCGGCACCCGCTTCACGCCGCACAGCATCTGGTAGGCGCTGACGCCGCACTGCGTGGCCAGCGCCGAGGTGTCCGGCGCGGCGTCGCCCCACAGGTGCACCGTGCTGCCGACGCCCGCGCTGGGGTGGTCGCTCAGATCGACCGTCAGCATATCCATCGAGACCCGCCCCGCCAGCGCGCATTCGCGCCCATCGACCCACACCGGGGTGCCGTTCGGCGCGAACTGCGGATAGCCATCCGCGTAGCCCATCGCCACCACGCCGATGCGGGTGGTGGGGCGCTCGGTGACGAAGCGCGCGCCATAACCCACCGGCTCGTCGGGGCCGAGCTCGCGCACGGCGATGATCTTCGAACGCAACGACATCACCGGCCGCAGCTGCGCGGTGAAGGCGTTGTGCTCCGGGAACGGATTGGCGCCGTAGAGCATCAGCCCCGGGCGCGCCCAGTCTCCGTGCAGCGCCGGCCAGCCCAGCAGACCAGGCGAATTGCACAGGCTGGTTTCGGTCTGCATGCCGCGGCTGGCCAGCGCGAAGGCCACCGCCTGCTCGTCGGTGCGGCTGTTGTCCAGCTCGTCGGCACGCGCCAGGTGGGTCATCAGCACGATCGAGGCGACCTGCGGCAGGCCATGCAGGCGCAGCCACGCGGCACGGAAATCCTCCGGCGTCAGGCCGAGGCGATGCATGCCGCTGTCCATCTTCAACCACACGCGCAGCGGCCGCGGGCTGTTGAAAGCCGCGATCGCCTGCACCTGCGCCGGCGTGGCAACCACCGTCCACAGGTCGTGCTCGGCGATCAATCCCAGCTCTTCGTTGTCGAAGAAGCCTTCCAGCAGCAGGATCGGCGCACGGATGCCGGCCTGGCGCAGTTCCAGCGCCTCCTCGATGCAGGCCACCGCGAAACCGTCGGCTTCCGCGTCGAGCGCCTGCGCGCAGCGCACCGCGCCATGGCCATAGGCATCGGCCTTGACCACGGCCAGGGCCTTGCCGCCGGCGATGCGGCGGGCGAGACGATAGTTGTGGCGCAGCGCGCCAAGGTCGATCAGGGCGTGGGCTGGGCGCACGCAGCGGCTCCGGTGTTGCGGGGCGCGGCAGCCTGGCGGTAGCGGAAGATGTCCAGGCCTTCGCGGCTGATCTGCGGCGCGCGGCCGCTCATCAGGTCGGCGAGGAAGCGGCCCGAGCCGCAGGCCATCGTCCAGCCGAGCGTGCCGTGCCCGGTGTTGAGGAACAGGTTCGAATACGGGCTGGCGCCGATCACCGGCGTGCCGTCGGGCGTGGCCGGGCGCAGGCCGGTCCAGAACTCGCCGCGGGCCAGGTCGCCACCGCCGGGATACAGGTCGCGCACCACCATTTCCAGGGTGGCGCGCCGCTTGGGGTTGAGCGACAGATCGTAGCCCGCGACCTCGGCCATGCCGCCGATGCGGATGCGATCGTCGAAACGGGTGATGGCGATCTTGTAGCTCTCATCGAGGATGGTCGAGGTCGGCGCACGCGCCGGATCGACGATCGGCAGGGTCAGCGAGAAGCCCTTGAGCGGATACACCGGCAGGTTCAGGCCCAGCGGCCTGGCCAGCAGCGGCGAGTAGCTGCCCAGCGCCAGCACGTAGCGGTCGGCCTTTTCCAGGCGCCCGTTGATCATCACGCCTTCAATGCGTCCGCCACTGCCCACCAGCCGCTCGATCTGCTGTTCGAAGCGGAACTCCACGCCCGCGTCGGCGGCCATCTTCGCCAGGCGCTGGGTGAACAGGCGACAGTCGCCGGTCTGGTCGTTGGGCAGGCGCAACGCACCGACCAGCGCCACCCCGGCGTCGCCCAGGCCGGGCTCGACCTCGGCGATGCCGCGCGCATCGAGCACTTCGTAGGGCACCCCGTATTCGGCCAGCACCGCGATGTCCTGCGCGGCGGCATCCAGCTGCGCCTGGGTGCGGAACAGCTGGGTGGTGCCGAGGCGGCGGCCCTCGAACTGTATGCCGGTCTCGGCCATCAGGGCGTCCAGGCAGTCACGGCTGTACTCGGACATGCGCACCATGCGCGCCTTGTTGACCGCATAACGCTCGGCGGTGCAGTTGTGCAGCATGCGGGCGAGCCACGCGTACTGGTGCGGGTCCAGGGTCGGGCGGATCGACAACGGCGCATGCTGCTCGAACAGCCACTTCACCGCCTTCAGCGGCACGCCGGGCGCGGCCCATGGCGAGGTGTAGCCGAATGAGAGCTGGCCGGCGTTGGCATAGCTGGTTTCCAGCGCGGGCGCCGGTTGGCGGTCGACCACGGTGACCTGGAACCCGGCCTGCGCCAGATACCAGGCACTGGTCGTGCCGATCACCCCACTACCCAGCACCAGTACCCGCATGTTCGCCCCTGTCCGGTCATTTCCCTGCCACGAAGGTGGCAGGCAGCCAATCCGGCGCATTGTATTCGTGACGTACTAGGGCATTATCCCGTTTGGATGCCTGCATCCAGTGAATTCCACCAGACAGCCCGCCGGAAACCGAACCCCATGGCCAGCCGCAGCCGCGAGCTAGACAAGATCGACCGCAAAATCCTGCGCATCCTCCAGCAGGAGGGGCGCATTTCCTTCACCGAACTGGGCGAGCGGGTCGGCCTGTCCACCACCCCCTGCACCGAGCGCGTACGACGGCTGGAACGCGACGGAGCGATCACCGGCTATTACGCAAGGCTGGACCCGCAGTACCTCAAGGCCAGCCTGCTGGTCTTCGTCGAGATCAGCCTGGCGTACAAGTCCGGCGACATCTTCGAGGAATTCCGCCGCGCGGCGTTGAAACTGCCCAACGTGCTGGAGTGCCACCTGGTATCGGGCGATTTCGACTACCTGCTCAAGGCGCGCATCAACGAGATGGCGTCCTACCGCAAGCTGCTGGGCAGCACGCTGCTGACCCTGCCGCATGTGCGCGAATCGAAGAGCTACATCGTGATGGAAGAGGTCAAGGAGACGCTGGCGCTGCCCATTCCCGACTGACGTGCAAACAAAAACGGCGCGCCCAAGGCGCGCCGTCTGTCGTGTCAGCGATGGGAATCAGCGCTGCTGGTCTTTCTGGTTGCCGCGCTGCTGGTCCTGCTTCTGGTCCTGCTTGCCGCGCTGCTGGTCCTGATCCCACTGCTGCTGCCCCTGCTGACCCGGCTGCCGGCCGTGCTGGTCCTGCTGCATACCACCCTGCTGACCCTGCTGACCGCGCTGGTTCTGCTGATTCTGGTTACCCATGACTGCACTCTCTATTGATTGGGGATGCACCGCTACGAATGCGCTGCGGTACGCGTCCACAGTCGCCCCAAAGCGGTTAATCAGGCGAGAAATGCCGGTGATTGCGGAGTTGATCGAGCTGACTGCACGACAACGAATTGAACCGTTCATGCGCACGCGGCACATGAGCGGTTCAGCACTCATGGCTTGATGCGCTGGCCGTCGCCCATCGGCACGGTGTTGTAGTACTTGCCGGTGCGCGTGTCGCGGACGCGATCCGGGCCCGCCTGCTCCATGCCGGAAAGTTCACGACCATTGCGGTCGTAGACCTTCGCCTTCTCCGCGCCGATCCGGCGTGCGCCCTCGTCGTCATCGCGCTTGGGCTGGCGCTGCGCGGGTGCCTGGATCGGCGCGGGCTGCTCGCGCTGACCCAGGCGGGTGGGCATCGCCGCTGGTGGCGTTGGACGTGGCGTGTCGACCTGCCGCGGCGGCGGTGGCGGTGGCGGCGAGACGACACGCGTCGTCGAGCGGGTCTGGGTCGGGTCGCTTACCTGCGCAAGGACCGGCAGGCTTGTGGCCAGGCACAACAACGAAATCGCCACCACCAACGGCTTCTGGTTCGGCATGCTTCCTCCGTGCGGGAACAGATCGACGGCTTACTCGGCCGGCAGGGTGTAGTCGAAATCGTAGTAGTGCCTGCCGCCCTCGATGCGGATCTTCATCTCGCCACGCAGGCCGGCCAGCGCGCCGGTGCCCGAATCCGGCACCACGCTGATGGCCTGGGTCTGCGCGCCACGATCGAGCAGGCCGCGATGCGCGAGCACGAAGCTGCCCGCATGCCCGGCCAGCGTGCCCTGCACCGTCTCGATGGCGACATAGGCCGCCGATCCTTCCTGCGGCGTGCGCGCGGCCAGCATCTCGCCGCGCGAAGTGGCGCTCAGGTCGCCACTGAAGACCTTGTCCAGCGACATGCGCCCCAGACCGGCATCCTCCCGCGCGGCCTGCGGTTGCAGTTTGACTTCGAAGCTACCGGTGGCGTGGTGCATGGGGGGCGTCTCCTCGCGGGCGAAGGCCGGGATCGCCAGCAGTGCCGGCAGGCAGGCCAGCCAGAACGTCCTGTGCATGGCGGATTCCTTGAACATGGCCAAGGCGCCCACATTACCACCGACGAACCGGCGCTCCCGCCGCCTCCACGGAACGTACCGCCATGAGTGATTTCGATCTCACGCCTCCTTCCGCCGCGCAGCGCGATGCCTTGATCGCCGGTCTCAGCGAGGAGGAAAAGCGCGTACTGCTGCATCACGGCACCGAAGCGCCGTTCTGCGGCGTGTTCCTCGACAACAAGCTCGAAGGCGTCTACACCTGCCGGCTGTGCGGGCTGCCGCTGTTCCGCTCAAGCGCCAAATTCGACTCAGGCACCGGCTGGCCGAGCTTCTTCGCGCCCTATGACCCGGCGCACGTCGCTGAAATCCGCGATACCAGCCACGGCATGATTCGCACCGAGATCACCTGCGCCCGTTGCGGCAGCCATCTCGGCCACGTGTTCCCGGATGGCCCGCCGCCGACCGGCGAACGCCACTGCCTCAACTCGGTGTCGCTGGCATTCACCGAGCAGGGCCAGGCGCTGCCCAATCCCCTGCATCGCGGGGGCGCCGAAGCCGGCACGGCCTGACGCGGCGGATATTCACGGCGCCGCGTCGGCCACGGCGCTAGCGTCGGTCGGGTTCTCCCGGGAGACGCCCGATGCGTATGCGCCTCATCGATGTGCCAGCCGTGCTTCCCGCCACATTGCCGCTGGTAGTGGCGCTGCTGGTCCTGGTCGGCTGCGACAAGCCGGCCCGGGATGCCGCCGTGTCGGCACCGCCCATCGCCCAGACGCCGCCGCCTTCCGGCGACGACGCTGGCGCGGCCGGGGCCGCGCAGCCGGGGATTGCCGCGGCCGCTCCCGATGCCGTCACGGCCCACTGGAACTGTGACGGCCATCCGGTGACCGCGAACTACGACAACACCCGCCACGACGTCCGCCTGCGCATTGGCAGCAGCGAACTGACCCTGCCCGCCGCGGTCTCGGGCTCCGGCGCGCGCTACGCCGATGCGGCCGGCAACGAGTTCTGGGAACACCAAGGGGAATCAACACTTACGCTCGCCAGCGGCAAACCCCGGCACTGCATCCGGGCCGCCACGGCCGGGAACTGACGCAGGCAGGCCGGCGGGGCCAGCCGATCCGGCAGATCGACCTTCAGAAATCGGCCGGGGGGCCGAAAACTGTGATATCCGTCCGCCCCCCTGCCGCTATGCTCATCATCGTAGGTCTCATCATCGTCGTCCTCAGCGTGCTGGGCGGCTACGTCGGCGCCCATGGCAAGCTGGCCGCGCTCTGGCAGCCGTTCGAGCTGGTCATCATCGGCGGCGCGGCGCTCGGCGCCTTCCTGGTCGGCACGCCGGCCAAGACCGTCAAGGCCACGCTGGCCGCGGTGCCCGCGGTGTTCAAGGGCCCCAAGTACAAGAACCAGGACTACCTGGACGTACTCAGCCTGATCTACGAACTGCTCAACAAGGCCCGCCGCGAAGGCTTCATGGCGCTGGAGGACCACGTCGAGCGGCCGCAGGAAAGCGCGCTGTTCGCCAACTATCCCAAGGTGCTGTCCGATCACCACCTGATCGACTTCATCACCGACTGCCTGCGCCTGATGATCGGCAGCAACATCGAGCCGCATGAGCTTGAACCGCTGCTGGAGCTGGAGCTGGAGAAGCACCATCACGAAGTCATGGCGCCGGCACACGCGCTGACCAAGGTCGCCGACGGCCTGCCGGGCTTCGGCATCGTCGCCGCGGTGCTGGGCATCGTCATCACCATGGGCGCGATCGGCGGCGATATCGCCGAAGTCGGCGCGCACGTCGCCGGTGCGCTGGTCGGCACCTTCCTCGGCATCCTGCTGGCCTACGGCTTCATCGGCCCGATCGCGGCGGCGGTGGAAGCGCGTGCCGAGCAGGACGCGCGCATCTACGAGTCGGTCAAGACCGCCCTGCTCGCCTGCCTGCGCGGCTACAACCCGAAGATCGCCCTGGAATTCGCCCGCAAGACGCTGCCGTCCAACGTGCGCCCGGGCTTCTCGGAGTTCGAGGCCCACCTGAAGAGCATCAAGTAAGGGGCCCGCGACCATGCCGGAGAAATCCACCGTCATCATGCGGCGGGTCAAGAAGGTCCAGGCCGCCGCCCACCATGGCGGTGCCTGGAAGGTGGCCTATGCCGACTTCGTGACCGCGATGATGGCCTTCTTCCTGGTGATGTGGCTGGTCGGCGCGACCACCACCAAGCAGCGCGAAGCGGTGTCGGAGTACTTCCGCAATCCGAGCCCGCTGCAGGGCAAGAGCCCGGCGCCGGCCCCCGGCATGAACGGCCCGGGCGGCGCCAGCAATTCGATGATCAAGCTCGGCGGCACCATGGAGATTCCCAAGGGCCAGGGGCCGGACCCGTTCAACAAGAAGGCCTCCGGTCCGACCGACGAGGAGCGCAAGGCGCAGGAGAAGGCGCAGCTCGAATCGTTGATGCAGGAGCTGACCGAGGCCATCAGCAAGAGCCAGGCGCTGGAGCCGTTCAAGGACCAGCTGCTGCTGGACCTCACCCCCGACGGCCTGCGCATCCAGATCGTGGACAAGCAGAACCGGCCGATGTTCGACATGGGCAGCGCGCGGCTGAAGGACTACACCGGCGGCATCCTTCACGAGCTGGCGCAGTTCATCAACCAGGTGCCGAACCACATCAGCATCACCGGCCACACCGACATCACCGCGTACAGCAACACGCGCGGTTACGGGAACTGGGAGCTGAGCGCCGACCGTGCCAACGCCGCGCGCCGGGCCCTGATCGAAGGCGGCATGGCCGAAGACAAGGTGAGCCGCGTGGTCGGGCTGGCGTCTTCGGTGCTGTTCGACAAGGCCAATCCGGAAAACCCGATCAACCGCCGCATCAGCATCGTGGTGATGACCCACGATGCCGAGGAGGCCCTGCTCGGCGAAGGTGGGCAGCGACTGGCGGTCGGGCCGGTGCTGCCGGATGCCGATACGCGCATGCCGGATGCGCCGGGCACTGGCACTACACCGGCGGCGACGAGCGAGCCGGCGGCGGAGATCGGAAGAGCGGTTC
>DJAN01000185.1:0-197 GCA_002429615.1 Lysobacteraceae bacterium UBA6001
GTGCTGGCGCTGGCCGCCAGCGCGCAGGCGCAGGGCAAGGCCACCGCGCTGCTCGGCCTGTACGCCGTCGGCGCGGGCCTGCCGATGCTGCTCATCGCCTATGGCGGCCAGTGGGTGGATACGCGCCTGTCCATGCTGCAACGCCATACCACGCTATTTCGCCGCGGCTTCGGCGCGCTCGCCCTGGGCGTGGCGCT
>DJAN01000185.1:473-8524 GCA_002429615.1 Lysobacteraceae bacterium UBA6001
GCTCGCCCTGGGCGTGGCGCTGCTGCAGCTGTTCCAGTACGACGTGTTCGTGTCGGCCTGGGCGACGCAATGGCTCCCCTCCCTCTCGCAAGGACTCTGATCATGCGCAAGCTCGTTCCCGCCCTCACCCTGCTGGCCGCCTGTGTATTCGCCAGCGCCTGCTCGCCGCAGGTGCAGGCCGACCCGGTCGAACCCAGCCACACCACGCCCGCGCCGATGGCGCCGGATTTCCAGGGCATCGGCGACTGGATCAACTCGCCGCCGCTGTCGCTGCCGCAGCTGCGCGGCAAGGTGGTGCTGGTGGAGTTCTGGACCTACTCGTGCATCAACTGCATCCACGTGCTGCCGCATGTGAAGCAGTGGCATGCCGACTACCACGACCAGGGCCTGGTGGTGGTGGGCGTGCACACCCCCGAATACGCCTATGAGAAGCAGACCCGGAACCTGCAGGCCGCGGTGCAGCGCTTCGGCATCACCTACCCGGTGGCGCAGGACAACGACTACCGCACCTGGAACGCCTACGGCAACCAGTACTGGCCGGCGCTGTACCTCATCGATGCGGAGGGCCGCATCGTTTACCAGCACTTCGGCGAAGGCGGCTACGCGCAGACCGAAGCGAAAATCCGCCAGCTGCTGGCGGCCCGGCGCGATGATGCGCCTGCCAAGCGCGCACCCTGATCCCCAACGGAGAAACGCCATGTCAACGAGATGGTTCATCACCGGCAGTTCCCGCGGCCTGGGCCGCGCCTTGGCCGAGGCCGTGCTGCAGGCCGGGCATCGCCTCGTCGCCACCGCGCGTGACCCGGCGCAGCTGGCCGACCTGGCCGAACGCCATGGCGATGCGGTGCGCGTCGTGGCGCTGGACGTCACCGACGAGGCGGCCGCGCAGCGCGCGGTGCAGGCGGCGACCGAGGCGTTCGGCGGCATCGATGTGCTGGTCAACAATGCCGGCTACGGCAACGTCGATTCGGTGGAGGACACGCCGCTGGCCGACTTCCGCCGCCAGATCGAGACCAACCTGTTCGGCACGATCATCATGACCAAGGCGGTGATCCCGCTGATGCGCGCGCAGCGCAGTGGCCACATCGTGCAGCTGTCGTCGGTCGGCGGGCGCATCGGCGCGCCGGGCCGCGCACCCTACTCGGCCGCCAAGTGGGGCGTGGAGGGATTTTCCGAATCGCTCGCGCTGGAGATGGCATTGATCGGCGTGCACGTCACGATCGTCGAGCCGGGTGGCTTCCGCACCGACTTCGCCGGCGCGTCCACCGAACTGCGCGAGGGGCGCACCGAGTACGACGCGGTGGTCGGCGCGACGGCACGCCGCCAGCGTGACTACGATGGCCGCCAGCCCGGCGACCCGGCACGCGCGGCGCAGGCGATCCTGGCACTGGCGGCGATGCCGCAGCCGCCGCTGCGCATCGCGCTGGGCAGCGACGCGGTGCAGGCGATAGCGGCCGCCGACACGAAACGCCTGGAGGAACTGCAACGCTGGCGCGCGCTCAGCGTCTCGACCGACTTCCCGGCCTAGACCCGCAGCCAGCGCGAAGACGCGGCCACGCCGAGCAGCGCCACCGCCACGCACAGGAACGCGAACACCAGGCTGGACGCGTGGGCAAGGAAGCCGATCAGCGCCGGCCCGGCGAGCACGCCGGCATACCCGAGCGTGCTCATCGCCGGCACGGCGATGGTTTCCGGCATCGCCCGCTGGTTGCCCGCCAGCGAGAACAGCACCGGCACGATGTTGGCGCAGCCGATACCGACCAGCGCGTAGCCGCACAGCGCCAGCCACCACGCCGGTACCAAGGTCACCAGCGCGAAGCCCACGCTGGCGAGCAGGCCGCCGGCCAGCACCGCGCGCTGGCGGCCCAGGCGCTGCACCACCCCGTCGCCCAGCAGGCGTGCCAGCGTCATGCTCAGCGCGAACACCACGTAGCCGGCGCCCGCGCGCGACGGCTCGACCCTGCGCACCTCGCTGAGGAACACCGCGCTCCAGTCCAGCATCGAGCCTTCGGCCAGGAACACCACGAACGCCAGCACGCCCAGGAACAGCACGAAGCCATGCGGCCATGCCAGCAGCGGACCCTCGTGGTCGATGCGCTCGCGGTGCCAATGCGGCACGGAGAACACCGCCAGCACGCACAACGCGACCACCGCGCCACCCGCCGCCCACAACGGCGGCACCGCCACCGCCAGCAGCGCGGTCATCACCGCCGCGCCGCAGAAGCCGCCGATGCTGTAGAAGGCATGGAAGCCGGACATCATCGCGCGCCCCGACGCGCGCTCCACCGCCACCGCCTGCAGGTTCATCGCGCAGTCCATCGCACCGACGCCGGCCCCGAACAGGAACAGCGTGGCGCCCAGCCACAGCGGCGAGCCGGCCAGCGCGAGCAGCGGCAGGGTCGCGCACATCACCACCAGTGCGCCGAGCATCACCTTGCGGCAACCCTGCCGTGCGGCCAGCGCACCGGCCGCCGGCATCGCCAGCAACGAGCCCGCGCCCAAACACAGCAGCACCAGGCCGAGCATGGCCTCGTCCAGCCCCGCGCGCGACTTGGCGAACGGCACGATCGGCGCCCACACGGAGACGGCGAAGCCGGGCATGAAGAAAGCGGCGCGGGTGGCGTGCTGTTCGGCGCGCGGGGTGCTGGATGAGGTCATGGGAATCCTGGGGCGGGCATATCAGGCAGGCGCGCAGGTGGAGGCGCGCACGATGAGTTCGTGCGGCACCACCACGTCGCGCGGCAAAGGCGGTTCGGGCGCGCAGAGCGCGGCCATCAGCAGGTCGAGGGCGATCGTGGCCATCTCGGTGATCGGCTGGCGGATCACGGTGAGCGGTGGCCAGGCGCGGCGCGCGGCGGCGGTGTCATCGAAACCAGCCACGGAAAGCTCGATGGGCAGCTGCAGCCCGGCCCGCTGCGCGGCCCATTGCGCGCCAACCGCCATGTCGTCGTTGCTGGCGATGATCGCCGTGGGACGGCGGCGCAGCGCGAGCAGGCGGTCGGTGGCCTCGCAGCCGGAGGCGAAGGTAAAGGCACCGGCCACCACCGTGCCGGCGCGAACCGGCAGCCGGTGCCGGCGCATCGCCGCGCGGAAGCCCTGCAGGCGTTCGAGGCTGTCGGCATGGTCCATCGGCCCGGTGATGAAGCCGATCTCGCGATGCCCGAGTTCGATGAGGTGCGAGGCCAGCGTATCGGCGGCGGCGCGGTTATCGATGCGCACGCTGTGCATGCCGGGCATTGGACCAGCGGCGGCGAAGGCGACCGCCGGCAGCTCCAAGCGCGCGAGCACCGCCGCCTCGGCCAACCGCTCGGCGTAGGGCGGCACCAGCACGAGCGCTTCGGCGCCGGCATCCACGGCCTGTTCGAGCAGCACGCGGGCATCGTCGATCTCGCGCCCCACGCCCTCGCGCACCACCAGTTGCGAGCCACGCAGGTTCGCCGCATCCAGCGTCGCCAGCAGCACCTCGCTGAGGAACGGCGTGCGTCCGTCGGGGAAGATCAGTCCCAGCCGGGTGCCGGCCGCCCCCGCCAGACGGCGCGCGGCCAGGTTGGGCACGTAGCCGGTCGCGCGCACCGCCTCGCGCACACGCAGGCGCGTGGCCTGGCCCACCTTGCCGGTGCCGTTGATGACGTTGGAGACCGTCATCGTCGAGACGCCCGCGCGTTCGGCCACGCTTCGCAGCGTGGCGATACCTGGGCGTTGGCGCGGACGATGTGGCATGCGTCCATGCTGCGGAGGTTTAGCGATAAATTCAACGCCGCCACGTGCCCGGCCGACACCCCGTGGTGACGCCAATCACAACCGGCGGCCTGTCCGATTCCCAGCGTCGCGTCGAGCTGGAATAGTGCGCGGGCGCGACCCCGTACCGGACCGGTGCGCCCCCGCGGTAACGCAACACCACCATTCCACCCAGACAGAGGAAGTCATGCGTTCCATCATTGCCTGTGCCAGCCTTGCCGCCATCTTCTCGTTCAATGCCCTGCCTGCCCGCGCCACGGACGTCGCGGCCACGGATGTGGCGCCATCCTGCAGCGCGTACATCGACACCCTGCCCTATACGATCAGCGCACCCGGCACCTACTGCCTGCGCAAGGACCTCACCTCCAGCGACTACATCGGCGGCGTGGTGGTATACGCCTCCGACGTCACCGTGGACTGCCGCAACCGGAGCATGGCGGTGGCCGCGGGCACGGACCGCAACGGCACCACCGGTGTCTACCTGGACATGGGCGTGAGCCGCAGCACCGTGCAGAACTGCAGCCTCAACGGCTTCGACATCGGCGTACGCACGCCGTTCGACGGCGTCGACAACGCGGTGCGCAACAACCGCGTCAACCAGTTCATCTCGGCCGGCATCCAGGGCGGCGGCGATGGCTTCCAGGCTGTCAACAACCGCATCACCAACGGCCTGTCGCTCTACAACGGCGCCACCGGTATCGACGTGATGGGCAACTTCCTGCAGGGCAGCTCCAGCGGGCAGGTGGTGATGAACAACCTCGTCGCCGGCCTCAACGGCCTCATCGCCACCGGCATCCGGGTCACCGACAGCGAAGGCCTGCGCGTCATCAACAACCATGTGCAGGCGGTGAAGGGCGTGGCGCCGAATGGCGCGGCCAGTGGCATGACCTTCAACCGCACTCCGGGGCTGCAGCTGGTCAACAACGCCATCTCCGCGCTGGCCCCGGACCAGGCATTCACGCCGATGCAATCGGTCACCCAACCGGCGCTGTGCCGCGGCAACAGCATCTACAACAGCTACCAGGCGTCGTTCTATACCTGCGCGCGGACGCTCGACAACGTCAACGTTGCCACGCCTGCGTACTGACGACCTGTCGACTCACGCCGGGTGCCCGTCATCGCCGATGACGGGCACTTCGGCTCCGGCGATCAGTCGCCCAGCACGCGCGCGATGGCATGCGCCAGCAGCGCGCGCAGGGTTTCCGGCGCCAGCCCGGGATCGCGCACCGCCCGCATCGCCAGCCCCTCCACCACCACCCGCAGCAGCAGTGTGCGCTCCCCCAGTGCGGCCTCGTCGATCGCCACCCCACGCGCGACGTCATGCTGTCGCAGCCATTCGCGCACCTTGTCGCTGGTCAGCTGGTCGTGTCGGCGCAGCACGTCGGCCACCACCGGATCACGCTGCGCTTCGGCGGTGATCTCCGCATACAGCGCCACGCTGGCGATGGCGGTGTCGTGGCCGCCGAGCGACTCCCCACGCGCCCACTGCTGATAGCTGGCGAGCAGCCCGTCGACCATGTCCGGCGACAGCGGCGTGTGCTCGATCGAGCGCTGATCGGCGGCAAGCTGGCGCTCGATCAGCGCCAGGATCATCGCGCGCTTGTTCTCGAAATAGCGATAGATCAGGCCCTGGCTGATGCCGGCCTCGGCGGCGATCTGGCTGATCGACGCGGCATGGAAACCATGGGCGATGAAACAGCGCTGTGCCGCGTCGAGGATGCGTACGCGCTGCGCTTCGGCGCGCGCGCTGGGGGAATCTGGGGGCGTCATTGTCCGTTTGTGGTGTCCATCAAGGAACGATGGTAATGCACCCGTAAAGAGAATGAACGGTCATTTACCTGTCATGGGCAGTGCGCAGACTGCGCCGGCTTTCACACCACCCGCCCACGGATCCCATGCCTCTTTCTCTCGCTCGTGTCGCCCTGCGGCCGCAGGTGCTTGCCCTCTCCATCGCCGCACTGCTGCCCTCGATGGCGGCCGCGGAAGAAGCCAACCCCGCCGATAACGATGCCGCTTCCGGCGCTCGCGATGTGGTCGCGCTGGACCAGGTGGTCGTCACCGCGCAGAAGCGCGAGACCAACCTGCAGGAAACCCCGATCTCGGTCTCGGTGGTCGATGCCGAAGCATTGAAGGACCGCAGCGCGATCTCGCTGGGCAGCCTCGCCGATGGCTCGATTCCCTCGCTGCGTGTCACCCCGTTCGCGACCCGCAGCTCGGCGCTGAACATCGGCATCCGCGGCATCGGCGCCTCCGGCGACGCCAACCAGCCAGCGCGCGACGCCGGCGTGGGCATCTACGTGGACGGCGTGTTCTTGGGCCGCTCGCAGGGCCTGGGCAGCATGCTCTACGACGTGGACCGCATCGAAGTGCTGAAGGGTCCGCAGGGCACGTTGTTCGGCCGCAATACCGAAGGCGGCGCGGTCAGCATCGTCACCAAGCAACCCACCGGCGAATTCGGCGGCAGCGTCACCGCAGGCGTGTCGAACTACAGCGGCTACAACAGCGCGCTGCACCTGGACCTGCCGAAGGTCGGCGACGTGAGTTTCAAGATCGACGCGGTGCAGGCCAAGCGCGGCGGCACGGTCGACAACCCGATGCAGGGCGAGCAGGACTTCAACAGCTACGACAAGCGCGGCGCGCGTCTGAGCGCACTGTGGCAGCCGAGCGACAACTTCTCCGCGCTGTACGCCTTTGACCGCTCCTACGACGCGACCACCCCGTATTACACGCAGATCCTGGTGGCCGGCCCGTACCTGAGCCCGCTACAGAAGGCCGGCGCCAGCGAGGACCGCCGCGACAGCGCCATCCTCGGCGGCCCGCAGCAGGACAACATCGGCCGCACCAGCGGCCACCTGCTCAACCTGTCGTGGACGCTCAACGACAACCTCGAACTGAAGTCGATCAGCTCCTACCGCGAGCTGGAACAGGGCCAGTTCGACATGGGCCTGGTCGATGCGATCTCCGCCTATGGCGGTGCCGGCACCCCGTTCGGCCGCTACAGCCTGGCGCAGGTGTACCAGCACCAGTACAGCCAGGAATTCCAGCTGATCGGCAACACCTCGCAGGTGCAGTACCTGGTCGGCGCTTTCTATTACCACGAGACCGCCGGCGACAACGCGCAGACGCCGAACATGATGGTGTGGGGCCCGGGCGGCAACAGCTATACGCTCAACCCGGCGACCAACCCGCTGAACCTGGACACGGTGCGCATCGACCGCGCGAGCAAGGCGTGGACCGACAGCCTCGGCATTTTCGGCCAGGCCACCTGGACCCCGGCCGCGCTGGAGAAGCTGCACCTCACCGCCGGCGGCCGCTACACCAAGGACGACAAGAACGGCATCCTCTACATCGTCAATGGCGCCAGTACCGACCTGAGCTTCGACGACAGCTGGAGCCGCTTCGACCCGATGGTCAACATCGCCTATGACCTCGGCCAGAACGCGATGGTGTACGCCAAGTACAGCACCGGCTTCAAGGCCGGCGGCGCGAACTCGCGCTCCACCACCTACACCGCGTTCGACCCGGAAGAAGTGACCGCCTACGAGCTCGGCTTCAAGTCGCAGTTCTGGGACAACCGCGCACGCCTGAACCTGGCGCTGTTCGATTCGACCATCTCGCACAAGCAGGTGGACTTCACCCTGCCGTTCGACCCGAACAGCGGCGAGACCCGCACCACGATGGTCACCACCAACGCGCTGGGCGATGCCAAGTCGCGCGGCGCCGAGCTGGAGTTCAGCGTGATGCCGGTGGACAACCTCACCCTGAGCTTCAACCACGCCTACACCGACACCGACGCGCTCACCGCCGTCGACCCGTTCGGCGCCGGACTGGAAGTCACCGTGCAGCCGCTGCTCGCGCCGAAGCACGCCAGCAGCCTGGCGATCGACTACCTGGTGCCGTTCGCCAACTACTCGGCGCTGAAGTTCCACCTCGACGGCAACTGGTCCGACGGCTTCTACACCAGCGAATACGACCAGACCCTCACCGACAGCTCGTTCGTGGTCAATGCGCGTATCGCGCTGGTGGACGTACCGCTGGACGACAAGGGCGCAACGCTGAACTTCTCGCTGTGGTCGCGCAACCTGCTGGACGAAGAGCACCTGTTCTACAAGCTCAACAACGCCGCGCTCGGCCAGACCGGCATCTTCAACGACCCGCGCACGTTCGGCCTCGACGTGACCGTGCACTTCTGAACCCGGAGAGATTCCCATGAAGACTCAACACCACGTCCTCGCGCTGTCGCTGGCCCTGGCCCTGCCGTTGCTCGCGGCGGGCGCGCAAGCCCGCGAGACCGCCGCCCCGCAGGCCGCTGC
>DJAN01000188.1 GCA_002429615.1 Lysobacteraceae bacterium UBA6001
GACGGCGGCGCGCCGCCGTCCCCCTCCACCGGCGCCCCGGCGCCGGTCTGATCCACCGACAACGAACCTCAGCAGGAGAGCCGCGTGGGCTTCTCGACGATCTTCATCCGCCGCCCCATCGCCACCTCGCTGCTGATGGCGGGCTTGTTGCTGCTGGGCATCCTCGGCTATCGCCAGCTCCCCGTGTCGGCGCTGCCGGAAATCGACGCGCCCAGCCTGGTGGTCACCACCCAGTACCCGGGCGCCAACGCGGCGACCATGGCCTCGCTGGTCACCACCCCGCTGGAGCGCCAGTTCGGACAGATCTCCGGCCTGGACATGATGACCTCCGATTCGTCGGCGGGCCTGTCCACGATCATCCTGCAGTTCTCGATGGACCGGGACATCGACATCGCCGCACAGGACGTGCAGGCGGCGATCCGCCAGGCCACCCTGCCCTCGTCGCTGCCCTACCAGCCGGTCTACAACCGGGTGAATCCGGCGGACGCGGCGATCATCACCCTCAAGCTCACCTCCGACACGCTGCCGCTGCGCGAGATCAACCGCTACGCGGATTCGATCCTGGCCCAGCGCCTGTCGCAGGTGCAGGGCGTGGGCCTGGTCTCGATCGCCGGCAACGTGCGGCCGGCGGTGCGCATCCAGGTCAACCCGGCGCAGCTGTCGAACATGGGCCTGACCATGGAGTCGCTGCGCAGCGCGCTGACCCAGACCAACGTGTCGGCGCCGAAGGGTTCGCTCAACGGCAAGACCCAGTCCTACAGCATCGGCACCAACGACCAGCTGGTCGATGCGGCCGAGTACAAGGACACCATCATCAGCTACAAGGACGGCGCGCCAGTGCGGCTGCGCGACGTCGCCAACGTCGTGGACGGCGTGGAGAACGACCAGCTCTCGGCCTGGGCCGACGGCAAGCAGGCGGTGCTGCTGGAGATCCGCCGCCAGCCGGGCGCCAACATCGTGCAGACCGTCGAGCAGGTGCGCGCGATCCTGCCGCAGCTGAGCGCGGTGCTGCCGGCCGACGTGCACCTGGAAGTGTTCTCCGACCGCACCGAGACCATCCGCGCCTCGGTGCATGAAGTGAAGTTCACCCTGATCCTGACCATCGGCCTGGTGGTCGCGGTGATCTTCGTGTTCCTGCGCCGGTTGTGGGCCACGATCATCCCCTCGGTCGCCGTGCCGCTGTCGCTGGCCGGCACCTTCGGCGTGATGGCCTTCGCCGGCATGTCGCTGGACAACCTCTCGCTGATGGCGCTGGTGGTGGCGACAGGCTTCGTGGTGGACGACGCGATCGTGATGATCGAGAACATCGTGCGCTACATCGAGCAGGGCATGGACGGCAAGGAAGCGGCCGAGACCGGCGCGCGCCAGATCGGCTTCACCGTGCTGTCGCTCACCGTCTCGCTGGTGGCGGTGTTCCTGCCGCTGATCCTGATGCCGGGTGTCACCGGACGCCTGTTCCATGAGTTCGCCTGGGTGCTGTCGATCGCGGTGGTCATCTCGATGGTGGTCTCGCTGACGCTGACCCCGATGATGTGCGCCTACCTGCTCAAGCCCGACGCCCTGCCCGAGGGCGAGGACGCGCACGAGCGCGCCGCGGCAGCGGGCAAGACCAACCTGTGGACGCGCACGGTGGCGCTGTACGAGCGCACCCTGGACTGGGTGCTCACCCACCAGCCGCTGACCCTGGGCGTGGCGATCGGCGCGGTGGCGCTCACCGTGATCCTCTACGTCGTCATCCCCAAGGGCCTGCTGCCCGAGCAGGACACCGGCCTGATCACCGGCGTGGTGCAGGCCGACCAGAACGTCGCCTTCCCGCAGATGGAGCAGCGCACCCAGGCCGTGGCCGAGGCGCTGCGCAAGGATCCGGCGGTGACCGGCGTGGCGGCCTTCATCGGCGCCGGCACGATGAACCCGACGCTCAACCAGGGCCAGCTGTCGATCGTGCTGAAGGCGCGCGGCGAGCGCGAGTCGCTGGAGGACATCCTGCCGCGCCTGCAGCACGCCGTGGCCGGCATCCCCGGCGTGGCGCTGTACCTCAAGCCGGTGCAGGACGTGACCCTGGACACCCGCGTGGCCGCCACCGAGTACCAGTACTCGCTGTCCAGCGTGGACAGCGCCGAGCTGTCGGAGTGGGCGTCGAAGCTGACCGAGGCGCTGCGCCAGCTGCCCGAACTGGCCGACGTCGACAACAACCTGGCCAACGCCGGCCGCGCGCTGGAGATCAACATCGACCGCGACAAGGCCAGCATGCTGGGCGTGCCGATGCAGACCATCGACGACACCCTGTACGACAGCTTCGGCCAGCGCCAGATCTCGACCATCTTCACCGAGCTCAACCAGTACCGCGTGGTGCTGGAAGTGGCGCCGGAGTTCCGCACCAGCACCGCGCTGATGAACCAGCTGGCGGTAGCCAGCAACGGCAGCGGCGCGCTGACCGGCACCAACGCCACCAGCTTCGGCCAGGTCAGCTCGTCGAACTCCTCCACCGCCACCGGCATCGGCAACCAGAACACAGGCATCACCGTCGGCGCGGGCAGCATCATCCCGCTGTCGGCGCTGGCCGAGGCCAAGGTCACCAACACGCCGCTGGTGGTCAGCCACCAGCAGCAGCTGCCGGCCATCACCATCTCCTTCAACCTGGCGCCGGGCTATTCGCTGTCGCAGGCGGTCGATGCCATCCAGCGCACCGCCGGGGAGATGCAGGTGCCCTCGCAGGTGCACCAGCAGTTCATCGGCAAGGCCGCCGAGTTCACCGGCAGCCAGACCGACGTGGTGTGGCTGCTGCTGGCCTCGATCGTGCTGATCTACATCGTGCTGGGCGTGCTGTACGAGAGCTACATCCACCCGCTGACCATCATCTCCACGCTGCCGCCGGCCGGTGTCGGCGCGCTGCTGGCGCTGATGATGTGCGGGCTGAGCCTGTCGGTGGACGGCATCGTCGGCATCGTGCTGCTGATCGGCATCGTGAAGAAGAACGCGATCATGATGATCGACTTCGCCATCGAGGCGCGCCGCGCCGGTGCCAGCGCGCACGACGCGATCCGTCGCGCCTGCCTGCTGCGCTTCCGTCCGATCATGATGACCACCGCCGCGGCGATGCTCGGCGCGCTGCCGCTGGCGCTGGGCACCGGCATCGGCTCGGAGCTGCGCCGTCCGCTGGGCATCTCCATCGTCGGTGGCCTGCTGCTGTCGCAGCTGGTGACGCTGTACACCACGCCGGTAATCTATCTGTACATGGAGCGCCTGTCCGAGCGCCTGCATGCGTGGCGCGAGCAGCGCGCCGCGAAGCACGGCGGCAAGCCGGCGACGGAGCAGGCATGAAGACGCAGGCAATGGAGCGGCGCCCATGAATCTCTCCGCCCCCTTCATCAAGCGACCCATCGGTACCACGCTGCTGGCCTGCGGCCTGTTTGTGATCGGCCTGATGTGCTACCTGCGCCTCGGCGTGGCGGCACTGCCGAACATCCAGATCCCGGTGATCTTCGTCCACGCCACCCAGTCCGGCACCGACGCCAGCACCATGGCCTCCACGGTCACCGCGCCGCTGGAACGCCACCTCGGCCAGGTGCCGGGCATCGACCGCATGCGCTCCTCCAGTTCGGAGAACAGCAGCATGGTGTTCATGATCTTCCAGAGCAACGTGGACATCGATTCGGCCGCGCAGGACGTGCAGACCGCGATCAACGCCGCGCAGGCGGACCTGCCCTCGGGCCTGGGCACGCCGATGTACCAGAAGGCCAACCCGAACGACGATCCGGTCATCGCCATCGCGCTGACCTCGCAGACGCAGTCCGCCGACGAGCTCTACAACGTCGCCGACTCGCTGCTCGCGCAGCGCCTGCGCCAGATCAACGGCGTGGCCTCGGTGGACATCGCCGGCGCCTCCACGCCCGCGGTGCGCGTGGACGTGGACATGCGCGCGCTCAACGCGCTGGGCCTGACCCCGGACGACCTGCGCAACGCGGTACGCGCCGCCAACGTGACCTCGCCGACCGGCTTCCTGTCCGATGGCAAGACCACGATGGCGATCATCGCCAACGACTCGGTGTCCAAGGCCGCCGACTTCGCCCAGCTCGCCATCGCCACCCAGTCCAACGGCCGGGTGATCCGCCTGGCCGACGTCGCCAACGTCTATGACGGCCAGCAGGACGCCTACCAGGCGGCCTGGTTCGGCGGCAAGCCGGCGGTGGTGATGTATGTGTTCACCCGCGCCGGCGCCAACATCGTCGAGACCGTGGACCGGGTGAAGGCGGCGATCCCGGAACTGCACACCTACCTGCACCCGGGTACGCAGATGACCGCGTACTTCGACCGCACCCCGACCATCCGCGCCTCGCTGGCCGAAGTGCAGATCACCCTGCTGATCTCGCTGGCGATGGTGGTGTTGACGATGGCGCTGTTCCTGCGCCGGCTGGCGCCGACGCTGATCGCCGCGGTGACCGTGCCGCTGTCGCTGGCCGGTTCGGCGCTGGTGATGTACGTGCTCGGCTTCACCCTCAACAACCTGAGCCTGCTGGCGCTGGTGATCGCGATCGGCTTCGTGGTGGACGACGCCATCGTGGTGATCGAGAACATCATGCGCCACCTCGACGAGGGCATGTCGCGGATGGATGCGGCGCTGGCGGGCGCACGCGAGATCGGCTTCACCATCGTCTCGATCACCGCCTCGCTGGTCGCGGTGTTCATCCCGCTGCTGTTCGCCAGCGGCATGATCGGCGCGTTCTTCCGCGAGTTCACCGTGACCCTGGTGGCGGCGATCGTGGTGTCGATGCTGGTCTCGCTGACCCTGACCCCGGCACTGTGCAGCCGTTTCCTGTCCGGCCATGCCGAACCGGAGAACCCGGGCCGCCTCGGCGCGTTCCTGGAGCGCATGCACGAAGGCAGCCTGCGCCTCTACACCAAGGCGCTGGACTTCTCGCTGCGGCACGCGCTGCTGCTGTCGATCACCCCGCTGCTGCTGATCGCCGCCACCATCTTCCTGGCCGGCGCGGTCAAGAAGGGCAACTTCCCGCCGCAGGACACCGGCCTGATCTGGGGCCGCGCCAGTTCCAGCGCCACGGTCTCGTTCAATGACATGATCGAGCGCCAGCGCCGCATCACCGACATGCTGATGGCCGACCCGGCGGTGAAGATCGTCGGCGCGCGGCTGGGTTCCAGCCGCCAGGGGTCCAGTGCCTCCTTCAACATCGAGCTGAAGACCCGCGACGAGGGCCGCCGCGAGACCACCGACCAGGTGCTCGCACGCTTGAGCGCCAAGGCCGACCGCTACCCGGACCTGGAACTGCGCCTGCGCGCGATCCAGGACCTGCCCAGCGATGGCGGTGGCGGCACCAGCCAGGGCGCGCAGTACAAGGTCTCGCTGCAGGGCAACGACCTGGGGCAGCTGCAGGAATGGCTGCCGAAACTGCAGGCGGTGCTGAAGCAGAACCCGAAGCTGCGCGACGTCGGCACCGACGTGGACACCGCCGGCCTGCGCCAGAACATCGTGATCGACCGCGCCAAGGCCGCGCGCATGGGCATTTCCATCGGTGCGATCGACGGCGCGCTGTATGGCGCGTTTGGCCAGCGCTCGATCTCGACGATCTACTCGGACCTCAACCAGTACAGCGTCGTGGTCAATGCCCTGCCGTCGCAGACCGCCACTCCGGCGGCCCTGGATCAGGTCTACGTGCCGAACAGCGCCGGGCAGATGGTGCCGATCACCGCGGTGGCCTACCAGGTGCCGGGGCTGGCACCGCCGCAGATCACGCACGACAACCAGTACACCACGATGGACCTGAGCTACAACCTCGCTCCAGATGTCAGTACCGGCGAGGCGGACGCGATCATCGAGGCGGCGGTGAAGGGCCTGCGCATGCCCGACGGCATCCGCATCAGCGATGGCGGCGGCTTCAACGTACAGCTCAACCCGACCTCGATGATCGTGCTGCTGCTGGCGGCCATCGTGACCGTGTACATCGTGCTGGGCATGCTCTACGAGAGCCTGATCCACCCGGTGACGATCCTCTCCACGCTGCCGGCGGCGGGCATGGGCGCGCTGCTGGCGCTATTCGTGACCAACACCGAGCTGTCGGTGATCTCGATGATCGCGCTGGTGCTGCTGATCGGCATCGTGAAGAAGAACGCGATCATGATGATCGACTTCGCGCTGGTCGCGCAGCGCGAGCACGGCAAGTCGCCGCGCGAAGCCGCGCGCGAGGCGTCGGTGGTGCGTTTCCGCCCGATCATGATGACCACGATGGTGGCGATCCTGGCCGCGCTGCCGCTGGCGATCGGCCTGGGCGAAGGCTCGGAGCTGCGGCGTCCGCTGGGTATCGCGATGATCGGCGGCCTGCTGATCTCGCAGAGCCTGACCCTGCTCAGCACGCCGGCGCTGTACGTGATCTTCTCCTGCCTGGCCGACCACTGGAAAAGCTGGCGGGCGCGACGGCGCGAGAAGAAGGCGGCCAAGCGTGCCGCTTCCGCCGCGGTGGCGAAGCCGCAGCATTGAGACGAACGGGGCCGCTTGCGGCCCCGTTCCTTGTTTGGGCTAGCGGATGCCGAAAATCCGTCGCGCCGCCCTGTCGATCCCGCGCATCCTCGTCCGTCGTCTGTACAAGCAGCCGGGATGAACCCGGCCATCCCCCGAAGGATGCGACATGCGCGTGATGATGATCATGAAGGCCACCCCGGCCTCCGAGGCCGGGCAGCTGCCCGGCGAGGCCGTATTGGCGGCCATGGGCGCCTACAACGAACAGCTCGTCGATGCCGGCGTGCTGCTGGCCGGCGAAGGCCTGCACCCCAGCGCGCGCGGCGCGCGGGTCCGCTTCGGCGGCGCTGTCCCGCAGGTGGCGGATGGGCCGTTTGCCGAAACGAAGGAGCTCGTCGCCGGCTTCTGGCTGCTGCAGGTGCGTTCCTTCGCCGAGGCCATCGAATGGGCCCGGCGCATTCCCAACCCCGATCACGAGGCGTTCGAGGTCGAGCTGCGGCCGGTATTCGAGGCCGACGACTTCGGCGACGCCTTCACTCCCGAATTGCGTGCCCAGGAAGACCATCTGCGCGCCCGCATCGACCGCCAGCCCTGACCCGGAGGAAACACCCGATGAAAACCACGCCCTACCTCAGCTTCAATGGCGACTGCCGCCAGGCCTTTGAGCGCTACAAGCAGATCTTCGGCGGCGAGACCTTCCAGATGACCTATGGCGAAGCGCCGCCACCGCCCGCCGATGCGCCCCCGCCGCCGGAAGGTTGCGGCGACCTCTCCGCCGCCGCCGACCGCATCATGCACGTCACCCTCGCCCACGGTCAGGAGGCGTTCCTGATGGGCTCGGACATGCCGCCCGGCATGGAGAAGAAGCCCGGCGGCATCTCGGTGGCGGTGAACTGCGACGACAACGCCGAGGCCGAGCGCGTGTTCCAGGCGCTGGCCGAGGGCGGCACCGTGCAGATGCCGATGGCCGAAACGTTCTGGGCCGAGCGCTTCGGCATGACCATCGACCGCTTCGGCACGCCGTGGCTGATCAACGGCATCTACAAGCAGCCGTGAGCCCGGAGACGACACGCATGGTCAAGCAGATCTTCGTCAACCTGCCGGTCGAGTCGCTGCCGCGCGCGGTGGACTTCTTCAGCGCGCTCGGTTTCTCGTTCGATCCCAAGTACACCGACGAGAACGCCACCTGCCTCATCCTTGGCGACAACATCTTCGCGATGCTGCTGGTCAAACCCTTCTTCGAGGGCTTCATGACCAAGCAGATCTGCGATACCGGCAAGGCCGCCGAGGTGATCACCGCGCTGGCGGTGGACAGCCGCGCGGAGGTGGACACACTGGTGGCGCGCGCCGCCGAGGCCGGCGGCGTGGTCTCCGGCGACCCGAAGGATTACGGGTTCATGTACCAGCACGGCTTCCAGGACCCGGATGGTCATATCTGGGAAGTCTTCCACGCCAGCGGCGAACCGCCGCCGGCATGACCTGGACGCGCGGCCATGGGTGCGCCGCAGCTTGCCCTCCCGTGCCGGCGATGGTCTGATCGCCGGCCATGGAACCCCGCGACGTCCATTCCACGCTCAATGCGGTCTGGCGCATGGAGGCGGCGAAGATCATCGCCGCCCTCGCCCGCCAGGTCCGCGACGTGGGCCTGGCCGAGGAACTGGCCCAGGACGCGCTGCTCGCCGCACTGGAGCGCTGGCCTACGGACGGCATTCCCGACAACCCCGGGGCGTGGCTGATGACCACCGCGCGCAACCGGGCCATCGACCGCCTGCGCCATGCCCAACTGCAGCGGCGCAAGCGCGATGCGGTGGGTTACGAGATCGAGCGCGAGCAGCAGGCGGTGCAGGCGGCGCAGGCCGTGGATCCGGACGACGACATCGGCGACGACCTGCTGCGGCTGATGTTCGTCGCCTGCCATCCGCTGCTGGGCACCGACGCGCGCGTGGCGCTGACCTTGCGCATGCTCGGCGGCCTGGCCACCGACGAGATCGCCCGTGCGTTCCTGGTGCCAGAGGCGACGGTGGCGCAGCGCATCGTGCGCGCCAAGCGCACGCTCAGCGAACGCCAGGTGCCGTTCGAGGTGCCGCGCGGCGAGGAACGCGATGCGCGACTGGGTTCGGTGCTGGAGGTGCTGTACCTGATCTTCAACGAAGGCTATGCCGCCACCGCGGGCGACGACCTGATGCGCCCGGCCCTGTGCGAGGAGGCGTTGCGGCTGTGCCGGGTGCTGGCGCGGCTGGCGCCGCGGGATCCGGAAGTGCATGGCCTGCTGGCCCTGATGGCGTTGCAGGCCTCGCGCCAACGGGCGCGCGTGGACGGCGACGGCGCGCCGGTGCTGCT
>DJAN01000141.1:0-4848 GCA_002429615.1 Lysobacteraceae bacterium UBA6001
CTGAAGCCGCTCCTACATACATAGAGAAGCGGAGCCGCCCGCGCGGCCCCGCTCCCCGGCGATCAATACGTCGCCGTCAACGTCACGCCCGAGAACGTCGAGTACGCCTTGACCCGGATGTAGTACGTCCCGGTCGACGGCGCGCTGATCGTGCAGGTCTCGGTGTTCCCGCTCAGGTACGGCCGGCACGCGTAGGTGGTGTCGGTCGGCGCGCTGCCGAAACGCACATACAGGTCCGCATCACCGCTGCCGCCGGCGATCTTCACCGTCAACGTGCTGCGCCCGGCCGGCACGGCGATGGTGTAGTTCAGCGAACTGCCGGTGCTCGCCGACAACCCGCTCACCGGCACGCCACTGGTCAGCGTGGTGCCACCACCGCCACCCCCACCACCGCCCTTGGCCGCCGTCACCGCGGCATTGGCATTGACGATACCGGCGCCGCAGCCGCCACTGCACGCACCCGGCAACGCACTGGCCGTGCTCTTCAGCGTGGCCTCCACCGTCGCCGGCGTCAGCGCGGTCGGCGCCACCGACTGCATCAGCGCGACCACGCCGGCCACATGCGGCGACGCCATCGAGGTGCCGTTGTAGGACGCATAGCTCGCCGTCCCCGGCGTGGTGGTGCCACTGTTGAGCGTAGACAGGATGCTCTGCCCCGGCGCGGAAACGTCGATGCCGGTGCCGTAGTTGGAGAAGCTGGCCTTGGCGCCGGCCGAGGTCGTCGCGGCCACCGCGACGACATTGGCGCAGTTGGCCGGCACCGAGCCGGAGACGTTCGCCGCCGAGTTGCCCGCCGCCACCACCACCGTGGTGCCACGCGAGACCGCGCCGTTGATCGCGTTCTGGTAGGTGGTGGAACAGGTGCCGCTACCGCCGAGCGACATGTTGATCACCTCGGCCGGGTTCGCGTTCGCCGGCACGCCGCTCACCGTGCCGCCAGAAGCCCACACGATGGCGTCGGCGATGTCGGAGGTGTAGCCGCCGCAGCGGCCCAGCACACGCACCGGTACGACCTTGGCGTTGAAGGCGGTGCCGGCCACGCCCACCGCGTTGTTGGTGACCGCGGCGATGGTGCCGGCCACATGCGTGCCATGCCAGCTGGAGTTGCTCACCGGCGAGCCGCTGTAGCACTCGTTGGCGACCGGGTTCCAGTCGCCCTCGTCGGCCGGATTCGAATCGCGGCCGTCGCCATCGCGCGAGACGAAGGTGTCGCTGATGAAGTCGTAGCCGGGCAGGATGTTGGCGTTGAGGTCGGGATGATTGGTGATGCCGGTGTCGATCACCGCGACCACCACGCCGGTGCCGGTGGACTGATCCCAGGCCGGCCGCACGTTGATGCCGGCGCTGGTGGTGCCGAAGCCCCACTGCTCGGACAGGCGCGGGTCGTTCGGGGTCAGGGTCGGGCGCAGCAGCTGGTCGACTTCGACGCTGACGACGTTCGGGTCGGCGGCGAGGCGACGCATCAGCGTCTCGGCTTCGGCACGATCAAGCGGGCGGTCCGCCTTCACCAGCTGCGGGCCGACGGCCAGACGGCGCACGGAGGCCAGGCCGAGCAGCGTGCCGCCCTTGGCCGGCACCGAGGCGGCGGCCGACCGCAGCGCGGTGCCAAGCGCGTTGGCGCTGGCCAGTTCGGTACTGCCGTCGCGATAGGTGACGATGAAGCGCTGGTGGGTCGGCGCGGAGGCCAGTCCATCCAGGTAGACGTCGCCGGCGAAGGCCGGGAATGCGAGGAGCAGGGAAGTCAGTGCACAGCCCGATACGATCCAGGCACGCGGGTGCACGCGGAGATGGTCCTTGGACATTGGGTGGTTACCTTCCAGGTCTACGACAGCCGCGGAATGCGGCAATGACCCCGGCCGGGGACGCAGCGTGGAACGTGGATCCGGAACCGGCCGGAGTGCCCGGGCGCCCCTGATCGCCCTGCTGGCAACCTAGCGAAAGACCAGACTCGGCAAAATGGGCGGAACCGGTTTCGGGGGTAACTTCTTTTCCGTTGTGTGACGCGGGGTGTCAATGTTCAGACATGTGGAGACATGAATGGGACACGCCGGGGGACATTTCTCTGGTTGGTCGCATAGAGCGCCTGGCTTGGTCGCGCGGCGACCGGGGGGCAGGCGCGGGCGGGGGACGCCGAAAGCGTCCATCCATGGCCTTGGGCTCGCGAGGCGACTTCCTGTCGCCTCACGCCCCCGCCCGCGCCTGCCCCCCGGTCGCCCTCAGACAATTCCACCCCTGACCGAACGTCAAAGGCGATGTCCCCGGCGCTGCGGAGGGTGAAACAAAAAGCCCCGCTTTCGCGGGGCTTTTTGCTGTATCGGTTTGCATGGTTCAGCGCAGCTGGACCAGCCAGCCGTGGCGGTCCGGGAGGCGGCCGTACTGGATGTCGGTCAGCTCCTTGCGCAGCGACATGGTCACTTCGCCGGCCGGGGCGTTGATGTCGCCCACCGAGAAGCCCTCGCCCTTCAGCTCGCCGATCGGAGTGATCACCGCGGCGGTGCCGCAGGCGAATACTTCGCTGATCTCGCCCGAGGTCACGCCCTGCTTCCACTCGTCGATGGAAATCTTGCGCTCCTCGACCTTCAGGCCGCGGTCGCGCGCCAGCTGCAGGATGCTTTCGCGGGTGATGCCTTCCAGGATGCTGCCCGACAGCGCCGGGGTCACGAGCGTGCCGTTCTTGTAGACCAGGAACACGTTCATGCCGCCCAGCTCTTCGATGTACTTGCCCTCGACCGGATCGAGGAACAGCACCTGCGAGCAGCCCTGCGCATACGCCTTCTGCTGCGGCAGCAGCGAGGCGGCGTAGTTGCCACCGCACTTGGCCGCGCCGGTGCCGCCCTTGGCCGCACGCGCGTAGTCGGTGGACAGCCAGATCGACACCGGCGCCACGCCCTTGGCGAAGTACGGGCCGGCCGGGCTGGCGATCACGTAGTAGGCCGCCTTCTGTGCGGCGCGCACGCCGAGGAAGGCTTCGTTGGCGATCATGAAGGGACGGAAATACAGGCTGTTCTCGCCCACGCCCGACACCCACTCATGGTCCAGCGCGACCAGCTGGCGCAGCGACTCAACGAACAGCTCCACCGGCAGCTCCGGCATCGCCAGGCGGTTGGCCGAGCGCTGCAGGCGCTTGCCGTTGGCCTCCGGGCGGAAGGTCCAGATCGAGCCGTCGGCGTGGCGGTAGGCCTTGATGCCTTCGAAGATTTCCTGGCCGTAATGCAGCACCGCGGCGGCGGGATCAAGCTGCAGCGGGCCGTAGGGGCGTACTTCGGCGCCGTGCCAGCCCTGCTCCTTGTCGAACTCGATCGCGACCATGTGGTCGGTGAAATGGTTGCCGAAACCGGGCGCGGCGAGGATGGCCTCGCGCTGCTGCGCGGTACGCGGCGACGAAGAAGGGGTGACGCGGAAGGCCGAGGACGGCTGGGAAGCGGAAGCGGACACCAGAGGATTCCTTGCGGTTTAGCGGATGACAGGGGCGCGCCGGCGGGGGGCGGCGCCAGGGTCCACCGGCCGGCGGACCCTCAGAGCATCCCGGTTTCGAGCCGGGCGGCTTCGGACATCATATGCCGGCCCCACGGCGGATCGAATACCAGCTCCACGTCGGCCTCGGCCACGGTGGGGATCAGTTCGAGTTTGCTGCGCACGTCGTCGACCAGGATCTCGCCCATGCCGCAGCCCGGGGCGGTGAGGGTCATCTTCACCTCCACCAGCCGCTTCTCATCCTCGCGGTGCTTCATCACCACCTCGTAGACCAGGCCCAGATCGACGATGTTGAACGGGATTTCCGGGTCGAAGCAGGTACGAAGCTGCTGCCAGACCATGGCCTCGACCTGCTCGTCGCCGGCATCGGCGGGCAGTTCCAGCCCCGGCGGCGGCTCCTTGCCGATCGCATCGCCATCCTTGCCGGCGATGCGGAACAGGTTGCCCTCGACGAAGACGGTGTAACTGCCGCCGAGCGCCTGGGTGATGTAGCCATAACTGCCGGCGGGCAGGATCACGGCATCGCCCTGCGGCACCATGATGGCGTCACAGTCGCGTTCGAATTGGACGGGTTCGCTGCTACGGGAATACATGGGGGACAGATGGGGGCGGGCCCCGGACGGGCAAGTCGTACATTTTAGGGTCTATTTCCATTCCGGCGCAGCGCGACCATCGAAATGCGCTGTCGCACCGGTGGCACGGGGGCTGGCGGGTCGCGGCGCAGGCCTTATCCTGTAGGCCGATCCCAGGATTTCTCGATGCCTCCCAAGACCGTGTCCGCCAGGACCTCGCACTGGCTCTGGCCCCTGCTCCTGCTGCTGGGATGCATCACCGCCCTGATCGCCTGGCTGCTGGTCGCCCTGAGCCTGGGCCACCAGGCCGGCTGGATGGCGATCCTGGTCGCGCTCGAATCGGCCTTCATGCTGCGGCTGGGGACGTTCCGTCCGGGCACCGCGCGGGCGCTGACCGCGGTGGTGGCCACCGCGGTGGTGATTCTGGCCGCGCAATGGGCGATCGCCTCGGCGCAGATGGGCATGGTGATGGGGTTGGACGTGCTGGCGTCGAGCCTGCGCATGGGCCCGCGGCTGGCGTGGCTGTTGAGTGCGATGGCCAATAGCGGCCTGGACCTGGCGTGCTGGGGCGTGGGGTTGGTCGTGGCGTGGTGGGCGGCGCGCTAGGCGTGTCGGCGACCGGCGGTCGCGGCTGAAGCCGCTCCTACAGGGGTCATCCCGCCAGGAGTTATCCCGAGGGAGTTGTCGCGCAGGGCGTATCCCGCAGGAGTTTTGCAGCGGGGTTTGCGGCGGGGATTTTCCAGGCGCCCGGCTCGGCGCTGTCCGGTTGCGGCGAACCGTAGGGACTTCGGGGGCAGGCCCC
>DJAN01000141.1:5120-7534 GCA_002429615.1 Lysobacteraceae bacterium UBA6001
CCGAAAGGGGCCTGCCGCCGGAGGCCGTGCACGATCAAAGCGAGCCGACCCACCTCCCACGCGACAACAACTCAGCTCAATGCCCTCCCCCCTCAAGCGCCTTGAGCTCGCTCACCAGCGCCCCAGCCGCCTCGGCGCCATCGCCGTAGAGCATCCGCGTGTTATCCGCATAGAACAGCGCATTCTCGATCCCGGCGAACCCGGTGCCCTTGCCGCGCTTGATGACGATGACGTTCTTGGAATCCACCACATCGAGGATCGGCATCCCGTAGATCGGGCTGGACGGATCGGTCTTGGCCACCGGATTGACCACGTCGTTGGCGCCGATCACCAGTGACACATCGGTGCTGGCGAATTCCGGATTGATGTCGTCCATGTCCGCGATCAGGTCGTAGGGCACGCCGGCCTCGGCGAGCAGCACGTTCATGTGCCCGGGCATGCGTCCGGCCACGGGATGGATCGCGAACTTCACCTTGACCCCGCGCGCGATCAAGCGCTGCGCCAGCTCCCATATCTTGTGCTGCGCCTGCGCCACCGCCATGCCGTAGCCCGGCACGATCACCACGCGCTCGGCGAACGCCATCATGGCCGCCGCATCCGGCGCCTCGATCGGCTTCTGCGAGCCTTCGATCGCCTGGCCCTGCCCGCCGCCGCCGAAGTTGGAGAACAGCACGCCGCTGATCGGCCGGTTCATCGCCTTGGCCATCAGGCGGGTCAGCAGGATGCCCGCCGCGCCCACCATCATGCCCGCAATGATCAGCGCCTCGTTGCCGAGCACGTAACCTTCGAACGACACCGCCAGGCCGGTGAACGCGTTGTACAGCGAGATCACCACCGGCATGTCCGCGCCGCCGATCGGCAGCGTCATCAGCACGCCCAGCGCCAGCGCAGCCACGAAGAACGCGATGATCGCCACCGGCTGCAGCGACACCGCCGCCCAGATGCCCAGCGCCACCACCGCCAGCGCTACCGCCAGGTTGAACGCCTGCTGCGCCGGGAAGGTCACCCGGCGATCGAGTCGCCCGTCCAGCTTCGCCCACGCGATGATCGAACCCGACAGCGACACCGCGCCGATCGCCGCGCCCACCACCGCCAGCACCAGCGTCGTCGCCCCCGGCTGGCGTGCCGCCAGGTCGGCAAGCGCGCTGTCGCTCCAGTGCGACGTATCGCGATGCGCCAGGAACGCGAAGCGCAGCAGCTCCACCGCGCCGATCGCCGCGGCCGAACCGCCGCCCATGCCGTTGTACAACGCCACCATCTGCGGCATGTCGGTGATGGCGACCTTCTTCGCCGACCACCACGCCGCCCCGGTACCGATCACCACCGCCGCCAGAATCAGCGGAATGTTGTGCAGCTCCGGCAGGAAGAACGTGGCCAGCGTCGCCAGCAGCATGCCCGCGCCGGCCCAGCGGATGCCGCTGCGTGCCGTCAACGGCGATGCCATGCGCTGCAGTCCGAGCAGGAACAAGGTCGCCGCCACCAGATAGCTGGCCTTCACCGCCCAGTCGAGCAGCACCACCACCGAAGCGTTCAAGCGCGACCCTCCGGCTTGCCGCCGTTGCGGGTGCTGGGCTTGAACATCTCCAGCATGCGCTCGGTCACCACGTAACCGCCGGCGGCGTTACCCGCGCCGAGCAGCACCGCCAGGAAACCGATGACCTTCTCCAGCGTCGTATCGGCGTGGCCGAGCACCACGATCGCGCCGATCAGCACGATCCCGTGGATGAAGTTCGAGCCCGACATCAGGGGCGTGTGCAGGATCACCGGCACCCGCGAGATGATCACGTGGCCGGCGATCGCCGCCAGCATGAAGATGTACAACGCCACGAAACCGTCGCCCATCGCCCAGTGTCCCCGTCTTGGTCAGGATGGCCGCATCATAACCGCCCATGAATAGGCTGCCAGCCTGTCAACCTGTCGCGCCCCCATGCGTTGACCGGGTATTCCCCCAGGGAAGCTACGCTGTGTTGGTGGGTACCCCTTTCGATCCGCAAACCCAAGCGCCGGCGCCGCCGGCCTCGCTCGACGCGTTCCTGGCCGGGATCGGCCCGCGCGCGTTCCGCTTTGCCGAGGCCGGGCTGCGCCACCGCGAGGACGCCCTGGACGCCGTGCAGGACGCGATGGTCAAGCTGCTCGCCTATCGCGACCGGCCGGCGGGCGAATGGACGCCGCTGTTCTGGAGCATCCTGCGCAGCCGCATCATCGACGTGCAGCGCCGCCGCGGCTTCCGCCTGAAGTTCTGGGCGCCGGCACCGGAGGCCGACGGCGAAGCCAGCATCGACTGGGCCGACGCCGTGGGCGGCCCGGCCGAGGCGCAGGACCGTCGCGAAGCTTATGCCGGCCTGGTACAGGCCCTGCGCGGCCTGCCGGCGCGCCAGCGCGAGGCGTTCACCCTGCGCGTGCTGGAGGAACTG
>DJAN01000141.1:7750-7986 GCA_002429615.1 Lysobacteraceae bacterium UBA6001
CTGCGCGTGCTGGAGGAACTGGACGTGGCCACCACCGCCAAGGTGATGGGCTGCTCGGAGGGATCGGTGAAGACGCATCTGTCGCGGGCCCGAGAGGCCCTGCAGCAACAACTCGAGGATTTCCGGTGAACAACACGGACCATCAATCGCATTCGTTCGACGCGCACGCCCGCGACCTGCACCAGGCCGCGCTGGGCGCGCTCGACCCCGCCACGCTGGCGCGCCTGCGCGCTGCC
>DJAN01000142.1:0-2281 GCA_002429615.1 Lysobacteraceae bacterium UBA6001
GCTCGATGGCGCCATCCATGGCGCCAACGGTCCCGAAAGGGCCAAGCCCCCGGAGTCCCTCCAGATTCCCTCGACCGGATACCCGTGCCGGACGGATTGGTGGGTGATGCCGGCGGTCGCGGCTTCAGCCGCGACCGCCAACATTCCGACATCGCGGCCTGGGCACGGGTCTTGCATCCCCCTGCCCGGATGCTTCGCGCCACCCGGCCCTCAAGCCCGGCGGCGCGCGGCCGCTATTTCCGTTATCCGGTGGCGCCTCCCTTGCTGCGCCACCGCCCAGGTCAGGAGATTCCGCATGGCTGCTTCCTCGCTTTACCAGATCGGCTCGGGCCTGGACATCCCGACCCTCGTCGCCAATCTGGTCGCCGCAGACCGCAAGCCGGAAGAAACCCGGATCAACAACGCCGGCACCGCGGCGTCGTCGCAGCTGTCGGCGATCAGCACCATCAAGAGCGGCATGGCCAACCTGCAGACCGCGCTGAAGACGCTGACCACCAGCATCGACAGCCAGGCCTACAAGGCCACCGTGGGCGACGGCGCCGGCTTCACCGCGACCGCCACCACCAGCGCCACCGCGGGCAACTACAACGTCGAGGTGGTGAGCATCGCCGAACGGCAGAAGCTCACCTCCGGTGCCTACGCCAGCGACAAGGTCGTCGGCGATGGCACCCTGACCATCAAGTTCGGTGACGGCGAGGACGATACGCTCGACGTCACCATCGCCGAGGGCAGCAAGCTGTCCGACGTCGCCGCTGCCATCAACAAGGCCGCCGGCGGCAAGGGCGTGACGGCCAGCGTGGTCACCGCCAACGATGGCCAGCACCTGGTGCTCAGCGCGGCCGATACCGGTACCGATGGCGCGATGACCATCACCGCCAGCGGCGGCAACGGCGGCCTGTCCGCGCTGACCTACCCGGCCGCGGACGGCAGCACCGGCCTGACCGAGACGGTGGCGGCCAAGGACGCGCTGGTGCGCGTGGACGGCTTCGAGCGCACCTCCAGCAGCAATGCGGTGGCCGACCTGATCCCCGGCGTGGTGCTGAACCTGACCAAGGCCAACGAGGGCACCAAGTACAGCCTGTCGATCGGCAAGGACAACACCTCGATCAAGACCAACATCAGTGCCTTCGTCAGCGCGTACAACGCGGTGGTGACGGTGCTGAAATCCTCCAGCGCCTACAACGCCGATACCCAGACCGCGTCGGCACTGACCGGCGATTCGATGGTGCGCGGCCTGCAGACCCAGCTGCGCAGCCAGGTCAGCGGCAGCGTCACCGAGCTGAAGGCGATGGGCCTGAGCATCGGCACCGACGGCACGCTGACCTTCGATGGCACCAAGTTCGATACCGCGATCGCGTCGGACCCGAGCGCGGCGTCCAAGCTGTTCGGCACCGACGGCACGGTCGGCAAGGGCCTGACCAGCATGCTGGACAGCAACCTCAACTCCACCAACGGCTCGATCACGCTGCGCACCAACAGCCTCAACGCGCAGATCAAGGACCTGGAGGAGCAGCTCGACGACCTGGACAAGCGCATGGACGAGGCGACCACCCGCTACACCGCCAAGTTCACCGCGATGGATACCCTGGTGGCGCAGATGCAGACCACCAGCAACTACCTCACCGAGCAGCTGTCGTCGTCGTCGAGCAGCTGACGGCGGCCCTCAAGTGAAGGCCTGATCCGGCCGATAAAGGATCATCACCAACACCGCGGGCCGTCCCGCGCACGCCGGGGGGCAGCCGGCGCGGCGCCAGCCCAGGCCCCGCCAGGAGCAATGCATGTACGGTTCCAGCCGCCAGTATGCCGAGCAGTACCGCAAGGTCGGCGTTTCCACCAGCGTCACCGACGCCGATCCGCACAAGCTGGTCGCGCTGCTCTTCGCCGGTGCCTGCCAGCGGATCCGCCTCGCCCAGGCCTGCCTGGCGCAGGGCGACCAGGCCCGCAAGGGTAAGGCGATCGGCGAGGCCTGCGCGATCGTCGGCCACCTCAACGGCTCGCTCGACCATGAGGCCGGCGGTGAGATCGCCGGCAACCTGTCCTCGCTCTACGAATACGTCATCCAGCGCCTGACCGAAGCCAACCTGCACAACGATGAGGCCGGCCTGGTCGAGTCACTGACGCTGCTTGGCGAGATCGATTCGGCCTGGAACGCGATTCCGGTCGAGCAGCGCGGGATCGCGGCGGCATCGTGAGCACCGCGACACCCGCACTGGAAGACCTGCAGCAGCAGCTGCATGAATTGCGCGCGGCGCTGGCCGCCGATGACGATGCGCATGCGGCC
>DJAN01000142.1:2473-3047 GCA_002429615.1 Lysobacteraceae bacterium UBA6001
ATGACGATGCGCATGCGGCCGCGCTGATGCGCGCGCACGACCACGACCTGCGCCAGTACCTGGCCACGCACGGCACCGCGGCGCGCGAAGCGCTGGGCGGGCTGCTGCAGATGCAGTCCGCGGCGATGGCCGAGATGCGTGCCCGCCGCGACGCCGCCAGCGCGGCGCTGCGCCTCAACCGTCGCTCCAGCCATGCCGCAAGGGCCTACCTGCGCGCTGGAGCGCTGTAATGCCCGACATCCTGCACGCGGCCGAGAGCCAGCTGTTCGACGACACCTTGAGCGCCGAGCTGGCGCTGCCGGTGGCATTCCGTGTCGGCAGCGCGCCGGGCCGGCCGGTGGCGGCCGAAGCCCTGCTGCGCAGCCTGGCGCAGGTCGAGGACCTGCGCAGCGACGACAGCCATGAGGAACGTGGTGAACTACCGCTGCTGGTGCAGCGCATGGATGCCAAGCTCGACCTGATGCTGGCCCTGCTCGGCCGCCTGGCCCGCCAGGCCGGTGACGAACTGCCGCTGCGCCCGGTGCGCTGGTCACGCCGCGGCATGCGCCTGGAGACCGGCGCGCGCAGTGGCGCG
>DJAN01000146.1 GCA_002429615.1 Lysobacteraceae bacterium UBA6001
TGGCGGGCGGCGGGCTGCGTGCGCTCGCTGCTGCCTGTGCGGTACTTGATGATGAAGCGCTGGTGGAAGCCCGCGTCGTGCAGCGCGGACAGGTCGAGGTTGGCCGGTGCGGCCGTGGTGGTGGCGGCCAGTGCGGGGGCGCAGGCGGCGGCGAGCATCAGGCTCAGGACAGTGCGACGAGCGATCATGCGAGAGGATTCCGGATGGAGGGACGAGGTATCGCGCCCGCCGCTCGGGGCGGGCGCGTGGGGCATTGCGCGGCGGGTTTACAGATCCACGCCGAAGCCGACGCCGGCGGAGCGGTCGTCGCTGCTGAAGGCGCCGCCGATGCTGAAGGACGCGCGCTCGCCGAGGGACTTGGCATAGCCCACCGACAGCGCGCTTTCGCCGTTCTGCCAGCCCACGCCGGCCGCGACGCGGCCGCGCGGACTGCGGCTGTTGGCCGCGTTGATCGACATGTTCATCATCGCCGCGCTCATCGCGCCCTGGCGGTCGATGCGCTTGTCCTGCAGTTCCAGGCGGCGATCGATTCCGCTGAACTGGTCGCTCAGCTGCTGGTAGCGCGCATCGGTGTAGCTGTTGGCGCTGCTCAGCGTCTGCGTCGCGGTGGTGTCGGTGTAGGCGTTGGCGGTGGCCACGGCCTGGGCGTCGCCGGCCTGCATCTGCTGCACGTTCACCGCGTCGGTCGCGGCGCTGCCGGCCGCCACATGGGTGACGCGGCGTTCATTGCCCGCGCTGCCCACCGAGGCCGTGTTCGCCTCATCGGCCACCGAGCCCTGGCCCAGCGCGACCGCGCCGCTGGCGGTCACGCTGGCGCCCTGGCCGAGGGCGGTACCCGAGGCAGCGGTGACGCTGCTGTCGGCGCCGACCGCCACCGCGTTGGTCGCGCTCGCCGCCACGCTGCTGTTGCTGCCAACCGCGGTGCTGCCATCGGCGTCGGTGTGCGCATTGCGGCCCACCGCGGTGTCGGCGCTGTCCTCGGCGTGGCTGCCTTGGCCGAGCGCGAGGCCATCGCCGGTACCACCGCTCGCGGCGCTACCCTGGCCCATCGCGCCGACCTGTCCGAACAGCGTGTCCAATGCCGTATCGACCGCGCCGAACGCGGCGGCGACATTCGCGTACTGCGTGCCCTGGATGGTGTAACCGGGCATCGCGTAGGCGCCATCGGCCTGGCGCGAGGTGCCCAGGCCGAGCAGGGCCGCCACCGAATCGAGCTGGCCCACATTGGCCGCGTCGGTGGCCGCGGTGCCGGCGCGGACGTTGGCGAGCGTGGCGCCGTCGTTGCCACCGAGCGTGATGCGATCACGCGCCTGCACGTCGTCGTACTTCACCGCCGCCGCATCGATCGCGCCGACGTTGCCGCTGACATCGGCCAGCGCAGCGTCCATCTGGCCCTTGTTGACCGCGTCGGTCGCCGCGGTGCCGGCGGCGACGTTGGCCAGCTGGCGCTCGGCGCCGCTGCTGCCGAACGAGACGCTGTTGTCGCGATCGGCCACCGAGTTGGCGCCGATCGCCACCGCGTTGTCGGCCATCACCGTCGCACCGCTGCCCAACGCGGTGCCCTGGGTGTTGAGCACCACGGCGTAGCTGCCGAGTGCGACGCTGTCGTCGCTGCCGGCATAGCTGTTGTAGCCGTTGGCGAGCGCCCCGTTACCAAGCGCAAAGGCATTGGTGCCGACCGCGATGCTGTTGCCGCCCTCCGCCAATGCGTAGGCACCCACCGCGGTGTCGTAATCCATCATCGCCTGGCTGTGTTCACCCAGCGCGGTGGCCGAACTGCCGGACGCCTGTGATGCCGCGCCGAATGCCACGGCGGAATCGCCGTCGGCGGTGGCCGCGTCGCCGACCGCCATGGCGTAGCTCGCCATGGCGGAAGCGGAATCGCCGAAGGCGATGGCGTGGCTGATGTCGGCGCCGCCGTCGTAGCCCACCGTGGCGTAGTTGCCCATGGCGATGTTGTTGGTGCCGTAGCCGCCCCAGACCTCGGTGTTCTTGCCGAGCGCGATGTCCTCGCGCCAGGTGGCGATGGCCTCGCGGCCGATGGCCAGGCTGTCGATGCCATAGGCGACCGATTCCTGGCCGATGGCGATGGCATAGGCATCGTAGGCCATGCTCATGGCGCCGATGGCGATGCTCTGGTGGCCGCTGGCGTGGGCGTAGAAGCCCAGCGATGCCGAGCCGTTGAGCAGGGTCTGGTCCAGGTCGCTGTATTGGCCGGTGACCAGGCCGTCATCGGTGATGTGATCGGTATCGCGGTCACCGGTGGCCGCGGCCGGACCGACCGCCGCATCGTAGTTGCCCCACGCATAGCTGCCCGAGCCCAGCGCCTGGCCGCCGTAGCCGGTGGCGAACGCCCGACCGTAGCTGCTGGCGAAGCGCACGGGAATCGAATAACCGCCGAGCGCCGGGTTGAAGTCGAGGAAGCCGCCGATCGCCGTCGACGACGGTCCGATCGCGTAGCTGTAGTTGCCCACCGCGGTGGACTTGTTGCCGTAAGCGACGGCGTTGTAGCCCAGCGCGCTGCCCCAGCCGCTGACCGCGGTGGCACCGGTGCCGACGATGGTGCTGTTCTCGTCCTTGTAGATGATCTCGTACTGCTGATAGCCGTTGCCATCGAGGATCGGCACGCCGTTGTCGCTGAGCAGCAGGATCGAGCGGTCGCCGGTGGTGGTGGCGCCGGCGCCGATGACGACGTCGTTGACGCCCTGGGACTTGGCCCCGGTGCCGATCACTGTCGAATTGGTGGCCGGGGTGTAGCTGTAATAGATGCTGGTGCCACCGAAGCCGGTCAGCACGTTGGCGTTCTTGGCCTCGGCGGTGGCGCCGGCGCCGATGACGATCGCGCCGTCACCATTGGCGCGCGCGCCGGTGCCCAGCGCCATCGCGTTCTGTTCGGTACCGGCCACGGTGGTGGAGACCAGCGTGCTGACGCCGCCGCTATCCACGGACATCGACAGGGTCTGGGTGGACTGCTCGGTGGTTGCCCCGGTGCCCAGCGCCAGGTTGTTGCCGCCGTTGGCGCGCGCCTGCGTGCCCAGGGCGATGCTGCCGGTATTGGTGCCGGTCGCGGCGGTGGTGTCGCTGTTGGTGGTCGAGGTCGCGTTGCTGGCCGTCGTGCCGGTGGTGGTCTTGGTGGTGGTGGTCTTCAGGGCCTGGGTCTGGGCCTGGTTGCCCAGTGCCACGCTGTTGTCCTGCACCGCGATCGAGCGCACGCCGATCGCCACCGCGCCAGCGCCACGGGCCTGCGCCGCCGCGCCCAGCGCGGTGGCATTGGCCGCGCCGGCCCAGGTGATCTCGTTCGGATCAACCTGGCCGTCGCCGTCCACGTCGATCCACGAACCCACGGCGGTGCCGTTCTTGCCATCGGCACGGCTCTGATCGCCCACGGCCGTGGACGCATCGCCCGCCGCCACGGCGCCGGGGCCACAGGCCAGGGCGTCGATGCCGGTGGCGCTGGGGTCGAGCGGCACGGCGTTGCCGGCGTCATCGACTAGCTGGCAATGCGTGCCGGCCAGCGCCGGGAAGGTCATCGCGGACAGCAGGGCGACGGTGAGCGCCCGTCGGGGCAGGTGGCGCATGGACGGCAGCTTCGAAGGCATGTCGGATCTCGGTTGGGTGGCAGGGAGGGCCGGGCATGGGGTGGGCATGCCGGCCCTGCCGCAACCTGTGCTGCAAATCCACCTCGGGCTTGAAAGCGCCATCACAGAACGCCCCGCGCCCATCAAATTTCGATGACAACGCGTCGCAACCGATTGATATGAAAGTCATTGCCGGCGTGGCCTGGGTGCCATCGCCGGATCTACGCCGGCATGGCGGTAGCGGCGGGCGATGCCGGCCGGCAAACCGGGCTGCGGCGTTCGGACGCGGCTTTTTGCAGCGCAACATGGCAAATCCGGAAGTGCTGCTAGAGTGCGGCCCCGGTACCTGCGGGTGCCTTGAAACCGCCATCTGTATTCAGTTTTTCCGCCCACGGCCTCCCGGCCGTTTCATTTCCGGTAATTCTGTTAGCGCTAACGGAATTGCTCGCGAAAGAACTGGAATAGCTGGCGTTGCCATCCAATGAATCGAGTGTCGGGAGTGTGGGGATGAAGCTGGTCGCGGGCATCGATGCGGGTACGCAGAGCATCAAGGTGGTGGTGTATGACCCGCAGTCCCGGGCGCTGGTCGCCTCGGCCAGCGCCGCGCTGGAGCTGATCAGCGGCGACGACGGCAGCCGCGAGCAGGAAGCTTCCTGGTGGCTGGACGCGGTACGCAGCTGCTTTGCGCGCATCGACCCGGCCCTGCGCGCGCAGGTCGCCGCGCTGTCGGTCTCCGGCCAGCAGCACGGCTTCGTGCCGCTGGACCCGGACGGCAACGTGCTCGCGCCGGCCAAGCTGTGGTGCGACACCAGCACCAGCGCCGAGTGCGCGGAGATCATGGATGCGGTCGGCGGCGCGGCGCGCTGCATCGAACTGGCCGGCAACCCGATCCTGGCCGGTTACACCGCTTCCAAGCTGCCGTGGACGCGCAAGCACCGTCCGCAGGTATACGCCAAGCTGGCGAAGATCCTGCTGCCGCACGATTACCTGAATTTCTGGCTCACCGGGCAGTACTTCTGCGAATACGGGGATGCCTCCGGCACCGGCTGGCTCGATGTGCGCACGCGCACCTGGTCCAAGGACCTGCTGCACGCCACCGACCCGCAGCGCGACCTCGGCGCCTGTCTGCCGCCGCTGGTGGACGCCGGCGCCACCTTCCCGATCGCCGCCGCGACCGCCGACGAGCTCGGCCTGCCGCGCGAGGCGGTCGTCGCCGCCGGTGGTGGCGACAACATGATGGCCGCCTTCGGCACCGGCGCGGTGGTGCCGGGCAAGCTGTCGATGAGCCTGGGCACCTCGGGCACGCTGTTCGCGTATTCGGATACGCCGGTGGTGGACCCGGCCGGTGCATGGGCGGCGTTCTGCTCGTCCTCCGGTGGCTGGCTGCCGCTGATCTGCACGATGAACTGCACCGTGGCGACCGAATCCATCGCGCGCCTGTTCGGCTTCAGCACCCGCGAGGGCGATGCGCGCATCGCCGCCAGCGAGCCGGGCGCGGCGGGCCTGAGTTTCCTGCCGTTCCTCAATGGCGAGCGCACCCCGGACCTGCCGCTGGGCAAGGGCGTGCTGGCCGGCATGGACATGCACAACCTCGGCGAGGCCAACCTGTATCGCGCGGCGATGGAAGGCGCGACCTACAGCCTGAAGTACGGCTTCGACGCGTTCGTCGCTGGCGGCATGCGCTTCGACGCCATCGTGCTTACCGGTGGCGGTGCCAACAGCGCGGCGTGGCGGCAGATGGTCGCCGACATCTTCAACCTGCCGGTCGAAGTGCCGAAGCAGAGCGAGGGCGCCGCGTTCGGCGCCGCGCTGCAGGCGTTGTGGGCGCTTGGCCATGCGCAGGGCGAGACCACCGCGGTGGCCGACCTGGTCGCCGTCCACCTCGGTACCGACCCGGCGCTGGGCGCGCAGCCCGACGCCAGCCGCCATGCGGCCTACGCCAAGGCGTACCGCCGTTTCCTCGACCACCTCTCCGCCGTGCGGCCGCTCTACGCCGCCTGATCCATCGTTCGTCCTTTCCCCCAATACTTTCCAGAGCAGGTAACGACCATGAGCACCCAGCCCTTCATTGGCGCCAAGGAATACTTCCCCGGCATCGGCCGCATTCCGTTCGAAGGCCGCGACTCGGACAACCCGCTGTCGTTCAAGGTCTACGACGCGAACAAGAAGATCGGCGACAAGACCATGGCCGAGCACCTGCGCTTCGCGGTCTGCTACTGGCACAGCTTCTGCGGTAACGGCGCCGATCCGTTCGGCCCGGGCACCCGCCAGTACGGCTGGGATGCCGGCAGCGATCCGCTCAAGCGCGCCGAGGCCAAGGCCGACGCCGCGTTCGAATTCTTCACCAAGCTCGGTGCGCCGTACTGGTGCTTCCACGATGTCGACCTGGCGCCGGACGCCGAGGACATCGGCACCTACGAGAAGAACCTCAAGCACATGGTGGCCATCGCCAAGCAGCGCCAGGTCGAGACCGGCATGAAGCTGCTGTGGGGCACCGCCAACCTGTTCTCGCACCCGCGCTACATGAACGGTGCCTCGACCAACCCGGACTTCAATGTCGTCGCGCGTGGCGCGGTGCAGGTCAAGGCCGCGCTGGAAGCCACCGTTGAACTCGGCGGCGAAGGCTACGTGTTCTGGGGCGGCCGCGAAGGCTACGCCGCGCTGGTCAACACGCAGATGAAGCGCGAGCAGGACCACATGGCGCGCTTCCTCACCGCCGCGCGCGACTACGGCCGCAGCATCGGCTTCAAGGGCAACTTCCTCATCGAGCCCAAGCCGATGGAGCCGATGAAGCACCAGTACGATTTCGACAGCGCCACCGTGGTCGGCTTCCTGCGCGCGCACGGCCTGGAAAAGGACTTCAAGCTCAACATCGAAGCCAACCACGCCACGCTGTCGGGCCACACCTTCGAGCACGACCTGCAGGTGGCCTCGGACGCCGGCATGCTGGGTTCGATCGACGCCAACCGCGGCAACCCGCAGAACGGCTGGGATACCGACCAGTTCCCGACCGACCTGTACGACACCGTCGGCGCGATGCTGGTGGTGCTGCGCCAGGGCGGCCTGCAGCCGGGTGGCCTGAACTTCGACGCCAAGGTGCGCCGCGAGTCGTCCGATCCGCAGGACCTGTTCCTGGCCCACATCGGCGGCATGGACGCGTTCGCGCGTGGCCTGGAAGTGGCCCATGCGCTGCTGACCGCCTCGCCGCTGGAGACCTGGCGCAAGGAGCGTTACGCCAGCTTCGACGGTGGCACCGGTCAGGAGTTCGAACAGGGCAAGCTGGGCCTGGCCGATCTCGCCGCGTATGCTGCCAAGTCGGGTGAGCCGAAGCAGGTCAGCGGCCGCCAGGAAGCCTACGAGAACCTGATCAACCAGTACCTGATCCGCTGATTGATCGGGCTTTGCCCACCGAACCGAACTTGGTGAATCCATGTCCAGTGTTCCGCTAGAGGCCGGCAGCAGCGCCGGTGAAAACACCCGCTTCATCATCCTGATCAGCTGTGTCGCCACCATCGGCGGCTTCCTGTTCGGGTTCGACAGTGGCGTCATCAACGGCACCGTCGACGGTCTCAAGCAGACGTTCCAGTCGAGTTCGGCGGGCATCGGCTTCGAGGTCGCCTCGATGCTGCTGGGCTGCGCGATCGGTGCGTTCTTCGCCGGTCGCCTGGCCGACCGCTGGGGCCGCCGCGCGGTGCTGATCATCGCCGCGGTGCTGTTCCTGATGTCGGCGATCGGCGCTGGCCTGGCGCACAGCTCGGCGGTGTTCGTGTTCGCCCGCGTGATGGGTGGCTTCGCGGTAGGTGCGGCCAGCGTGATGTCGCCGGCCTACATCGCCGAGGTGGCCTCCGCCCGTTACCGCGGGCGGCTGGCGACGGTGCAGCAGATCGCGATCATCAGCGGCCTGTTCTGCGCGTTCCTGTCCAACTTCCTGCTGGCCAAGGCGGCGGGTGCTTCGACCCAGCCGCTGTGGCTGGGCCAGGAAGCGTGGCGCTGGATGTTCTGGATGCAGGCGATTCCGTCGGCGGTGTTCCTGCTGCTGCTGCTCACCATTCCGGAAAGCCCGCGCTACCTGGTGGTGAAGGGGCGTCGCGAGCAGGCACTGGCTGTGTTGACCCGCCTGTACGGCGAGGCCGAGGCGCGCAACAAGCTGGTGGAGATCGGCAATTCGCTGTCCGAAGATCATCACCGTCCGAGCCTGAAGGACCTGGTCAACAAGCACACCGGCAAGATCCGTCCGATCGTGTGGATCGGCATCGGCCTGGCGGTGTTCCAGCAGCTGGTCGGCATCAACGTGGTGTTCTACTACGGTGCGGTGCTGTGGCAGGCGGTGGGCTTCTCGGAGAACGATGCGCTGCTGATCAACGTGCTGTCCGGTGCGCTGAGCATCGGCGCGTGCCTGGTCACCGTGGTGCTGATCGACAAGATCGGCCGCAAGCCGCTGCTGTGGATCGGCTCGGCGGGCATGGCGGTGTCGCTGGCGCTGGTGACCTTCGCGTTTGCGAGTGCGTCAGTGGATGACACCGGCAAGCTGGTGATGGCAGGTGGCATGGGGACGCTGGCGCTGGTCGCGGCGAATGTCTATGTGATCTTCTTCAACATGTCCTGGGGCCCGGTGATGTGGGTGATGCTGGGCGAGATGTTCCCGAACCAGATCCGCGGCTCCGGCCTGGCAGTGGCGGGCGCGGCGCAGTGGACGTCGAACTTCGCGATCACCGTGAGCTTCCCGATCCTGCTGGGCTCCATCGGCCTGGCCGGCGCCTACGGCATCTACACCGTGGCCGCGTTCCTGTCCGTGTTCTTCGTGCTCAAGTATGTGTACGAGACCAAGGGGCGCGAGCTGGAGCAGATGGAAGGCTGATTCTTCCTTTCTCCTTGTTTCATGCGGAAGGCCATCCGGTTGGGTGGCCTTTCTCTTTTCTGGGGGTATGTCGTGGGCTGCAGGTGGCGCGCGTGTGGGTGCGTCGCGCGGCGACCGGTGGGCAAGCCGCATCGGGACACGCCGTGAATCCATCCATGGAGGCTCGTAGGCGACATCCATGTCGCCTACGGTC
>DJAN01000144.1:0-312 GCA_002429615.1 Lysobacteraceae bacterium UBA6001
CCTTCGCCGCCGCCCCCGAATGCGACACCGTGGTGGCGGCCATCGTCGGCGCGGCCGGCCTGCCCTCGACGCTGGCGGCGGCCCGCGCCGGCAAGCGCCTGCTGCTGGCCAACAAGGAATCGCTGGTCCTCGCCGGCGAGCTGCTGATGCGCCACGCGCAGGCGGCCGGCGCGGAAATCATCCCGATCGACAGCGAACACAGCGCGATCTTCCAGTGCCTGCGCTCGTGCGACGCCAGCCGTGGCGTGCGCCGGGTGATCCTCACCGCGTCGGGCGGCCCGTTCCGGGGCCGCAGCCGCGCCGAACTGGCCA
>DJAN01000144.1:469-11708 GCA_002429615.1 Lysobacteraceae bacterium UBA6001
GCAGCCGCGCCGAACTGGCCAGCGTCACCCCGGCACAGGCGGTGGCGCATCCGAAGTGGTCGATGGGGCCGAAGATCTCGGTCGATTCGGCCACGCTGATGAACAAGGGCCTGGAAGTGATCGAGGCCCACCACCTGTTCGGCCTGGAAGCCGAGCGCATCGGCGTGTGGGTGCACCCGCAGAGCCTGGTGCATTCGCTGGTGGAGTTCGTCGACGGCTCGACCCTTGCCCAGATGGGCCTGCCGGACATGCGCACCACCCTGGCGGTGGGCCTGGCATGGCCGGAACGGGTGGATTCCGGCGTCGCCGGCCTGGACCTGCTGCAGCAGGGCCGGCTCGATTTCGAGGCCCCGGACCTGGAGGCCTTCCCCTGCCTGGCACTGGCCTGGGAGGCCATGCGCGCCGGCGGGACCGCCCCGGCCATCCTCAACGCCGCCAACGAAGTGGCGGTTGCGGCGTTTCTTGCCGGAAAAATCGCATTTCTCGCCATTCCGGCGCTGGTTCAGCACGCATTGTCTACGCTGCCGGGCACGAATGCGGATACGCTTGAGGCCCTGCTCGCGGCCGATGCCGACGCCCGTCGTGTCACCGCAGCCGCCCTGAGCCGCCATACCGCACATGCCTGAGTCCCACCTGCCACCGCGCTGCTTCCATGGCTGATTTCCTCGGTTCCATCTGGTGGATGATCGTCAGCCTGGGCGTGCTGGTGACCTTCCACGAATTCGGCCACTTCTGGGTGGCCCGGCGCTGCGGCGTGAAGGTGCTGCGGTTCTCGGTCGGTTTCGGCCGCCCGCTGTGGACCCGGCGCGACCGCCACGGCACCGAATTCGTCGTCGCCATGCTGCCGCTCGGCGGCTACGTGCGCATGCTCGACGAGCGCGAGGGCAACGTGCACCCGGCCGAGCGCGCGCACGCCTTCAACAACAAGCCGGTGCTGCAGCGCATCGCCATCGTCGCCGCCGGCCCGATCGCCAACATCATCCTGTGCCTGGCGTTGCTGTGGGCGATGTTCATCATCGGCCGCGCCGACTACTCACCCACGCTGGGCCCGGTACAGGGCATGGCGGCCAGCGCCAACCTGCATCCCGGCGACCGCCTGACCGCGGTGGACGACCGCCCGGTGCAGAGCTGGGCCGAGGCCAGCATCGCCCTGACCCTGGCCGCGATGGACCGCCGCGACGCCCGCCTGGACGTGCTGGGCGCCGATGGCGACGACCACCGCGCCACCCTGCCGCTGTCGCAGCTGCCCAAGGGCTTCGCCGAACAGCGCGTGCCGGAACTGGCCGGACTGAGCTGGAGCTTCCTGCAGCGCCAGGCCATCGTCGCCGCGATCACGCCGGGCAGTCCGGCCGATGGCGTGCTGATGGCGGGCGACCGCATCCTGGCCGTGGACGGCCAGAACGTGGACTCGGCCGAGCAGGTCGAGCCGCTGATCGCCGCCCTGGGCCGCCGCGGTGGCCCGGGGATGGTCGAAGTACAGCGCGATGGCGACCGCCTGGCGCTGGAGCTGACCCCGCGCCAGGACGCCTCGGCCCCCGGCGGCTGGCGTGTCGGCGTGGCCATGAGTGCCGGTGCCCTGCCGCCCCAGGACGTGCGGATCCAGTACGGCCCGCTGGCGGCGGTACCCGCCGCGCTGCGCGAGGCCGGGCAGATGACCGGCAATACCCTCGGCGTCATGCGGCGCATGGTGACCGGCGACGCCTCGCTGAAGACCCTTTCCGGGCCGATCGGCATCGCCCGCGCCGCCAACGATTCAGCCAAGCGCGGGCTGGACTGGTTCCTGTTCTTCCTCGCCACCCTGTCGCTGGGCCTGGCCATCCTCAACTTCCTGCCGATCCCGATCTTGGACGGCGGACACCTGCTGTATTACCTTATCGAGTTGGTCAAGGGCAGCCCGCTCAGCGACCGCGTCATGATCGCCGGCCAGTACGTGGGCCTGGCACTCCTGGCCGGACTGATGGGGCTGGCGTTCTACAACGACATCCTGGGCCAGCTCCCACGATGACGGCCAGCAGAAAGACCGGCTCCTGTGAACTTATCCGCGCTGTCGTCGTCATACGCCGGCACCCCTGCAAAACGAACCCGCTCAACCGGATGTGACATGACGAGATTTCCCACTCGCCGCCTGCTTGCTCTTGCCCTTGCCACCGGCCTCAGCGTCCCGGCCCTCGCCTTGGCGGCGGAACCGTTTGTCGCCACCGACATCCGCGTCGACGGCCTGCAGCGCATTTCCTCGGGTACGGTCTTCACCTACCTGCCGGTGAACCGTGGCGACACGGTCGACGACGTCAAGGTCGGCGATTCGATCCGCGCCCTGTACCGCACCGGCTTCTTCGAGGACGTGCAGCTCGACCGCCAGGGCAGCATCCTGGTCGTGACGGTCAAGGAGCGCCCGGCGATCAACAAGCTCACCGTGACCGGCAACAAGGACATCAAGTCCGAGGAGCTGCTCAAGGGCCTGAGCGACATCGGCCTGACCGAGGGCGGCACCTTCGACCGCCTGAGCCTGGACCGCGTGACCCAGGAGCTGACCCGCCAGTACAACAACCGCGGCAAGTACAACGTCGAGATCACCCCGACGGTGAGCCCGCTGGACCGCAACCGCGTCGACGTGGCCATCGCGATCAAGGAAGGCAAGGCGGCCAAGATCCGCCACGTCAACCTGGTCGGCACCGAGAAGTACGACAACGAGGACATCCTGGCGGGCTGGGAATCCAAGGAACACAACTGGGCCTCGTGGTACCGCCGCGACGACCAGTACTCGAAGGAAAAGATGTCCGGCGACCTGGAGAAGCTCAACTCCTGGTACCTGGACCGCGGCTACGTGGACTTCAGCATCGACTCCACCCAGGTGTCGATCAGCCCCGACAAGCGCGACATGTTCATCACCGCCGGCGTGACCGAGGGTGAGCAGTACAAGATCTCCGACATCAAGGTGACCGGCGACACCGTGCTGCCGCAGGAAGAGGTCGAGAAGTACGTGATCCCGAAGGCGGGCGACACCTTCTCGCGCGCGCTGCTGGAGTTCAGCTCCGACGCGATCACCAACACCCTGAGCAACATCGGCTACGCCTTCGCCAAGGTCAACCCGATCCCGACCCCGAACCGCGAGGACCGCACCGTCTCGGTGAACCTGCAGGTCGTGCCGGGCCCGCGCGTGACCGTGCGCCGCATCCTGTTCAAGGGCAACAGCCGCACCTCCGACGAAGTGTTGCGCCGCGAAATGCGCCAGTTCGAGAACACCTGGTACTCGCAGGCCGCGATCGACCGTTCGAAGATCCGCCTGCAGCGCCTGGGTTATTTCGAATCGGTCGACGTCGAGACGCCGGCCGTGCCGGGCAGCAGCGACCAGGTCGACGTGGTCTACAACGTCAAGGAAACCACCTCGGGCAGCTTCGTGTTCGGCCTGGGTTATTCGCAGAGCTACGGCGTGACCACCTCGGTGCAGCTGTCGCAGAACAACTTCCTCGGCGGCGGCAACCGCGTGTCGGTGGAAGCCTCGCGCAGCAGCTACCTGCAGCGTTACGGCTTCAGCTACACCAACCCGTTCTTCACCGACGACGGCGTCTCGCTGGGCTACAACCTGTCCTGGCGCGAACTGGACTACTCCGACTACAACACCGCGCAGTACAACAGCACCAATGGTGCCGCGCAGGTGATCTTCGGCGTGCCGATCACCGAGAACGACACCGTCTCGCTGATGTTCGGCATCGACAGCAACCAGATCACCACCTACACCGGCTACACCCCGCAGTCGATCATCAACTACATCGACGCGATGGGTACCCGTACCTTCCACGCCTGGCGCACCGAGCTGGGTTGGGCGCGCGACACCCGCAACGACTACTTCATGCCGACCCGCGGCATGTACCAGCGCGTGGGCCTGGAAACCACGCTGCCGGGTTCGACCGCCGAGTACTACAAGCTCAACTACCAGATCTCCAAGTACTGGCCGATCATCCCCTCGCTTGTGATCAACACCCGCCTGGAACTGGGCTACGGCGACAGCTACGGCAGCGACAAGAGCCGGGATATCTGCGGCGTGGACCAGACGCTGACCAGCGGCGCGGTGGTGTTCGTGCCCGAGGACTGCAACGGCAGCAACCTCAAGCGTCACGTGGTTGCCTCGGGCCTGCCGTTCTACGAGAACTTCTACGCCGGCGGCACGAACTCGGTGCGCGGCTTCGAGGACAACACCCTCGGCCCGCGTTCGGAAGCGACCAGTGCCTATCCGAAGGGCCAGCCGCTGGGTGGCTCGGTGAAGACGGTCGGCTCGATCGAAGCCTACTTCCCGAAGCTGTTCGACAGCCCGTCCGCGCGTCTGTCGGCGTTCGTCGACTTCGGCAACGTGTTCAACGGCACCGACGAATTCAAGGCCAACGACCTGCGCGTCTCCACCGGTGTGGCCCTGTTGTGGCGCGCCCCGGTCGGCCCGATCTCGATCAGCTACGCGATCCCGCTGCGCAAGGAAGACGGCGACGAAATCGAGCGCCTGCAGTTCACCTTTGGTGGGCAGTTCTGAAAGAACTGCCCACTGCCAAACCCGCGTAGCGGGTTTGGCCGCCTTAACAAAGGGGGCTCAGCTCCAGATGGTTTCCCAGCGAGCCGCGGCCCATGCCGCGGCTTTTGCTTTTTTTAGCCGGTCGCGGCGATCTGTCGGGTGGCCGGGGGTCATGCCCTGGCGGGGGCGTAGGGCGACATGGATGTCGCCCTTCGAGCCCCGCATGGACGCGGTTTTTGGCGTCCCCCACCAGGGCATGGCCCCCGGCCGCCGCGCGATAGCAACGGAACCGCCATAGCTGCAGATCGCGACACACCCACTCCCACCCCGAAGCCGCAGCCCCCCCATACCGACCCGCATCGCCCCGTCCCACGCTGCGAGCGGCTAAACTTCGCCCCGTGAACATGCCCACCTATACCGCCCAACAGATCGCCGAGCGCTTCGGCCTGCAGCTGCATGGCGCCGGCGACACCGAAATCCACGGCGTCGCCACCCTCGCCCATGCCGGCCCGGGCCAGCTCAGCTTCCTCGCCAATCCGCGCTACCGCGCCCAGCTCGGCGACAGCCGCGCCGCGGTCGTGGTGATGCGCGCCGACGACGTCGAAGCCGCCCCGGGCACCGCCCTGGTCGCCAAGGACCCCTACACCGCCTTCGCCAAGATCTCGGCCCTGTTCGAAGTGGCCCCGGTGCGCGAGCCCGGCATCCACCCGCTCGCCGTGGTCGACCCCACCGCCCACGTCGCCGCCAGCGCCCATGTCGGCCCGTTCGTCAGCATCGGCGCGCGCAGCATCGTCGGCGAAGGCTGCGTCATCGGCACCGGCTCGATCATCGGCGAGGACTGCGTGGTCGGCGACGGCTGCACGCTGATCGCCCGCGTCACCCTGGTCACCCGCGTGCGCCTCGGCAAGCGCGTGCAGATCCACCCCGGCGCGGTCATCGGCGCCGACGGCTTCGGCCTGGCGATGGATGCCGGCCACTGGATCAAGGTGCCGCAGCTCGGCGGCGTCGTCATCGGCGACGACTGCGAAATCGGCGCCAACACCTGCATCGACCGCGGCGCGCTCGAAGACACCGTGCTCGAGGAAGACGTGCGCGTCGACAACCTCGTGCAGATCGCCCACAACTGCCACATCGGCGCGCACAGCGCGATCGCCGGCTGCACCGGCATCGCCGGCAGCGCCAAGATCGGCCGCTACTGCCTGCTCGGCGGGCATGTCGGCGTCGTCGGCCACCTGGAGATCTGCGACAAGGTCGTGATCACCGGCAAGTCGGTGGTGCGCAACTCCATCCACGAGCCGGGCGAATATTCGTCCGGCACCCCTTTGACCGATACCCGCACGTGGCGCAAGAACGCCGCGCGCTTCAAGCAGCTCGATGCCCTCGCCCGTCGCGTCGCCGCTGTGAGCAAGGAGAACGAATGAACGACGAGACCCTGCAGCTGCCGATCGACGTCACCCAGATCCAGGAGCTGATCCCGCACCGCTACCCGTTCCTGCTGGTGGACAAGGTGCTCGAACTGGACGTCGAGGCCAAGCGCATCGTCGCGCAGAAGAATGTCAGCATCAATGAGCCCTATTTCCAGGGCCATTTCCCCGGCCGGCCGATCATGCCCGGCGTGCTCATCATCGAAGCGCTGGCCCAGGCCGGCGGCGTGATGACCCAGCTCAGCCTTGGCCGCGATGCGCAGTCCAAGCTGTTCTACATGGTCAAGGTCGAGAACGCCCGCTTCAACAAGCAGGTCGTCCCCGGCGACGTGCTGATGCTGGAAGTGCAGATGAAGCGCCTGATCCGCAACATGGGCTGGTACTACGGCGAAGCCAAGGTCAATGGCGAAGTCGTCGCCTCGGCCGAGGTCATGTGCGCCGGTGCCAAGGGCTGAGGCTAGCGGAGGAACGATGAGCGACAGCGCCCCCCTGATCCACCCCACCGCGGTGATCGACCCGTCCGCCCGCCTGGCGGCAGGCGTGCGCGTCGGCGCCTTCACCCTCATCGGCGCGGACGTCGAAATCGGCGAAGGCACCGAGGTCGGCCCGCACTGCTCCATCCACGGCCCGACCCGCATCGGCCGCGACAACCGTTTCATCGGCCATGTCGCCGTCGGCGGCGAGCCGCAGGACAAGAAGTTCGCCGGCGAACGCACCGAACTGGTGATCGGCGACCGCAACGTGTTCCGCGAGTTCGTCACCCTCAACCGCGGCACTGGCGGCGGTGGTGGCATCACCACCATCGGCAACGACAACTGGATGCTCGCCTACACCCACGTGGCGCATGACTGCCATGTCGGCAACTACTGCGTGTTCTCCAACAACACCACGCTGGCCGGCCACGTCACCGTGGGCGACTACGTCATCATCAGCGGCTTCGCCGGCGCGCACCAGTTCTGCCGCATCGGCGCCCACGCCTTCCTGGGCATGGGCGCGCTGACCAATGGCGACGTGCCGCCGTTCACCATGGTCGGCAGCGATTCGCTCGGCCGCCCGCGTGGCATCAACAGCGAAGGCCTGAAGCGTCGCGGCTTCGATGCCGAGCGCATCGCCGCGATCAAGCGCGCCTACCGCACCCTGTACGTCGCCGGCCTGCCGCTGGCCGAGGCCAAGCAGCAGCTGGCCGAACAGGCCGAAAGCAGCAGCGACGTGAAGGACATGCTGGACTTCATCGAACACGCGGAGCGTCCGCTGCTGCGATGAGCGTCCCACACCCGGCACCGGTCTCCCCCTCGATCGCCGCGCGGTTCTCCGCGACCGCGACTTCCGCCTCCCGCCCCCCGCGCATCGCGCTGGTGGCCGGCGAGACCTCGGGCGACCTGCTCGGTGCCGGGTTGATCGCGCAGCTGCGCGAGCGCTTCCCCGGCGCGCAGTTCGTCGGCATCGGCGGCGACGCCATGCGCAACGCCGGCTGCGAGACCTGGTTCGACGCCAGCGAGCTGTCGTTGATGGGCCTGGTCGAAGTGCTGCGCCACCTGCCGCGCCTGCTCAAGCTGCGCAGCGAACTGCGCGAGCGCCTGCTGGCCTGGCAGCCGGATGTGTTCATCGGCATCGACGCCCCGGACTTCAACCTGGGCGTGGAGAAATGGCTCAAGCAGCGCGGCATCCGCACCGTCCATTACGTCAGCCCGTCGGTATGGGCGTGGAAGGAGAAGCGCGCGGAGAAGATCGGCGCCAGCGCCGACATGGTGCTGTGCCTGTTCCCGATGGAGCCGCCGATCTACGCCCGCCACGGCGTGGATGCGCGCTTCGTCGGCCATCCGATGGCCGATGACATCGACTACCAGGCCGACCGCGATGTCGCGCGCGCCGCGCTCGGCATTTCGTCGTCATCGCCGGTGCTGGCGGTGCTGCCGGGCAGCCGGCTGGGCGAAGTGAACCGGCTGGCGGAAACCTTCTTCGAAGCCGCCTGGCAGGTCTCCGAACAGGTCCCCGGCCTGCAGGTGCTGGTGCCGGCGGCGAACGCGGCGGTCAAGCCGGTGCTGGCCGAACACCTCTCGCGCTCGGCGCTGCCGATGCTGCGTTCGCACCTGCTCGATGGCCAGGCGCGCACCGCGATGATCGCCGCCGACGTCGTGCTGCTGGCCTCCGGCACCGCCACGCTGGAGGCGATGCTGGTGAAGCGGCCGATGGTGGTGGGCTACAAGGTCGCCCCGCTGACCGCGCGCATCGTGCGGATGCTGGGGCTGATCAAGGTGCAGCGCTTCGCGCTGCCGAACATCCTCGCGGGCGAGGACCTGGTGCCGGAGCTGATCCAGCAGGACTGCACGCCGGCGCAGGTGGCCGCCGCGGTGGTCAACTGGTTCAGGCAGCCGCAGAAGGTCGCCGCGCTGCAACCGAAGTACCTGAAGCTGCACGCCGAACTGCGCCGCGATGCCTCCGCACGCGCCGCCGATGCCGTGGCCGAGCTGCTGGGCAGGCGCCCGGGATGAAGCGCGCCACGCCCGGCGCGCTGTTCGTCAACGCGCCCGCGCCGAGCGCGCCTGCGCGCATCGCCGGCGTGGACGAAGCCGGTCGCGGCCCGCTCGCCGGCCCGGTCGCGGTGGCGGCGGTGGTGTTCGACCCGGCGCGGCCCCGCATCAACGGCCTGGATGATTCCAAGCAGCTCAACGCCGAGCGCCGCGACGTGCTGTACGCGCGCATCGTCGAGCGTGCGCTGGCCTGGCACGTGGTGCTGATGACCCCGGCCGACGTCGACCGCCTCAACATCTTCCAGGCCACGATGCTCGGCATGCGCCTGGCGCTGGAAGGCGTCGCGCACGTAGCCGAGCATGCGCGCATCGACGGCAACCGCGTGCCCAAGGCACTGCCGTGCAGCGCCGAGGCGCTGGTCGGCGGCGACGCGCTGGACCGTTCGATCATGGCCGCCTCGATCGTCGCCAAGGTCACCCGCGACCGCTACATGCTCGACCTGCATGCGCGGCATCCGCAGTACGGCTTCGACCAGCACAAGGGCTACGGCACGCCCGCCCACCTGGACGCGCTGCGCCGCCATGGCCCGTGCCCGGAGCACCGGCGCAGCTTCGCACCGGTGCGCGAGGCACTTGGCCAGGTGGTCGTCGTGCCCGCGCCCGAGGCGCTGCTCATCTAGGCAGGATGCGGATGCCGGGGTCGACGCAGTCCACCGCGGTGGCGACGCAGTAGTCGATGTCCTCCGCCGCGGTCACTTCCTTGATCTGCAGGCGCACTTCCTGGTCGCTGCCCACCCCGCTCGACGGGAACTGCTTGCTGCTGTCGGTAATGGTGAACCGCCCCGGTTCGCCCGGCCGCCAGCCGGCCACCGGCACGCCCGGCACCTGCTTGAACTTGAGCATGAAAGGACTGGCGCCACGCTTTTCCCAGATCACCTCGGTGCCGCTGCGGATCACGCACAGCGTCGGGTTGGCATCGCCGTTGGAGGCGACCTGCACGCGTACCGCCGGCACACCGGCGGGCGGCGGGGTCGCACGGCACATCGGCACCTCGCCGGGCGCGAGGTCATCGGGGGCATGCGCGGGGCAGGCGCACAGCAGCGCGCCCAGGCACAGCGGCAGGCAGCAACGCACGTTCATTGCACGTTCTCCGCTTGGGGCCGCCGCCACGGTGGGGTGAAACGCTAGGAACCGGGAATGCGCGCGTCCGCCGCCGCCACGACGAAGCCGCGCGCCTTGAGCAGGGCATCAATGCGTCCATCGGGAATGCCGTGGGTCCGCGCGGTACCGACACAGCGGTTGGCGCCGCGCGCATCGTCGAGCAGGAACAGCACCTGCGCGCACCACAGCGCGACCTCGCCCGGCTGGTCGCCCGATGCCTGCGCAGCGTTCAACGCAGCCAGCGCCTGGCGGCGGTCACCCAGGTTGGCGCGATACCAGGCCAGCGCAGCCAGCGCATAGGCATCATCCCCTTTCACCCGCACGTAGGCCTGCGCCAGCTCGGCGGCGCGGCGGTAAGGCGCCAGGGCGTTGGCGGCGGTACTCGGCGACGCCGCCAGCGCATCGCCCAGGTTGCCCCAATGCAGGTAGTCGTCCGGCTGCAGGGTCGTGGCGCGCTGGAACATCTCCGCGGCCTGGGCGTAGTCACCGGCGTCGAAACGCATTGCGCCCAGGTTGGTCAGCGCCGCCGCATTGGGCTCGATCGACAACGACATGCCGAACGCCCGCCCGGCCTGCGCGGTGTCGCCATTGGCGAGATAGAGCCCGCCCAGGCTGCTCCACAGGCCGCTGTCGTCCGGCTGCAGCTGGGTGGCGCCGAGATAGGCCTCGATTGCCGGCCCCAGTTCGCCGCGCAGCCAGTGGTGATAGCCGAGTGCCTTGTAGATCTGCGCATCGCCCGGGCGCAGCGCCAGCGCCTGATGGAACAGCGCCAGCGCCTGCGCATCGTGGCCGAGCGCGCCTTCGGTACGTGCCATGCCCACGTAGGCCTGCGCGCGCAGCGCGGGATCGGCCTGCGCCTTGCGATACAGCGCCATCGCCTGCGCCGCGTCGCCATCGACGCGCGCGATCTCGGCCATCGCCAACGTCCCTTCGGCCAGCGTGGGATCCATGCGCGTGGCCTGCGTGCACGCCGCCCGCGCGCGGCGGAATGCCTCCGCATCGCTGATCGATTCCAGCCGCCCCAGCTCGGCCCGGCAGATGCCGGCCTGCGCGCGGGCGAAGTGCGGATCGCGGGCGAGCGCGCGGCGGAAGGCGTCCAGCGCGCGCTCGTAACTGCCCTCGCCGCGCGGCCGCTGCAGTTCGACCAGGCCACGCAGGTAGGCGTCGTAGGCGCCCGCGTCGCGGGTGGGCGCGAGCCGCTTGCCGAGCTGGCGGTCAACGTCCGGCAGACGCCCCAGCAGCGCATGCACCACCTCGCTGGCGAATTCGCCCTGCAGGGCGAACACATCGGCGGCATCGCGTTCGTAGTTGCCGGTCCACAACGTCGCGCCACTGCCCGTGTCGGTGAGGCGCGCATGCACGCGCAACGTGCCCTGCGCGCGCTCCACGTTTGCGTCCAGCACGTTCGCCACGCCCACGGTACGGCCCCAGCGCTGCGCATCAAAGGCGGCCAGGTCCGGCGCATCGCTCTGCGCGGGCGCCGCGACCCGCAGCCCCGGCACGCCGGCCAGCGCATTGCGCACTTCGGTGGCCAGGCCATCGGCGAAATAGCGCTCCTCGCCACGTCCGCCGGCGACGGTGAACGGGCGCACGGCGATGGAGGCGTCGGTCACCGCCGGGCGCGATGGCACCGGCGGGCGCAGCCACAGCCAGGCGCCCACGCCCGCGGCCGCCACCACGAC
>DJAN01000139.1:0-18889 GCA_002429615.1 Lysobacteraceae bacterium UBA6001
CTTCAGCCGCGACGCGGGATGTCAGGTCCTCTCGGTCGCGGCTGAAGCCGCTCCTACATGTACAAGGCCGGATGCCGCGCGGAGGATGCGCGCGGTGTTGGGTCACACCGCGCGCATGCGGCCTCAGTACTTCCAGCGCAGCGTGAACGCCACGAAGCGCGGCTCGCCGTAGTTGTTGTAGTCCAGGTTTGCCCAGTACTTCTCGTCGAAGGCGTTACGCACGGCCAACGTCGCGGTCCACTGGTCGGTGATGCGGTAGTTGGCGTTGAAGCTCACCAGCGCATAGGCATCCTGCTTCACCGTCACCGAGCCGTAGACCGGGTTCACGATGTTGAAGCCCTCGACCTCGCTCTGCCACATCACGTTCGCGCCCAGGCTCAGGCGCTCCCATGCGCCGGGCAGGGTGTACTGGGTGGAGAACTGCACGGTGTGGGTCGGCAGGTTGGCGTAGATCAGGTCGGTGGACGCGCGGGTCACCTTGGCGCGGGTATAGCCCGCGTTGACACGCCAGCCCGGCAGCACGTCGGCGCCGATCTCCGCTTCCCAGCCCTTGCTCTTGGTGCCATCCACGCCGACATAGGCCGAACTGCCGTCCGGCAGCGAGCCCTGCGGCACGCTGGTATCGAGCATCGCGTAGTTGTCCTGGCGCGCCTCGAACACCGCCGCATTGGTGGTGATGCGCCCGTCCAGGAACGCGGCCTTCAGGCCGATCTCGCGGTTGCTGCCCTGCACCGGATCGAGCAGGTTGTCGTTCTTGTCCTTGTAGTTCTGCGGATTGAAGATCTCGGTGTAGCTGGCATAGACCGAGACGTCCGGCACGATGTCGTACATCAGGCCGACATACGGCGTGACCTCGTCCTTCACCTTGTACGAGCCGGTGGTGGTCGTGTAGTTGCCGGCGGTGTTGAAGTTGTGGGTGCGCGTGCTCCAGTTGCTCAGGCGCGCGCCGGCGATCAGCGACAGCGGGTCGGCCAGGCGCAGGCGGGTGGAGGCATACACGCCGCTCTGCGTGGTCCGCGCCTGGCGCCAGGCGCCGGTGCGGGCGAAGGTCGGCGAGGAGATATCGCCATCCCACTCGTACAGGTTCGGAATGTAGTAGCAGCGGCCGAGCGGGCAGGTGGACCAGTCGGCCGGCCAGGTGGTCACGATGGTCGGGGTGATGGTTTCCAGGTCCTGCCAGCTGCCGCCGACCACGACGTCGTGCTCGCGGCCGAAGGCGGTGAACTTGCCGCTGAGGTAGACGTCCACCGCATCGCGCGTGTCCTGCGACTGGCCGATGCCGGTCTGCAGGTAGATGCCGCTGCCGGTCTCGCGATCGGGGAAGCCACTGCCGTAGACGCGCACGCTGGTGACGTCGCCCTCGGTACGGGCGTAGTTGACCTTGAGGTTCCAGTTCTCGCCGAAGTGCTGCTCCAGCTGCGCATACGCGGTGTGCGTGCTGCGCTGCCAGCGGGCCCAGTTCGGCGCCATGTTGGTCGACCGCGCCAGGTCGGCATTGCTGCCGTCGCTGAAGAAGAACGGCACGGTGCCCCAGGTCGAACCGACCGGGTTGTTGTCCTGCATCTGGTAGCCCACGGTCAGCGTGGTCGAGTCGGTGATATCGCCTTCCAGCACCGCCATCGCCGCGGACTTCTGCTCGTGGTAGCGGTCGTAGTAGTAGTCACGATCCTCGTAGGCGGCAACCGCACGGGCGCGGAAGCGGCCATCGGCGGTCAACGGTGCGTTGACGTCGGCCTGCATGCGACGGTAGTCCCAGCGGCCGACGGTGGCCGAGAACGAAGCGTCGAAGTCCTTGCCCGGGCGCTTGCGGAACATGTTCACCGTGGCCGACGGCACGCCGGTGCCGCTGAGCAGGCCGTTGGCGCCGCGGATCACCTCGATGCGGTCGTAGAAGGCGGTGTCATATTCCTGGTTGGTGTTGCCGCTGTAGGTCGGCAGGCCATCGACCTGGAAGTCGGTGATCTGGAAGCCACGCGCGTAATACAGCGGGCGCTGCGTATCGTAGAAGGAGACGTTGACGCCAACGGTGTTGCGCATCACCTCGTCGATGTCGAACAACGACTGCTCCTGCAGCTGCTGCAGGCCGATCACGCTGATCGACTGCGGCGTCTCGCGCACGCTGATCGGGAGCCGGGTGGTGCTGGAGGGATCACGCTCCTGGCGCTCGCCACTGACGGTCACGCGGTCCAGCGTCTTGGCATCGGTACTGGCGGCATCGGCAACGTCCGCGGCCTGGGCCTGCACGGCGGAGAGCGCGAGCGCGGTACCCAGCGCGAGCACGAGCGGACGTCGGGACAACGGGAAGACAGCGGCAACGGACATGGGGCGACCTCGGATCGGACAGGGAAATGGGCGATCCGGAAAGCCGTGCGCACGGCACAAGACAGGGCTACACGCCGGCAGGCGCGCCTGGAACAGCTTTCCGGCGGGTGGGATGGCTGGCCGCTAGGCGGCTGGCGAGGTGCCCTGCGGGGCACCGGGGGATGTGCAAATGTAAATTATTCGCAAATATGCGGCAAGGCTGACAATTCAGCGCAGGGGCAAACCGTGCCGTTCCTTGACCGTGCGCAGGACGAAGCTGGAGTTCACGTCGGCCACGCCGGCGGCATTGAGCAGGCGGTCGAGCAGGAACGTGGAGAAGTGCTCCAGGTCGCGCACGATGACATGCAGCAGATAGTCCATGTCGCCGGTCAGCGCGTGGCAGGTGGCCACTTCGTCCCAGTCCTGCACGCTCTCGGCGAAATGCGCCACGCTTTCCTGCCCGTGTTTCTGCAGCTGCACGCGCACGAACGCCTGCAAGCCCAGGCCCAGCGCGCGCGGATCCAGTCGCGCGCCATAGCCGGTAATCACGCCGGCCGATTCCAGCCGTTGCACCCGGCGCAGGCATGCCGATGGCGACAGGTTCACCTGCGCGGCCAGTTCCGAATTGGGGAGTCGTCCCTGCTGCTGGAGCAGCGTCAGCAGGCGAAGATCCGTGCGGTCCATGGCGATGGCGTCTGCCATTTGTTGCCTCGCAGCATTATTTGACGCAACAAGATTGCGCCAAAGCCGGCTTCTCGCGCAACTTCGCAACCCTGTTGCGCGGATGTCTGGCTAGCATGGCCTTCCACCGCCCATGAGCCCGCCATGTCCGCCCAGCCGACCGCCCGCCGCGTGGAACACCAGCAGACCGACAAGGGTTACGTGCCGGTCTATACCACCGCCGTGATCGAGCAGCCGTGGGACCGCTACAGCGCCGACGACCATGCCACGTGGGGCACCCTCTACCGCCGCCAGCGCGAGCTGCTGGTCGGCCGCGCCTGCGATGAGTTCCTGCAGGCGCAGGACGAGATGGGCATGGGCGACCACCAGATTCCCCGCTTCGACCAGCTCAACGAGGTGCTGGGCGCGGCGACCGGCTGGACCCTGGTCGGCGTGGAGGGCTTGCTGCCCGAGCTGGACTTCTTCGACCATCTCGCCAACCGGCGCTTTCCGGTGACGTGGTGGATCCGCCGGCCGGACCAGATCGACTACATCGCCGAGCCGGACCTGTTCCATGACCTGTTCGGCCACGTGCCGCTGCTGATGAATCCGGTCTTTGCCGACTACATGCAGGCCTACGGCCGCGGCGGCGTCAAAGCCCACGGCATCGGCCCGGAAGCGCTGCAGAACCTCACCCGTCTGTACTGGTACACGGTGGAGTTCGGCCTGATCGATACGCCGCATGGCATGCGCATCTATGGCGCGGGCATCGTCTCGTCGAAGGGCGAATCGCTGTACTCGCTGGAATCCGCGGCGCCCAACCGCATCGGCTTCGATCTGCCGCGGATCATGCAGACGCGCTACCGCATCGACACCTTCCAGAAGACCTACTTCGTCATCGACAGCTTCGAGCAGCTGATGCGGGCGACCGCACCAGACTTCACGCCGCTCTATGCCGGCTTGCGCCACGCCCCGCACCATGCCGCCGGCAGCGTGCTCGACAGCGACCGCGTACACCAGCGCGGCAATGGCGAGGGCTGGGCCACCGACGGGGATGTGTGAGCGCGCTCAGGCCAGCGCGCGATAGCGGAAGTCGCGGCAGGCAACCTGCCCGGACCCCGCGGCGAACAAGCCGACCTTCAGGCTGAGGAAGCCGCCGAACACGTTGTGATGGAGGCCGGAGACTTCCATGCGCGTGCCGTGCAGGCGCCAGCTGCGGCCATCGTCGAACGAGTAGTGAAAGGTCACGACGTTCTCGTCGTTGCGCAACCGCACGCGCACCGGCCCGCTGGGGCGCGGCGCCCGTGCCCACGCCAGTTCCTCCGCGTATTGATACGTGCGGATCGCATCCGCGGTGAAACCCAGGCCGACGAATGCCTTGTGGTTGTAGAACAGCAGCACGCCGGCCTCGGCGCCGGCTTCCGGCAGCAGGCTGATCTCGATTTCGTAGGCGCGGTCGGGCACGCCACAGGTCAGCGGTGCGCTGTCGGCCGGCGAAGTGCCCGCGGCGGCAAGCCATAGCGCACCGTCGCGACGTTGCAGGCGAGTAGCATCGCCCGGCCGCGGATCGTGGAAGCCCCATTGCATGCCAAGGCGATCGTGCGTGAAATCATCCGACAAGGCGAAGCCGTTTGGTCCGGCGCGACCGCCGGCAGGCTTGGGCAGCGGCCGCGATAGATCGCCACCGCGCGCGCGGAACCAGCCATCGGCGGTCCACTCGATCGGCTCCAGCAGGGTCTGCCGGCCCAGCGTGCGCATCCCGTTCTCGTAGCCGTGGTAGACCATCCACCAGTCGCCCGCCGGCCCTTCGACCAGCGTGGCATGGCCACGCGACCACCACGGCTCATCCACCGATTGCGTGCGGACCAGCGGATTGTGCGGACAATGTTCCCAGGGGCCATGGATCGAGCGCGAGCGTGCCGCGATCACCATGTGCCCGGTCACCGGGCCGGCCGTGCCGCCCACCGCGGTCACCAGGTAGAACCATTCGCCACGACGCAGCAGCTTCGGGCCTTCCGGCGCGAAGTTCTCGGTCACCCAGTCTTCTGGATAGCGCCACGGCTGGTAGGCCGGCGCGAGCGCGCCATCGACGGACAAGCCATCATCGCTGAGGCGGATGCGACGGATGCCGTTGACGAACAGATAGCGCTTGCCGTCTTCGCCGATGATGTGTCCGGGGTCGATGCACCCGTCGATCTTCAGATCGATCGGCGCGCTCCATGCGCCGCGGATGTCGTCGGTCCAGATCACGTGGATCTTCCAGCCGCTGTCATCGGCATTGGCGGGCAGGTAGATGTAGTAGCGGTTGCCGACCTTGCAAAGGTCCACCGCCCAGGTCACCCCGATCTGCTCGTGCAGCGCCGGGCCGATCGGCGTCCAGTTGACCAGATCGGTGGAATGCCAGATGACGATGCCCGGATACGACTGGAACGACGAGAACGTCATGTAATAGTCGTCGCCATCCTTGAGGATGCTCGGATCCGGATGATCGCCGGCGACGATGGGATTGAGGTAGGTGCCATCGCCGAGATCGGCCTGGCGCTGGCCTTCGATGCCGCGTGACCATTGCGGTGCGGCGGGCAGGCGAGGCAGCGGCGGCGGGGTGGCGGCACGTCCAGCCAGCGGCGCGGAGACCGCGCCGACTGCAAGCGCCTTGAACAGGGAACGACGGCGGGTGTCGGGCATGGGGGGAGCCGGCAAAGAACCGCAATCTAGTGGGCGTAACCGGTATCGCGCAATCACTCAGGGCACGATATCGATGAAACTGTTGATCGACAGCCTTCCGGTCAACGGGTCCGCCGGCGGTACCCGGGCATTGTCGATGCTGCCCGAGTGCAGCGAATTACGCCGGTACACGACCATCCTGTTGAACACGCCATCCACGTGCCCCACCCGCTCGAACAGCGCGGTGTCCTCGCCGATGTAGCCGGCAGCCGGCGCCTGCTGTCCCTGGCTTTCCTGCTCCAGCCGCCGGAAATAGGTGTCGCGTCGCGCCTCGTCGATGTACTCGTAGCCGGTATGGCGGTGCCGATAGAACGCCGTGCCGCCCCATTGGCCATGGAACAGGTAATGCACCGTGGCGAGGCCGTCCCCGCGTACCGAATCTATGTGCGGCACGCGCTGCAGGAACGCGAGCTGCCCCGGCGGCGTGGTGACCAGCGAGTAATGGCACATCGGGAACGCGAAGCGCCCTGGCGGCAACCCGAAGTACGCACTCAGGTAAGGCTTGAGCGTGGTTTCCAGGAAGTGCTCGTAGCCCAGCGGCGCACGCGCCCGGATGCCGGGGAACATCGCGCCCTGCGGCTGGAAATCATGTCGCGCCGCCTTGCGCACCAGCCGTTCGGGATCGGCCACCAGTTGGTCGATGACCAGCAGCGGCGCGCCCTCCTCACCGATACGCGAGGCGCTGACACGGACCTGCGGGTGCAGGCTGAGCAGCATGCGGCCTCCTCAGGCGTTCGCCATCGGCCTGCGGGCCGTCCACACTTCCGGCGGCGCCTTGCAGTAGCGCTCGATGAAGCCCTGCTGCGGCGGCATCTGCGCCACCGCGCGATCGATCGGCTGGCGCACCGCGGTCAGCAACCGCGAGAGATCGGCATCGGAAAGTGCCCGGGTCAACGGATGCGGCGCCCCCGGCTGGATGCCCTGGCCCAGCATCACGTGCGTCCACGAATCGACACGGAACAGTTCATCGGTGCCCTGCCACGCGTGCGCGCGCTCGCGCCACGCACGCAGCCGGATATCCAGCGACTCCGGCAGCTCCATCTCGCGCGCCGCCTTCCACATCGGCTCGTCGCGCTGGGTGGCGTGGTAGTGCAGGATGATGAAATCGCGGACGTGCTCCATCTCCTTGCGGCTGACCTCGTTGTACAGCTCGCGCAGCGATTCCTCGTTGCCCTGCGAGGGAAACAGCTGCAGCAGGCGGACCACGGCGGAGATGGTCAGGTGGATGCTGGTCGATTCCAGTGGCTCGATGAAGCCGCTCGCCAGCCCCAGCGCGATCACGTTGTGGTTCCAGGCCTTGAGCCGACGACCGGAGCGGAAAGGCACCAGCCAGGGCTCCTTGATCGCGGGCGCACCGACATCGCGCAGCAGCTTGGCCCGCGCCTCGTCATCGGACATGTGCCGGCTGGAAAACACCAGGCCGCAGCCCACCCGATGCTGCAGGGCGATGTGCCAGCGCCAGCCGGCTTCATGCGCGATGGCGCGGGTATACGGCACCGGCGGGCCCACCGACTCGGTCTGCACGGCGACGGCGCGATCACTCGGCAGCCACTGGTTCCAGTCCTCATAGCCGGTATGCAGGATCTGCTCGGTCAACAGGCCACGGAAGCCGGTGCAATCGATGAACAGGTCGCCATCGATGCGCTGGCCGTCTTCCAGCACCAGGGCAACGACATCACCGCTATGCGGATCCTGGTGCACCTGCTGGATCTTGCCTTCCACGCGCACCAGCCCCTGCTTTTCCGCCCGCGCGCGCAGGAAGCGCGCGTACAGGCCGGCGTCGAAGTGGTAGGCATAGTTGACCGCCGGCTGGGTGCCCAGTGCGAAACGATCATCGCGCGAGGCCACCGTCTCCAGGCAGTAGTCGCCCAGTTCGGACTGCATGCCGCGGCGCAGGCTGTCCAGCCAGTAATGGTGGAAATGGCAGACCAGGGTGTTCTGCCCGGTCATGCCGAAAGGATGGATGTAGCGCTCGCCCGGCCGGCGCCAGTTCTCGAAGGAGATCGACAGCTTGAACGTGCCCGCCACCGCGCGCAGAAATTCCTGCTCGTCGATATTGAGGAAATGATGGAAGGCGCGGATCGGCGGCACCGTGGATTCGCCCACGCCCACCGTGCCGATCTGCTCGGACTCCACCAGGGTGATCTCCAGCTCGCCGCCGAACTGGTGCGACAGCGCGCAACCGGCCAGCCATCCCGCCGTGCCACCTCCGGCAATCACCACCCTGCGAATACGTCCCTTCTCCATGCGGTTCCCTCTCTTGCCGTATGAGTGCCGCGACGACCCGCGTCAGCGGTTGAGCCGGGCGATGAGCATGGCGCGCAACTGGCGAGCCAGGTTTTCATCCACCGGTGCCAGCGCCTGCCGTGCCTGCGGCGGCAGGTGCGCGCCAGCGCGTTCGGCGTCGCCGAACACGTAGTAATCGAACATCGCGCGCCAGGCCTGCTTCTCCGCCTCCGGTCGATCGCGGATCGACCACATCGCGTGGTACATCGCCTGCATCGGCGCTGGAATCCACGCTGGCATGCTGCCCCACCAGTAGTTGACCAGCACGTTGAAAGGTTCCAGCCCCTGCACGTGGTGCCACCACATGCTCGGGATGAACAGCGCATCGCCCGGCTCCAGCACGGTGCTGCGCCCCTGCGCCAGCGCCTCGGCGAAACCGGGAAAGCGGGCCGGGTCAGGCGCGTTGAAGTCCACGCTGCTGACCGCCTGGCCGCCGGGCGTCAGCTCCAGCGGGCCGGGATACAGGTTGCCGATCTGCTCCGGCGGGAACAGGGTGAAACGACGACGCCCCACCGCGCAGCAGGCGATGTTGTTGGGCACGTCGTGATGGCAGCTGGCCACCACCCGGTTGCCGATCCAGATGCTCGGCTTCACCTGCACGCCATGCGTGGCGAAGTCCAGGTCATTGCCGGCGCGGAAACCCGGCAGGCTCTCATCTACCAGCAGCGACGCCAGGTAGTAGGTCGGCGGGCGCGGATCACCCAGGTGCGCGGCCAGCTCGTCGAGCACCTGCGAGACACTCCCGCGGCGCACCTCGAAATTGAGCGCGGTGAAGTCATCGTTGTAGTAGGGCCGCCCTGCGATATCGGGCGGCCCATACGAGTAAGGCACCTGCCGGCCATTGTCGAAGCCGCGCAGATAGGCCATCGCCTCGGCGACGCCCTCATGCGCGGCGTGGACCAGCCCCCAGTCGCTTCCTATGCCGCGCAGGACCACCGGCTCGCCAGCGGCGAGCAGGTCGTCCAGTGGCAACGTGTCCGGCCGGCAGCCGGTCCACTCGCGGATGGGGGACAGGTCCGGCATGGCATCAGGCAGACGGTGTTGCCGCGTCGGCCTGGCGCAGGCGACGCTGCTTTTCCGCCATCAGCCGGCGCATGTTGTGCTGCGAGGACAGCAGCAGGAATGCACCTTCCAGATAGCCGGACTGGTTGAGCTTGTGCAGCGCTTCGCCGTCCAGCGCGGCAAGGCGCTCGCGTTCGACACCGTACAGGCCGGTGAGGTTGACGCCATTCTTCTCATCCAGCTGCACGTCAATGCGCAGCGGCTGGATCAGGCCGGCCTCGTCCAGCGCGGCGAACAGCGGCTTGCCGCCTTCGTGGCCATCGCGGATGCCGCGCAGCACGGTGATCACGTGTTCCAGGTAGGGGCTGTTGCCACCTTGCGGCAGGAACACGCGCTCGCCCTCGGTGAAGCTGACGCGCGGATGGTCCAGGTCGACATGGATGACCGGCACCGTGGTGCGCTGCCCGTCCACGTCCTGCTCCTGGAAGCCGATCGCGAACGGCCCCTTGGCGACGATGCCCGGCAGGTAGGTCGCGTTCCAGCGGTCGCCTTCGAGAAACAGGTTCTCCTGGCCGTCGAAGCCCAGCAGCGCCACCGAGGTGAACTCGCCGGTGGCCTCGTCCTTGCGCAGGAACAGCGGGTATTCGCGCTGCATCTCCGCGTACTCGGTCGGGAAGGCCGGCACCAGGCCGACGTTGTCGCCGAATTCGCCGCCAAAGCGCAGCGTTACGCGCAAGTCCTTGTGCGCGACATTGTTCAAGATTTCGTATCGAGCCATTTCTGATCCAACAGCAGGTAATCGGGATCCGGTGCCGGGGCCCATCCCCTGCGTGCCGGCCCGGCGAACATTGCAGAAATCCCCCGGGGCGGCAAGGCGCCCGCGACGGTATCCCTAACAACAGGGGACCGCCACCGCGGTGGCGATCCCCTGAATGGCAGGCGCCCGTCGCCGGGCGCTGCCGCGACCATCAGAAGTTGTAGCGCACGCCGATGGTGTAGCGCGGACTCTGGTCGACCAGCTTGATGATCTGCTTGTCGGAACGGCCGTGCCAGCGCACGTCCTCACCGGTCAGGTTGATCGCCTCGAAGCCGATGGACCAGTTGGTGTTGAACTGGTAACCCACGCTCAGGTCGAACTGGTCATACGCCTCGACGTAGTACGGGTTGCGGTTGGAGCCGTCCATGTTCGCGGCGATCAGGTACTCGTCGCGCCAGTTCCATGCCAGGCGGGCCGACCAGCCGTACTTCTCGTACATCAGCATCACGTTGGCGGTGTCGCTGAGGCCGAGCAGCGCGAACTGGTCGCGGTCGATCACGTTGTTGTCGAAGCCGACGTCGCCCTGGACGATGGTGTAGTTGGCGAAGACGCCGAAGCCGGACTGGCCGAAGAAGTACTGGCCACCCAGTTCCCAGCCGTGGATCTTGGCCTTGTTCTGGTTGATCGGCTTGTTGACGTCGAACTCGTACAGCGGGTCATCCGCCTCGCCCACCAGGTCGTACGCGGTCTCCAGCGCCAGGCTCTGCGCCGAGCTGCCGTTGTAGGCAGCCAGGCCGCCGGTAGCGGCATTGCGCAGCATAGTGGTGGCGGCGAACAGCGAGGTGTCGTTGGCCGAACACGCCGCCGGGTCGTTGCCGGCCGCGGTCACCTGGGTGACGCACTGCTGGCTCTGCAGGAACGCCAGCGCCGCCTGCGCATCCGGGCCCGAGGTGGGATCGCGCAGGCCATACATCGTCTCGCGCGAGACCGTGTTGCCGATGAAGTTGTTGACCTGCTTGTTCCAGAACGTCACCGAGACGTAGCTGGCGTCGGCGAAGTACCACTCCAGGGCCAGGTCGAGGTTGTCCGACTCCAGCGGATCCAGCGAGGGGTTCTGCGCGTTGCCGGCGGCGCGGGTGGACGGGTTGATCAGGATCGAACCGGTCGGCGTACCCGGGGTCGGGCCGGCGATCAGGTTGTTGTACGGCGCGCGGGCGATGGTCTGGCCGAACGACGCACGACCCTTCAACTGGTCGGTGAAGCTGATGTCGAAGTCCAGGTTCGGCAGCACGTAGCTGTAGCTGTGCTTCTCGGCGAACGGCTGCATGTCGGTGGAGCGCGCCAGCTGGAAGTCGTTGTTGGACTGCCAGACCAGCGCGGTCGGGGTGGCGACCTGCGAGACCGAGGTCAGGTCGGTCTTCTCGTAGCGCACGCCGATACGGGTGTTGGTCGGCATGCCGCCCAGCTCGCCCTGCAGTTCCAGCTGCATGTACGCCGCGTTGGTCTTCTCCTCGATCGTGTTGTCCGAGCTGAGGTTCTGGTTGCGGTCGGTGCTCACGCCATAGACGTCGCTGGCCCACTGTGCGAGCTGGTCGGCGTTGCCACGCCATGCGCCGGTCGGCGCGCCGGCGGCGCTGTAGTCGTCGAACAGGCCGGTGATGCTGACCGGACGGATCAGGTCCATCAGGCCCGGTGCGGTACCGGCATCGGTCACGCCCCAGTCGCCCAGCGCAGCGTAGGTATCGCTGGTCTGGCGCTGCATCGTGGTCTTGGACGAATCGACGCCGAACTGGAAGCGGCCGTTGTCGAAGTCCCAGGTGCCGTCGACGCGGCCTTCCTTAATTTCGGTGACCTGCTTCTGGTAGTAGATGCGCAGGACCTGGGTGCCGATGTTGTTGGCCTGGAAGTCCGGGTTGAGCACGCCATTGGTGCCGGCGTAGGAATCGGCGGCAGTCGGGTACCAGGTACGCGCGCCGATCGGCAGGCCGGTGTTGAAGTACAGCTCCTGGCCCCACTGGCCGCCGCAGCTCGGGCCGCTGGCGCAGTTGTTGGTGCCGGCGAGGCTGAAGTAGGTGGCGCTGCCACCGGTCAGCGGGTCGTTCGGCAGCGACTGGGTCTTCGAATCGTGGCCGTCGAAGGTCAGGCGGAAGTTGTCGCTCGCCTGCCAGTCGGCATTGAAGCCGATCGACCCGAGCTTGTACTTCTGCATGTTGCGCTGCTGCTCCATGCCGAAGTCCTTGGAGCCGGTCGGCACGTCACGCAGGTAGATCGGCGTGGCCACCGTCTGCCCGGTGTCGAAGGTGATGTCGGTGATGGAGTTGGCGCGCTGCAGCCAGATGCCCTGCTCGCCGCGGTTTTCCTCGATCTCGTTGACCGAGTAGGTGTAATCCAGGCTCAGGGTCAGCGAATCGGTCGGGGCGAACTGCAGCACCGCCTGGCCGTTGGTGCGCTCGCGCTGGAAGTCGGCGAAGGCATAGCGCAGGTCGTTCGGCATGCCATACAGCTGGCCGATTTCCGGTGCGTTGGTCACCACCGCGTCCGAGCGCAGGCCCGGGTCGGTGCCCGTCCAGCGCTGGATGTTCCAGGTGTTCTCGGTGGACTGCACCGAACCGCCATGGCGCTTCTGGTAGCTGGCGCTCAGGCCGATGCCCCAGACTTTGTCGGCGCTGGTGTAGCTGAAGATGCCCGACATTTCCGGCGTGATGCTGTTGCCGAACGGCTCGGACTCATCCGACATCGCCTTGGCGCCCGCGCTGGCGACGATGCCTTCGTGGTTGAACGGCTTGTCGGTCAGGATGTCGATGGTGGCGCCGATGCCGCCGCTGGGCGAGGTGGCCCGGCTGGTCTTGAACACCTGGATGCCGGTGATCGCTTCGGAAGCGAGCTGGGCGAAGTTGAACGCGCGCGTGCCCACGTCCACGCCGCCGATCGGCACCTGGCCCGGCGCGCCGAACGCGTCGGCGCCCGGGATCTGGCGACCGTTGAGCGTGACGACGTTGAACTGCGGGCCGAAGCCGCGCGCGGTCACCTGCGCGCCTTCACCATCGCGGCGCTCGATCGAGATGCCGGTGATGCGCTGCAGCGACTCGGCCAGGTTGGTATCCGGGAACTTGCCGATGTCCTCGGCGCTGATCGCGTCGACCACGCCCGCCGAATCGCGGCGGATGTTCATCGACTGGTTGAGGCTGTTACGGATGCCGGTGACGGTCACCGTATCGAGCGTCTTGGCCTCATCGCTCTGCGTGGCGGTCTGTGCCTGCGGTGCCTGCGTGGCGGTCTGCGCGTCCTGGGCGAACGCCGGGTTCACCACCAGCACGCCGCCGACGAAAGTGAACATCGCGCGGGATTTCAAAGACTTCAAAGACTTCAACTTGCGACTCATCAGTGTGTCCTCAAGTCAGAATTCGAACGGCCTGCGACCACGGCTCCGGCGTACGACACGCATGTCGGCGCGGCCGTCCGGTATGTCTGCAAATGGAAACTGCACCCTCTCATGTAGCCCCCTACGATCCTTTAGGTTGTCGCCCCCCCCAGGGCAGAACGCGGGCCTTGGCCCACGGCGATGAATCCGGGCGCCCTGTGGAGACGCCCGCTTACTGCAATGCCGGTTCCTCAGTGATTCCCCGGCTTTCGAATACCGGTGAAGCGTTGATGCCTACAGCGTCGTTGCCTGTCTGGAGGCCGCCCCGACCGGGTGGCCAGTGGTAGCGCTATCACTGAACGGCGGTTAAGAAACCATGCATGACAGCGCTTGTCACCGTGCGCTGCAACAAAATTTTTATGTCTGCTGAAAGCATCTTTTCGCCACAAAGCTGTAAGCGTTACCAGGGCGAGTTGGTTGCCTCGGATACCAGGTTGCCCGGAGGTGCCAACAGGGACGAACTGCGCAAAGCGGACGGACCACGGCGCAAAAAAAAGCGCCGTCCTGTGATGGACGGCGCCTTTGGAAAGCCCGGTGGACGCTCAGCGTGGTGGTGGATCCGGCAACGGTCCGGCGACCGCTTCGAAGGCCGGTGACACGGTCGCACCCAGCATCGGTCCATGGCCGAGGCCTGGCCACTGACGGGTTTCGACCTGCAGTCCGGGCACGCCGCGCAGCGCGCTCACCAGGTTTGGCAGGGTGTCCGGCGGCGCCGGCGTCCGCCCGGGGCGCTCGCGGCGCGGTGCGTCCGCAGGCGGAATGCCATTCCAGATCAGCAGCCGGGTGGAGCCCAGGCGCGGAGAATCGGCGACGAAGCGCTCCGCCTCCTTTACCACCACCCCCTCGTTCCACCACAGCGACGGCTCCACCGCGATGTACTGCTGGAAGGCCTCCGGCTGCCGGAACAAGGTGTGCAGGACGAACAGGCCGCCATACGAGTGACCCCACAGGGTCTGCCGGGCTGGGTCGATCGGCACACGGTGGGTAACCGCCGGACGCAGCTGGGTGGTGATCAACGCCAGGAAGGCATCGGCACCGCCACTGCGGCGATCTGGCGAAAGGGGATCGCGGGCGACGGCCGGATTCTCGCCGGGCTTGGCCGGCGTGTAGTCCAGGCTGCGCGCGGCCGCGTCGATGCGCAGGTCGTTGTCGTAGGCGATCAATGCGATCACCGGAGGCTGCGGGGTGCCGGACAGCCGCTGCAGCAGATCCGGACCCAGCGTCATCAGCACTGCATTGCCATCGAGCATCCACAACACCGGGAAGCCCGTGGCTGGCGCCACCCGGTCCGGTATGAACAAACGAACCCGATAGCGCCGCTCACCATCCGCGGAACGCAGGCGCACATCGTCGGTACGCCAGCCCGGCGGAGGCGCATCGGCCACCGTCCGGCCGATGCGCTGCGACAGATCCGGCTGCGCCCAGGCGGGCATGGCAACCATCGCCAGCAGCAACGACAGGGCGGAAAGCCACTTCAGATAACGCGCACGCATCGGCTCAGAACCCGAAGTTCAGCGAAGCCCAGTACGCACGGCCCGGCTCGTTGTAGGTCGCCGCGCCGGCCACGCCGCTGGAGTTGTTGGTGCCCTCGCGGAAGAGCCGCTTGTCGAACAGGTTGTCAACGCCGAAGCCCACGCTGATCTTGCGGGTGATGCGGTAACGCGCACTCGCGCCCCACACCTGGTACGGATCGCGGGTGTCCCCGGCAATCGTTCCGCCGGTGGTGCTCGACATCGTCGCCGACTCCTGCTTGCCATAGAACGTCCCCAGCAGCAGCAGCGACCACTGCTCGTTCGGGCGCCAGTCCAGCGAGGTATTCACCGTGTACTCGGGAATGATCGACAGCAGCTGGTCGGTCTCGCGGTCCTTGTTCTCGATCATGTAGGTGACATTGGTGTTCCACTTCAGCGTGCGGCCCTGCTCACCGAGCAGCGGCACGTTGAGGTTGCCTTCCACGCCACGGACGATGGCACGGTCGGCATTGGTCCACTGAAAGACCCGGCCCCGCCCATCGGCGGTCAGGCCGATCGGCTCCATGCCGGCGACGATCTTGTCGTCGTAGTCGTTGTGGAAGTAGGTCAACGAAGCGTGGTAGCCGGTGTCCGGCGCCCACTCCACGCCGATCTCCTTGTTGAGGCTGGTTTCCGGGTTCAGGTCGGGATTGCCGAGGATGTAGCAGCCGGAGCCCAGGCTCGGATACAGCACCGGGCAGCCGTTGCCTCGGGTGTAGTAGAGATAGTTGCCGTTGGACTGGTACAGGTTGGGGGTCTTGAACGCGCGCGCGATGCCGCCCTTCAGCAGCCAGTCCTCGGCGAGCTTGAACTGCACGTTGAGGCTGGGGCTGACGTTGCCACCGAAGCGGTCGTCGTGGTCGTAGCGCACACCCGGCGTCAGCGTCAGCCGATCGGTGAGGTACAGATTGTCCTCCACATAGACGGCGTAGAGCTTGGATTCGGCCTTGCCATCGCGGGTGCCGGTCGGCACGCCATCGATGCCGCCGCCGCTGCTGCTGCTCTGGGTCATCGAGTACGGGTCGTCGAGCTTGTCCTCGCGGTACTCGGCGCCCACCGTGAGCACCTGCTCGCGCCAGGCCTGCAACGGGATGTTGAGTTCGGCATCGGCGTTGTAGGCATCCAGGCGCGAGGTCGAACGCGCGGCGCCGCTGATGCTGCCTTCCGGACCGCCGGCCAAGCCCTCGTTGAGTCGCGTGTTATCGGTGCCTTCGTAGGCAAGACTGATCCGCGAGGTGCCGAAGCCCCAATCGCCGCGATGGGTCAGCGCGGCGGTGCGGCGGATCATCACATTGGTTTCCGCGCCGTCCTCGGCCAGTTCGGTCAGCAGGTCAGTGCCGTCCGCACTGACCGCCCGGTCGCCTGCGTAGATGTTGCCCTGCCGGCTGAAGCCGCTCTCCAGTTCGAACACCTGATGCTCGGTGGGATCCCACCGCAGCAGTGCATCGATGTCCTTGTTGCGCACGCCTTCGCGTCCCGCCGGCGGGGTCACGCCACTGGCATATTCCTGGTTGAGCGACAGGTCATCGGCGTCGGTCTTGTTGAGGTTGCCGTAGACGCGATAGGACAGCGTGTCGGTCAGCGGTCCACTGACGTTGAAGCCGGCGCGCTGGCTGCCGCCCTCGTCGCCGTGCTGCGGCACCAGGCCGTACAGCGTCATGCTGCCGGTGGCGTCGCCGGTCGGCTTCTTGGTGATGATGTTCACCACGCCGCCGGAAGCACCGGAGCCGTAGCGCGCGGCGGCCGGGCCGCGCAGCACCTCGATGCGCTCCACCGCCTCGGCCGGCACCCAGTTGGTGTCACCGCGCGTGTTGCGTTCGCCGCTGCGGCCCATGCGGATCGCATCGCGCGAGCCGACCGGGCGGCCGTCGATCAATACCAGTGTGTTCTCCGGCCCCATGCCGCGCAGGTCGATCTGGCGGTTATTGCCGTACTGGCCGGATGCGCTGTTACCGGTGAGGTTGACGCCCGGCATGGTGCGCAGGATGTCGGACAGGTCGTTGGCCGGCGGACGCTGCTCGATATCCTCGGCGGTGATCACCGAACTGCCCAGCGCCTGGCGCGCGATCTGCTCGGCGGTGACGCGCACGGTGTCGAGCGTGTCGACGTCGGCATTGGCATTGGCATTGGCATCTTCGGCCTGGGCGATGCCGGCGGTGGACAGCAATGAAAGCGTCAACGCGAGCGTGAGGGGGCGGAGCGAAAACGGGCGCGCAGGAGCCTGCGCCGGCCGAAGCAGCGACATGGACGAACCTCTCGACAGATGGTGAAACCTCTGGCGACGGCTTGAGGCATGACGTTTGGGGAAGGCGATGACACCAGCGCGGGCAGCTACACCGCGCCGTCATCATGCATCGACAAGAATTTTACATGAATGCGAACGGTTCTCACAAACCCGGCGGTGCGACGGGCTGTCGCATCTGTCAGATCCGCTGACATTCGACACACCCGCATGGCATGGAGATGCCGGGGATTCTCGAATCCCCAGTCACAGCGAATGCACGCACACTAGGGATCTTTCGGATAGGCCAGCAGCAGCTCCAAGGGTGCGCTTCCGGTCTGCTGGATCGCATGCGTGCTGCCGGCGCGGGTCAGCAGCGCGTCGCCCGGGCCAACCTCGTGCTGCTTGCCGTCCAGGGCATACAGGCCGTGGCCACTGACGACGTAGTAGACCTCGTCCTTGTGATGCTGATGCAGGCCGATGCCCGCGCCTGGAAGCAGCACGCGCTTGCGCAGCACGAAGGACAGCGCAGGCTCATCGGCAAAGAACGAATAGGCCATCGTCGGTCCGGCTCCCCCATGGGGACCAGGCTGCTCACTCGCGATGTCGCGCTCGTGGACCACGCGCGACGGATTCGGCTGCGCCGCGCGATCGGCGGCGGCGGTCGACGGCGCGCCACAATCGATATCGCGCGTGAGTTGCGGCTTCAGCGCCGGCGCCAACGCCACCCAGTCGCGCACCACAAGGCAGGCTACCGCGGTGGCACCCGCCGCACTGAAGTGCGTGCCGTCGGCCTTGCCCTGCGCCGGGACGAACAGGAAATAGGGCTTGGCCGCCTGCTCACCCAGCGCGCGTATCCAGTCACTGCTGCTGGCATTGAGATCGATCAGCGCGACCTGGCGTTGCGCCGCCAGCGCCTTCATCGACTGGGTGTACAGCCCATGGGTATCGAGCAGCGAGCCGAAGTCATAGATCAGCCGCGCCACCGGGGTGATCAGCACGGGCGTGGCGCCGTGTGCCTCGGCCAGGTCGATGTAGCGCGCGAGGTATTGCGGATAGGCCTGCGCGGGATCGTCGTAGCGGCTTGGGTCTTCGCGCTTGGCGTCGTTGTGGCCGAACTGGATCAGTAGCACATCACCGCGGCGCAGCTCACGGCCAATCGCGTCCAGCCGACCTTCCTCGATGAAGCTGCGGGCGCTGCGGCCGCCCTTGGCGTGGTTGCGTACTTCCCAACGCGTCGGATCGAACCAGCTCTGCAGCATCTGCCCCCAGCCCGCCTGCGGCGCGCGCTCGGGCCCGTATTCGGCTGCCGTGGAGTCGGCGGCGATGAAGATGCGATGTGGCGGCTCCGCGGCCAAGACGGGCACGGAGGTGGCCAGCATGCCGGCCAGGACCAGGACTGCACGGACGACCACTCGGCTCATCGTGGCACTCGCCATCACGGAAGGAAGCCGGCACCGCGACGGGAGAGAGCCATCGCCGCGATACCGGGTGAAGCTCAGGACTCAGCGCGCCAGCCAGCCGCCATCCACCGGCAGCACCGCACCGTTGACGTAGTCCGCCGCGCTGGATGCCAGGAACACCGCCGCCCCGCCAAGATCCGCCGGCGAGCCCCAGCGTCCCGCCGGGATGCGGTCGAGGATCGCCTTGCTGCGATCCTCGTCGGCACGCAGCTGCGCGGTGTTGTCGGTGGCCATGTAGCCCGGGGCGATGGCATTGACGTTGATGTTGCGGCTGGCCCACTCGTTGGCGAGCAGGCGGGTGATGCCGGCGATGCCGCTCTTGCTGGCGGTATACGACGGCACCCGGATGCCACCCTGGAAGGACAGCATCGAGGCGATGTTGATGATCTTGCCGCCGCCGTTGGCGATGAAATGGCGGCCCACGGCCTGGCTCATGAAGAACGCGGACTTGATGTTGACGTTCATGACGTCGTCCCAGTCCTTCTCGCTGAACTCCACTGCATCGGCACGGCGGATCAGGCCGGCGTTGTTGACCAGGATGTC
>DJAN01000139.1:19005-54245 GCA_002429615.1 Lysobacteraceae bacterium UBA6001
GGCGTTGTTGACCAGGATGTCGATGCGGCCCAGGCCGGCGAGCGCTTCATCGACCACGCGCTGGATCGGCTCGACGGTGATCAGGTTGGCTTCGATGTTGAGAAAGCGGCGGCCCAGGGCCTTCACCTTCTCCTCGGTGTCGGTGGCATGGACGATGCCGGCGCCGGCGATGTCGGCACCCGCGGCGGCGAGGGCCAGGGCGATGCCCTGGCCAAGACCGGTGTTGGCGCCGGTGACCAGCGCGACCTTGCCTTCCAGACTGAACGGGTTGTGGCTCATTACGTGCTCCCCTCGTAAGCGTGTGCGGTTACTTGAGCTGGCAGATGTCCAGGACGTGCATGTCGGTGTAGTCGAGATTCTCGCCACCCATCGCCCAGATGAAGGCGTAGTTGGCGGTGCCGGCGCCCATGTGGATCGACCACGGCGGCGAGACGACGGCCTCGTTGTTCTTGATCACGATGTGGCGCTGCGCTTCGGGCTCGCCCATGAAGTGATAGACGCGATCCTTCTGGCCGAGGTCGAAGTAGAAATAGACCTCGCTGCGGCGGTCATGCAGGTGCGGCGGCATGGTGTTCCAGACGCTGCCCGGCTTGAGGATGGTCAGGCCCAGCAGCAGCTGCGAGGACGGGCAGGTCGCCGGCACGATGTACTGGTAGATCGTGCGTTCGTTGCTGGTCTCCAGCGCGCCGCGCTCCAGCGGGACCGCATCCTTGATCGAGATGTGCTTGGTCTCGAAGCGCGCGTGCGCCGGGGTGGAGGCCAGGTAGAACCTGGCCGGCGTGGCGGCGTCGTTGGAGGCGAAGCTCACCTCGGCGCTGCCCATCGCCACGTACAGGCCGTCCTTCGGTGCCAGGGTGTAGGCGGTGCCGTCCACGGTCACGGTGCCGGTACCGGCGCCGACGTTGATCACGCCCAGTTCGCGGCGCTCCAGGAACGGATGGCCAGCGGCCGAGGCGGGCTCGGTCTGCTTCGGCAGCGCGACGGCCTGCTTCACCGGGGCGGCGCCGCCGATCACGAAGCGCTCGTAGTGCGTGTACTTCAGGACGACCGCCTCGTCGGCGAACAGGCCATCCAGCAGGTAGAGATCGCGCAGTTCGTCATTGCTGACGCCCTGGATGGCCTGCGGGTGGGTGGCGTAAACGGTCTTGGCGTACATGGCGTCTCCGGTGGCGGCGAGGCGTCATGGCCTCGCGTCGAGTGGGTGCGGGGGCATTCTAGCGATCATGACCACCGGTGTCATTCCGCAGTGCAAGATCGGCGGATCGGCTTTTACCGATGGACCGCCGCGCGTTGCGCCGATGGTGACGGACAGGGGTGTAACGCAGCATCAGACATCCCTCTTCCTGCGGAGATATAGTCGATGTTCTTCCTTCCAATAATTAGTTGGGATGACATGACCGACCTGATCAGCCTGCGGACCGCCCGCGAACTGGTGGCCATGGAGAGCGCCGGCCAGGCCACGCTGACGGGCCAGGCGGGCGGCTATGCCGTCGTGTTCAAGGTCGGCGGCGCCGAACGCGCCATCGGGACCAAGCACGGGGTCATCCGGCTGTTTTCGGATATCGCGGCGGCGGCGCGTTTCCTGCAGGGGCTGGGTATCCAGCGCTATGCGGTGGACGCCACCGGCTACGTCGCCGCGCGCCGCACCCGGGCCGATCGCGCCGAAGCGATGCAGCGCATCCATGCAAGCCATGCCATGGTCACCCGGCTCATGGCGCTGGGCGAGGCGGGCCGGCAGGATCCGGTGCGGCATCGTGCCGAGGACGTGGAGGCGGAGATGGCCAAGCTGTTGGCGGATACCGCGGGCTGATGGCGATCCTCTGGTCCGAAACGGCCAGACAAGCGCGTGCTTCCCTGCTTCGTGAACTCATGCACCGGCGCCCACACGCGGCCGGGCAGCTGAATCATACGCTGCGTCAGCTGGTCGACACCTTCGCCACGGCGCACTACCAGCGCCTTCCCAACGGGCAGATGTTCGCGCCGCTGCATGGACACCCGGTCATCGTCATCTACGAACGGGACGAGGCGGGAAACGTGCTGGTCGCCAACCTCTGCGATTCCCGCAGCAACTGGAAGGCAACTGGAAGGCCGGCTGAAACCGGAAGGCCGGGCTGAAACGTCCGCTATCAGTCTTCGGGCGGCTGGCAGGAGTCGCGCACGATCAGGTGCGGGCGCACGCTCGCCGTGGGCAGGGATGGCTGGCTTTCCGGCTGGATCAGCATCGCCGCCGCGGTACGCCCGGTATCGCGGGTATGGCGGCGCACCGAGGTCAGCGGCGGCCACAGGCGGGAAGCCAGCGAGCTGTCGTCGTAGCCGATGACCGAGAGCTGGCGGGGAATATTGATGCCGGCGCGCAGCGCCACCTTGTAGATACCGGCGGCCATTTCGTCGTTGCCGGTGAAGATCGCGGTCGGACGCTGCTTGGACAACAGCAGTTTCTCCGCCGCCGCCACACCGGATTCGAACGTATATCCGGCCTCGACCACGCGCTCGGGCGGCAGTTCGATGCCACGCCGCCGCAGTGCGCCCACGAAGCCGCCGGTGCGCTCGATGGACGAACGGTAGTTGCTCGGCCCCGTCACCAGCGCGATGTCGCGATGACCCAGCGACAGCAGGTAATCGGCCGCCTCGGCCGCGCCTTCCGCGTCATGCGTGATGACGGTCTGCGAGGTTTCATCCAGCGCCACCGAGGCGATGCGGGTGTAACGGCAGCCGATCTCGGCCAGCATGTCCGCCAGCGCCTGGTCTTCCGAGGCGCGTGGCACCAGGATCACCCCGTGCAGCTTCTGCTGCTGCACGAAACGGCGCACGCCCTCGATGTAACCGGGGCTGCGCGTATCACACGGGTGCACGACCAGCTCGAAGCTGGAGCCACGCAGCGCATCCAGTGCGCCGTACTGCATGTCGACGATGTACTGCGCGGTCGGGTTGTCGTAGACCATGCCGATCAGGAACGAACGGCGGAACGCCAGGCCGCGCGCCAGCGGGTCAGGCGCGTAGCCCACCTCGCGCATCAGCGCCTCGACCTTCTCGCGGGTGTCCTGACGCACCAACGGCGAGTTGTTGATGATGCGCGAGACGGTCTTCTTCGAAACCCCGGAGAGCCGGGCGATGTCGTTGATGGTCGCCACCTTGCCCTTGGGCAGGCCGGCGACGGGTTCTTCGGCTTTCTTGCGCGGCATGGTGACGGATCGTAGGAAGTGGAGGGATTCTAGCGGTTTGCCCCGCCAGCGGAGGACAAGGCCCGTCCCCACGCAGCGGCGGGGACCCAGGCGAAGACCGGCGCCCGCTGTGAAAGTTCCATCGTGCCTGCGTGCTCAGTCCAAGGCCTGGTAACGGAAATCGAGGAAGGTCACCTGGCCCTGGCCCGCCGCATACAGCGCCGGCTTGAGGGCCAGGAACTTGCCGGCCACGTTGTGGTGGTAGCCGGAGACTTCCATCTGTACCGGGTACTTCGTCCAGGCCTGGCCATCCCGGCTGGTGTGGATCGTGACGATGTGGCGGTCATTGCGCACGCGGATCCACAGCTCGCCACCCGGGCCCGGCACCAGCTGCTTCGGCCGCTCTTCGCCATAACGGTGCAGGATGAAATCCTTGCCGTTGCTCCCCACGCCCGCATACAGGCGGTCGCTGTAGAACAGCAGCGCGCCACCGACCGCACCCGGTGCGATCCGCATCCGTACCTGGAATTCGTAGGCCGGATCGGTGGCAATGGCCGTCAATGGCGAGCTGTCGCGGGGTGTCTGGCCCTTGCCGCTGACCGTCAGCCCCTGCGCGCCAAAGGCGAGCCGGCGATACTCATCGGGCGCCGGATCGTAGAAGGCCCACTGCGGGCCCAGCTGCTTCCCATCGAAACGATCCGACAGCGGCATGCCATGCGCCAGTGCCTGGCCGCTGGGCTTGCGCAGGGGTTGGCCGAGGTCGCCGCCCTTGGCAACGAACCAGCCCTCCGGCGTCCACTCGATCGGCTCCAGCAACGCCTGCCGGCCCAAGGTCCAGAAGCCGTTCTCGTAGCCGTGGTAGATCATCCACCACCGGCCATCGGTGCCTTCCACGAGGGTGGCGTGGCCACGCGACCACCACGGTTCGCTGGCCGATTGGGTGCGGGTGATCGGATTGTTGGGCGCGTTCTGCCATGGCCCATGGATCGAACGCGAGCGCGCGGTGATGACCATGTGCCCGGTGGGAGGCCCTGCGGTGCCCCCCACCGCGGTGGTCATGTAGAACCAGTCGCCATGGCGGGTGATCTTCGGGCCCTCCTGCGCGTAGGCCTCCACATCCCAGCTCTCCGGATACTTCCAGCCATCGTAGACATGGCGTGGCGTGCCGACGACCTTGAGGCCATCGTCGGAGAGCTGCACGTAGTCGCCCCCGCTCAGGAACAGGTAGCGCTTGCCGTCCTCGCCCACCGCGTGGCCCGGGTCGATGTACTTGGCCAGGCCCAGGTCGACCGGTTCGCTCCACGGGCCGCGGATGTCGTCGGCCCACACCACGAAGTTGCTGCGGGTACCCGCTTCGCCACGCCTCGCAGGGAAGTAGATGTAGTAGCGCCCCTTGAACTTGACCAGATCCGGCGCCCAGATCGCGCCGACGTTGGTGGTGATCGCATGCCCCAGCGGCTGCCAGTTCACCAGGTCGCGCGAATGCCAGAGCGGCAGGCCGGGATAGGCGTCGAAGGAGGAGAGCGTGAGGTAGTAGTCCTCACCGTCCTTGAGGACCGACGGATCAGGATGGTCACCCGCAAGAACCGGGTTGAGGTAGGTGCCGTCGCCGAGATCTGCGATGCGCTGATGCTCGATACCGCGTTGCCACTCCGCCGCATGGACGCCACCGCACAGCAGCGCCATGGCCCACAGCACGTTCAAGCCTCTACGCATCGACCCACCCTCCTGTTCAACCAGCCCGCAACATGGCCGGCAACCACAGCGACAGCTGTGGGAAGAACGCCACGATCAACAGCACGCCCAGCGCCGACAACCAGAACGGCCAGATCGTGCGCATGCTGTCGGTGATGCTGATCTTGCCGATCGCGGTGCCGATGAACAGCACCGAGCCCACCGGTGGCGTCACCAGGCCGATGCCACCGGCCAGCACCATGACCAGCGCGAAGTGGATCGGATCCACGCCATAGGCCTTCACCACCGGCAGGAAGATCGGCGTGCAGATCAGGATCTTGGGTGCCAGGTCCATGAACATGCCCAGCACCAGCAGGATCGCCACGATCATCAGCAGCACCATGCGCTGGCTGTGGGCGAAGGACTGCAGGAAATCCACCGCAGCGGCCGGCACCTGCAGGTACGCCAGCAGCCAACCGAATACCGCGGCCGTGGCGATCACGAACAGGATCACGCCGGTGGTACGCGCGGCGTGGGTGACCGCGGCGAAGAACTCGCCCCACTTCAGCTGCCGGTAGAGCAGCGCGGTCACCAGCAGCGCATACACCACCGCGATCGCGGCGCTCTCCACTGCGGTGAAGATGCCGGCACGGATGCCGACGAAGATCAGCAGCACCAGCCCCAGGCCCGGCAACGCGCCCACCAGGCGCAGCAGCACCGCGCGCCAGCCCGGGAACGGCTCGGTGCCGTAGCCGCGATGGCGTGCCACCAGATAGCCGGTGACCATCATCGCCACGGTCATCAGCAGCGCCGGCACGATGCCCGCGGCGAACAGATCGGCAATCGAGATGCCGCCGCCTGCCGCGGCCGAGAACAGGATCAGGTTGTGCGACGGCGGCACCAGCAGCGCCACCAGCGCGGCGGTGATGCTTACGTTGACGGCGTAGTCGCGGTCGTAGCCGCGCTGCACCATCTGCGGAATCATCGTGCCGCCCACCGCCGACACGTCGGCGATCGCCGAGCCGGATACACCGCCGAAGAACAGCGACGACAGCACGCTGACCTGGCCCAGCCCGCCGCGCAGGCGCCCGACCAGCGAAGCGGCCAGCGCGATCAGGCGCTCGGAGATGCCGCCACGCAGCATCAACTCGCCCGCGAAGATGAACAACGGAATCGCGATCAGGGATGCCGAACCGGAACCGGCCGAAATCTGTTGCACCAGCACCACGCTGGGCAGATCAAGGTAGAACAGGGTGGCCAGCGCGGCCACCGCCAGCGCGTAGGCGACGGGTACGCCGACGACCATCAGCAATACGAAAAGGCCGAGCAGGATCATGATGGCCATGGATCAGGACTCCCCTTCCAGGCGCAGCGGGCGCGCCGCACGCCAGACGCGGTACAGCGCGAACACGACCATCAATGCACCGCCGATGGCCAATGGCAGATAGTTGATGCTCTGTGGCATCCGGGCGCCGGCGATCTTGATATCCAGGCCATCGAGCAGCAGCACGCTGCTCCACCAGGCCAGCACTGCACCGATGGCGGCCATCACCAGCGCACGCAGTGCTTCCAGCGCGCGGCGTCCGGCATCGGAGAAGCGCTCGGCCAGCAGGAAGAAGCCGAAGTGGCGATTGGTATGCACGCCGGTGGCGGCACCCAGGCTCATCGCCGTGCTCAGCAGCAGCAGCGTGACCGGCTCGGTCCAGCTCGGCGAATCATTGAGGACGTAGCGGGTGAAGACCTGCCAGCCCTGCACCACGACAAGACCGAGCAGGGCCGCGGCGGCGGTCCAGATGGCCAGGTCGGCAAGGCGGTCCAGCGCGCGCTGCACGGGTGGGAGACTGCGGGAATAGGCGTTCTCGGTCATGGATGCCTCACGCCAGTGCGCGGATGCGTCGGTACAGCGCGTCGATGTCCGGGCGCTGGTGGTATTCGGCCAGCAGCGGCGCGGCGGCCTGGCGGAAGGCGGGCATGTCCACGTCGTTGAACTGGATGCCATGCGCCTTGACGTCCTGTCGCGCCACCGCTTCGGAGGCATCCCACAGCTGCCGCATGACCGGCACCGAAGCGCGCGCCAGGCGCACGATGCGCTCGCGGTCATCGGGGGACAGCGCCTCGAAGCTCGACCGCGACATCACCAGGATGTCCGGCGCATAGGAATGCTCGCTCTGCGACCAGTAATGCGCCGCCTCGAAATGGCGACTGGACTGGAAGCTGCGCATGTTGTTCTCGGCACCGTCGATCATGTGCGTCTCCATCGCCGAGAACGTCTCACCGAGCGACATCGGGGTCGGATTGGCACCCAGCAGGCGCATCAGCTGGATGAAGATGTCCGAGTTGGCGACGCGCAGCTTCAGGCCATGCAGGTCGCGCGGCGAGACGATCGGATGCTTGGTGTTGTAGAAGCAGCGCGCGCCGGAATCATAGATCGCCAGACCCACCAGCCCGCGCGCCTCGAAGCTGCGCAGTACGGTCTCGCCGACGTCGCCGTCCAGCGCGCGGCGCAGGTGCGGCACCGAATCGAACACGTAGGGCAGGCACAACGCCTGGGTCAGCGGAAAGGCATTGTTGAGCGCGCCCGAATACACCCGGGTGATGTCGATGGCGCCGAAGCGCGCCATGTCGATCGCTTCCGCTTCGCGGCCGAGCTGGCCGGAATGATAGAGCCGCAGCTTCAGCCGCCCGCCGGTTTCCTGTTCCAGCTGTTGGCCGATCCAGCGCACCGCTTCCACGGTGGGGTAGTCCGAGACGTGCACGTCGGTGGCGGTGAGCAGCTGCCCGCCCGGCACCTGCGTGATCGCCCGCGCCGCGCCCAGCGGCGCGGCCATCGCGGCGGCGAGGCTGCCGCCGATGAAACCTCTACGTGTGATCATCCGCGCCCTCCCGCGCTCAGTTCACTGGGGTGGGTGCACGTTAACCGGCAGCGATCGCCCTGCAGCGGATCTCGCCCACGCCTTCGAAACGGATGGTGGCCTGCTGGCCGACCGCGATGTCATGGATGCCGGTGGCATTGCCCGTGGCAATGAGGTCGCCCCGCTTGAGCGGCCGGCCACGGCGCGCCGAACGTCCCAAAGCGAACGCATAGGCGGTGCGTAGCCCGCCCGGCAGCAGGGTCGCGCCACCGGTGCCGACGCGTTCGCCCTCGATCAGGGTTTCGGCGCGCAGCCCGGCTTCATCGCGGGCGCGCCAGTCCGGAATCTCCGGCCCCAGGATCAGGCCGTTGTTGTTGCCGAAGTCCGAGATCACCACCCGCGGACCGAGCTGGTTGATGGTGGCCAGCGGACTGCTGGCGATCTCCACCCCGATGAACAGGCGTGCCGGCAGCGCAGCGGCTTCTTCCGGCGTCCACTCCAGCTTGTCCGCCGGGGCGTCCTGCTCCAGCTGCAGGACGTACTCGGCCTCGACCGCGCCGAACCCGCCGACATAGATCGGAAACTCGTCTATGCCACCGGTAGCATTCCAGAGCGCGCGCGACCAGATGGGACCCAGCAGCCGGTCGTCGCCGGAGGCATCACGGCGCTCGGCAGCGATGTATCCGACCTTCCAGCCGACGATGCGGTCCGACCAGCGCGCGATCGCCAGATCCTGCACGACATAGGCGGTGACCAGATCCGGCGGGATCTCGCCCGGAAAATCCGCCAGGGACCGACCTTGCTGGCGGGCCTCGACGAAGGTTTGGGCGATGGCGGACAAGGCCTGCGGATCCTGCTGGCCGGCTTGTGGGCTCAAGGGTGACCTCCGGGTGGAAACGATGTTGCACTGCCCATCGACAGTGGGACGGAACGATGTATATGGTAAACCGGTGTCATGGGCAATGTGCAGTGCGGCAAAATCCGCCAGGCCTTGCCCTCCAAGCCTTGGGAGGGGCCGATGCATCACCGTCTTGCCGTCGCCAGGCGCCGCCTGGCCGCCTGCAGTCTTGTCCTGCTCTGCCTGGGCGCGGGCGTCGCCGAAGGCGCCGAACCGGCCGCCTGGCCCACCACCGAGACCGCCGCCGAGCGCCAGGCCCGGATTCCGCTATGGCCGGGCGATGGCCTCGCCCCGGGTGACCATGCCCTTTCCGTCTCGCAGCGCACGCTAGAGCGCAGCCCGGACCCCGCCCTGCCTGATCGCTTCGTCGATCATGTCAGCCGGCCCTACCTGGTCGTCCACCGCCCCGCCCATCCCAACGGCGCCGCGCTGCTGGTAATCCCCGGCGGCGGCTATCAACGCATCGTGCTCGACAAGGAAGGGACCGCACTGGAACCGGCCTTCGTCGCGCAGGGCGGGATCACCCTGTTCGTGCTGCGGTACCGGCTGCCCGGCGAGGGCCATGCCGACGGCGCCGACGCGCCGCTGGCGGACGCACAGCGCGCGCTGCGCCTGATTCGCGCCCAGGCCGGGCAATGGGGCGTCGATCCGCACCGTATCGGCGCGATGGGCTTCTCCGCCGGCGGCCATCTCGCCGCGAGTCTCGGCACCCGCTATGACGAACCACTGCATGCGCCGATCGATGCGGTTGACCGCTACTCGGCGCGACCGGACTTCCAGCTGCTGATCTATCCCGTGATCGACATGCAGGGCACTGCCACGCATGCGGGCTCTCGCCAGCAGCTGCTCGGCGCGGAGGCGGATGCGGCACGCGCGCAACGCTATTCGCCGCAGCGCCATGTCGATGCACGCACGCCGCCCACGTTTCTCGTGCACGCGCAGGATGACGACGTGGTGCCAGTGGAAAACAGTCTGCTGTTCTACGCCGCGCTACGCGTGGCAGGCGTGCCGACCGAGATGCACCTCTTCGCGCAGGGTGGCCACGGCTTCGGCATCCGCGGCACGCGCGGACTCACCACCGCCGCATGGCCGCGCCTGGCGTTGGACTGGATCGACACACAGACGGAGACCGCCCGATGAGCGCTGCCGACCCCACCCGTCGGGACTTCCTGCAGCTCGGCGTCGCCGCGCTGGTCGCCACGACATGGCCGGCCGCCCTCCAGGCGACCCCGATGAAAGGAGAGTCCGCGTGGGCGCAGGTTCGCGGCGGCAAGCTCCGTGGCTATCGCGATCGTGGCATCGCCGTGTTCAAGGGCATCCCCTATGGCGCCGATACCGGAGGCCAACGCTTCCAGCCACCGCGTATCGAGGCGCCGTGGCGGGGCGTGCGCGAAGCGCTGGGCTACGGGCCGGCCTCGCCGCAACCCAAAGCGGATGAGACCACCAGCGAGGATTGCCTGCGCCTCAACGTGTGGACTCCCGGCCTGCGCGACGGGCGTCGCCGGCCAATCCTGTTCTACATCCATGGCGGGGCCTACAACAACGGCTCCGGCAGCAGCCCGCTCTACGACGGCACGCAGCTGTGCAGGCAAGGCGATGTGGTGGTGGTGACGGTCAACCATCGCCTCAATGCGTTCGGCTATCTCTATCTGGCACCGTTCGGTGGCGAGGATCTCGCCGACTCGGGCAACGTCGGCCAGCTCGACCTGGTGCAGGCACTGCAATGGGTCCGCCAGCACGCCGCGGAGTTCGGCGGCGATGCCGGCAACGTCACCGTGTTCGGCCAATCGGGCGGCGGCGCCAAGATCGCCACGCTGATGGCGATGCCCGCCGCGCGCGGTCTGTTCCATCGCGCCTGGACGATGAGCGGCCAGCAGGTCACCGCCTGCGGCCCACGTGCCGCCACACAGCGCGCCACGCTGGTGCTGGAGGCGTTGAAGTTGACGCCGGCGCAGGTCGATCGCCTGCGCACGCTGCCGGCTGCCGAACTGATCGCCGCCGCGCAGGTGCGCGATCCCTCGCGCGCCGAGGACACCGCGCTCTACCTCGGTCCGGTCATGGACTCGCGCAACCTGCCGGCGCATCCCTTCTGGCCCGAGGCGCCCGCGCAATCGGCAGGCATCCCGATGGTGATCGGCAATACCCATGACGAGACCCGCGCGTTCCTCGGCCACGATCCCAAGCACTTCACGCTGACCTGGGACGAGCTGCCCGCCCGCCTGGACAAGCAGCAGTACGTGGATCTCTCGCCGCAGGTCGTGATCGCCGAGTACCGTCGACTCTATCCGCACTATTCGCCATCCGACGTATTCTTCGCCGCCACCACCGCCGGCCGCTCCTGGCGCGGTGCGGTGGAAGAACTGGAGGCACGCGCGCGCCAGGGGGCGCCGACCTGGGCCTACCAGCTGGACTGGGCATCGCCGCTGCAACCGCAGTTGGGCGCCTACCACACGCTGGACATCCCGCTGGTGTTCGACAACATCGCACTGCCCGAAGCCCGCACTGGTACCGACGCATCGGCGCGTGCCGTGGCGGCATCCATGCGTGATGCGCTGCTCGCCTTCGCGCGCCAGGGTGACCCCCAGCATGCCGGACTGCCACGCTGGGAGCCCTACGACCTGGCGCGGCGGCAGACGCTGTTGTTCGATCGCACGCCGGTGCTGGCGGACGACCCGCGTGGTGGCGAGCGGCGGTTGTACGCACAGGTTCCGTTCGTACAGCGCGGGACTTTCTGACATCCCCACCCGTCCTGCCTCGACTGCATCGCCCGCTTCCGCCTGCGAACCTGCAGGTGTCAGATGCGAGGGAATGAGGGGATGGAAGCGTATACGCCGGCCTGCTATTGGTTCCGCTCCACCCGGTTCCCCATCATCCGGGATGAGGATCTGGACACGCACCCGGGCATCTATGGGCGCGCATTGGCGCACTGGTTGCGGAAGGGCCTGCTGGACGCAGGCTATCCGCGTGCCAGGTTGCAGGCCACGCCCTGGGGCTGGTGCATCGTGATCTCGCGCCATCCACGCTGCCTGTGGGTGGGCTGCGGCGGGGCGTTACTGGACGACGGCACGGCCACCGGCAGCCCCTGCGGCGGCGCGCTGGTCTGGCACTGCCATGCCGCCTGCGAAAAGAGCCCCTGGTGGACGTTCGGCTGGAGACGCCGCGCGTCCGATGCCGCGCTGCGCGAGCTGGATCTCACGCTGCGCCGCCTGCTGCTGGAGGAACCTGAAATCCAGCAGGTCGATCCGCCCTGACGCGGTGCCAGGGCGCGAGGCTCACTGCGGTGCTGTCGCCTTCGTCAGCGACCACACGCTGTTGGGCTCACCCTGCAACGCCCGTCGACGCACGCCTCGCGCCATCGCCGCGTAGACCCAGGCGAGGACCAGCGCGCAGGCGTCCACGGCCAGCACCAGCGGGTCCGCCCAAGGTGCCATCAGTCCAGCAGGGCCCACCAGACCCGCCACCGGGACGAGTGCGGTCAACACCGCGCAGAGCCACAGCAGCTCGCTCGCGCCGCGTGCGGCGGGGCGCACTACCGCCCACAGCCAGGTCAGGCCGAACACGGCGTAATAGAGCGTGGGTTCATGCCCCTCGGGCAACAGGCGGGCAGCGATGAACAGCGCCGACACCCCTGCCACGCAACCGAGGCAGACACCGAGCGTGAGCCGCGCCATCACCTGCGTGCGCCGTGGCTGCACTTCCTGCCTGCGCTTGCGCCGTGCCTCGATCCACAACAGGTTGCCGCTGTAGAACAGGAACGCGCCGCCCAGGCCGAGCAGGAAATACAGCCATTGCACCGGCGCACCGGCGAAGTCGCCGAAATGCAGGGTCTGCAGACCCCGCAGCGACGCCATGCCCGGTGACATGCTGGCCGGCTCCACCACGCGCAGCACCTTGCCCGTGGCCGCTTCCATGGCGACGCCCGCCAGGCGGTTGAGGCGCTGCTGATCAAGGTGGCCGTAGACCTCGACGCGCGCGTTGGCATCGCCGTAGTCGTGATACGACAGGCTGTCCGCCGCCAGGCCCGGGCTCGCGGCCTGCGCGCGCGCCATCAGTTCGGCCACCGGCAGCGCCGCGGCCGCGCGCTGCGCGGGCGCCACGTGGGCGGCCAGCTCGAAGTCCGACTCCAGCACTTCCATCAGCTTGCCGTTGAACACCAGGAACTGGAACGGTGCCAGCAACAGGACGCCCAGCGTCAGCACCGCGCCGGACCAGGCGAAGATCACGTGGAAGGGCAGCGACAACATGCCCACGACGTTATGCGCGTCCTGCCAGAGCCGCTTGACGTTGCGCCCCCAGCGCAGCGCGAACAGGTCCTTGAGGAACACCGGCGCGTAGATCACCACACCGCTGACCAGTGCCAGGCCGTACAGGATGCAGACGATGCCGAACAGATAGGTGCCGAAGGTCCGCGGCAACCCTGCCGTGAAGTGCAGGTCGTAGATGAAGTCGACGAAGCCGCTGCGCTGCGGCAGCTCACGCAGCGAGCCATCCTCGGCAAGGCGGAAGTGATGCGCGACGTTGCCGCCCGCGCCCTGCTCGTACCAGTAGAGCGCAGGCTCCGGACCATGCTCGCCGGGCAGGATCAGGTAGAACGCTTCGGCCGCGCCCGGGTGCGTGACGATCACCTTGTCCACCAGCGCCTGGGCCGCTTGCATCGGCTGCGCATCGGCTGCCGGCGCGACGGCACGGGCGTTCTGCCAGCCGGTCAGTTCGTGCGAGAACACGGTGATCGCGCCGGCATAGAACGCGATGAACAACGCCATGCCCGCGATCAGGCCGACCCAGGTGTGCACCGACAGGAAACTCCGCAGGGTGGCGACCTTCATGCCGTCAGCTCCGTCCAGCCCAGGGCCTTGACCACATACAGCAGCGCGAAGCCCAGCGCGGTGCTCCCGCCCAGCCACAGCCAGGCGCGCAGGCCGGTACGACACAGGAAGGCGAAGGCCATCGCCCCGATCCACACCGGGAAGGCCATCAACAGCCAGGGCAGCGTATTGGTCTGCAGCGTTCCCGGCCACAGCAGTGCGGCCAGACCGACCCAGGCAGTGGCGAACGGCAGCCCAAGCAGGCCGGCCGCGAAGGATTTACCCCACATGGCGACGCTCCCGGCGCAGTCGACGCGCGACATCGATCCACGGCAGCGCGACCGCCACCAGCATGAAGGCGGTCAGCGCGGAGAACACCCCCGCCCAGGTGCCCAATGCATGGATGGCCGCCACCAGCGCGACCAGGGCCAGCGCCCAGGCCAACGCGCGCACCTGCGACGCACGACCACGCGCCGCCAGCCACAGTTGCTGGTGCGCGGTGGCCAGGTAGAACGCCAGCGCCGAAGCGGTGGCCAGTGGCAGATACAGCCAGTTCATGGGCGAAACTCCTGGGTCATGCGATGGCGGCTCACCAGTTGGCCTGGAAGCCGATGCCGACGGTGCGCGGCGCGCCAAGGATCGCGACCGGATCGTCCGACCAGCGATACTGCACGTACTGCACGTCGAACAGGTTGTTGGCGAAGATCCACGCACTCCAGTCCAGCGTTTCGTAACCGAAGCGGCCGTTGACCAGCGTACGCGAGGCCAACCGCGTGGGCGCGGGACCGACATCGGTATAGACCTTGTCGCGATAGTTGGCGTTGAGGTTGGCCACCCAGCCATCGGCGAAGCGGAAGTTCGCCCCCGCCGCCGCCGTCCAGCGCGGCGCGTAGGCGAATTCCTGGCCGGAGTAATCGGTGATCTCCGCATCCATCACGGTCTGGAATTCGTCGTAGCGGGTCCGCGAATAGCCCAGCGAGCCATACCAGTCGAAGCCCGTGTTGACCCGGTGGCTGGCCTCCACCTCGAAGCCATACAGATGCGCGCGGCCGGCGTTGACGGTGTTGTAGTCGTAGTCGTTGAGGCCGAAGTAGGCGATGACCTGCTTGTCCTTCCAGTCGACGTAATAGGCGTTGGCGTTGAGCGTGAGGCGGCCGTCCAGCCACTGCGAGCGCAGCGAGCCCTCGTAGTTCCAGGTGTATTCCGGGTCATAAGCCACGGTCTGGCTGCGCGCGATGTTGAAGCTGGAGCCGCCGGAGCGGTAGCCGCGCTGCACGACGAAGCTGGCCGACAGCGCCGGCGTCCATTCGTAGCGCACGCCCGCCTTGGGCAGGAAGGCGGTGAAGTCACGCGTGCTCTGCGGCACGCTGCCGGCGGCGGAGTCCACCAGGCCGGCCACGCCCTGGTTGATCGCGCTCACCGCCAGGTACAGCGGGGTGCCCGGTGCCCCGAAGGCCGCCGGATCCGGATACTGGCCGACGAAGATCGCCTGGGTATCGGAGGCCAGCTCATAGCGCTGGCGGTCGTAACGGAAGCCACCGATCAGCGACAGGCCGCCGGCCACCTTGAAGCTGCCATCGGCGAACAGCGCGCGGTTCTCCGAGCGGGTCGGCGTGGTGCTGGCGTAGTCGACCGGGATCACCGGCAGCACCTGCGCATAGGCACCGGCGATCTGCGTGGCGGCGGCGGCCGGGAAGCCAGCACCCTGCAGCAGCGCGCTGATCGTGCTCACCGGCGTGTTGACGTTGGTGCGGCTGCTGGCGTCGTTGCGGTCGTCGTGGCGCGAGTAGTACAGGCCGACCAGGCCATCGAGGCGGTCGCCGTCGTAGTTGGCGCGCACTTCCTGCGAGAAGGTGCGGTTGAGCACGTCCTGCTCGCCGTAGCTGATCGGGTCGGCGGTGCGGTCGCCGTCGTAACCGCGCAGCGTATGCACCTTGTTCCAGGCCGTGGCCGCCGACAGCGACCACGCATCGTTGATGGCGTAGTCGATCTCCAGATTGGCCACGTCGGCATCGGTGCGACCCCGGTCCGGATAGTCCGCCGTGCTGATGCGGCGCTCGCGCCAGTCGGGCACATCGGTACGGACGTAGTTGAACTGGTAGGGGCCGGTACGCTGCGCCTTGGTATAGCCCAGCCTGACCTGCAGGCCCTCGATGGCCTTCGGCGTCCACAGCAGCTTGCCGCGGTACTGGGTGGTCTCGAGCGAGTCGTCCGGCGCCTCGCGGGTGACGTTCCAGTTGTAGCCGTCGAAGCTGCGATGCTCCGCCGACACGCGGAACGCCAGCTCGTCTTCCAGCAGCGGGCCGCCGAAGGCCAAGGCGAGGTTGCGGTCCGACGGATCGGATGCCAGCACGCGCGCCTTGCCTTCCCAGTCCATGGTCGGGTCGGCGGTGCGCAGCACGATGGCACCGGCCAGCGCGTTCTCGCCCTGGATGGTGGACTGCGGGCCGCGCAGGATTTCCACCTGCGACAGATCCCACAGGTTGGTCGGGCCGGAACTGATCACGCTCTGCGGCAAGGCGGCGCCATCGAGGTAGATGGTTGCCAGCGGCGACGCACCGCCGCCGTCGGTATCGCGGATGCCGCGGATGGTGAAGCCGGCATCGCCGTAGGTCTGGGCGACGTTGGCGGTGCGGTTGAACACTTCGTACAGCGTCTGCAGGTTTTCCTGCTCGATCCGCACCGAGGTGGTCACCGCGACACTGGTGGTGGTGTCCTGCAGCGAACGCTGCGACTTCTCGCCGGTGACGACGATGCGGTCAAGCGTGGTGGCGTCGGCCGGCGGCGGTGCTTCGGCGGCCAGCGCGGGCAGGGACAGCAACGAGGAAATGGCCACGGCCAAGGCCGTGCGGGCAACGCGCATGCGAACTTCTCCGACAGTCGGTAGAAGGGCGTGGCGTAGGCTGGCCCGAAGGGTTCCGCCCTCCCCGGGCGGCATCGGCGCGCAATCTAGCAGGCCCCGCGCGCCGACGCCACGACCCGGGCCGGCCGCCCGTGTAGGAGCGGCTTCAGCCGCGACCCGACCATCCCGGCTACAGCGCGGCAGGCACCGCCACCTCGTTGTTTGCCTGCGTCACTTCCCCGCCCTGGCCGTCCAGCACCAGCCGCACCTTCGCCCCGCGCAGGTCGGCCCCGCCCGCCACGGCCAGCCGAACCTCCTGCGTCTTCGGCAGCAGGTCGCGCGGCGCGGGCAGCGGCCCGAACGCGGCACGCGCCAGCTCGCGCCCGCGTCCATCCACCAACACCGCGGTGCCGGCGGGGGCATCCGCGTGGCCCAGGCTGTGCACGGTCGCCACCAGCGCATCGCCGTCGCGGCGCAGGTCGCCACGGCCGATACCGATGTCGGCGCGCAGTTCGACCGGGTCGGTGGCCTGCACCAGCTCGAATTCCATCACCGTCGCCCCGCGGGCGAACTCGACTCCCGTGGCCACGCTGCGCGCGAGGTCGAACTCGCGCACCTGCGCCTTGCCGTCGATGGTGTCGTCGCCATCGCGATCCGCGCCACTGCGCATCCGCCAATGGCCGGCCGTGACATTCCAGCCGCTCATCAGCGCCCGCTGCGGCTTGCCACTGCCGTTCCAGGCAATCACCTTGAAACGATCCGGCCGCGGCTGCGGCAGCAGCAGCGCCACCTGCACCGCGGCTTCCGGGTCGTCGAAGCGCCAGCTCACGGTATTACCCGGATAGGTCTGGTTGCGCTTGAGCGCCACGCCGCCGAGGCGCGCGCGCTGCAGGTTCACCGTGGGCGACTCGACGCGGTCGGACCACCAGTGGCCTTCGGTGTTCATATAGAAGTTCTGCAGCTTCTCTCGGGTCTCGCTGCGGTACAGCGCTTCCAGGTAGCGCTTGTCGCCGCTGTTCTCCCAGGCGACGTAGTGCGCGAAGTCGGGCACGGTGTCCGGCTTGTCGGCCAGCGTGGCCAGCTCGGTGCCCCAGCTGGCGCGCTTGTCCAAGGCATCCAGGAAATTCTCGTTGAGCAGCGACAGGCCGTCCGGCCCAGCCCGACGCACACGGTAATCCAGCGGTTGCAGGTAGCGCGCGTCACCACCGGAGAAACGCCACGCTGCCCAGAAGGTGTGCAGCACGTCCGGGCCGCCGCTGCCATCGAACAGCTCGCCGCCGCGCCTGGCGCCGGTGGCCCAGTTGATCTCATTGGGCAGCACCCATTGCCCCTTGTCGTTCTGGTAGGCATGGGCGAGGTAGCCATCGGCCAGGCCGGTAACGATGCGCCGGCTGTCAGCATCGGCGTTGTAGACGCCCAGCAGCATCGCCGGATGCAGGATCGGGAACGAGTACGGCTTCTGCCACTGCCAGTTGGGCTCGCGATAGACCTTGCGGCCACCGAACCAGTTGCTGGCGAACAGCAGATGCCCCTGCGGATTGACCTGGATGATGCGATCGAAGGCCTTCACCGTGGCCATCAGCCGTTCGACGGTCAACGGGTCGCCCCAGTTGAGGTAGAGCATCTGGCTGTTGAGGTTGATGCCTTCCTCGTAGCTGTGCAGCTCGTCGGTCTCGATCGTCGACAGGCCGTCGGTGAACATGCCGTTGCGGTAGTTCGCATCCGACAGCGCGGTCATCGAGGCATTGAGGGCGTCCGGGTCCACGCCCATCAGCGCCATGCCCGGCCACTGCTGAGTGAGGTCGGTGTCGTCTGAGATGCCGCCGCCGAAATCGCCGTAGGGCACCTGGCGCTGGTCGATCCACCAGTGGATATATCGGCGCGTGGTCTTGAGGTTTTCCAGCTGCCAGAACGCCCAGGCCGGCATGCCCTTGGGAACCTCGGGCAGCGCCACCGGCAGCGGCGACTGGTTGCCGTAGCTGATGTCGTTCCAGTATTCGCGCCCCAGTGCGTGGTCGGGGTCCACGCGCAGCAGGTCGCTGATGTCGCGATGCAGGCGCCGATACAGCAGCTGGCGCTGCGAGGTGGTGTGCTCCTCGACCAGGAAGCCCCAGTTGTCCTTGACCTGGTTGAAGCGATCGGCCACGTGCTCGGCCGTCGCCGCCTCGCGCGGCTTGAACACCAGCCGCACGCCCATGCCATCCAGCGCGCGGCCGTCGAAGCGCGGGTTGGCCGAGGCGATGTCGATCATCAGGCTGTCATCGGTCAGCAGGCGGTCGCGCAGGTCCAGCCACAGCGTGCGCGCCTGCTTGGGCCGCACCGACACCGAGACGTCGATCAGGTCACGCGCGGGCCAGAGCGGATCCTTCACCCGGATGTTGAGCGGAATCAGTCCGTCGGTATCGGCGGGCAGGTCCAGCGCAGGCAGGTCCAGCGCGATGCCATCGAGTCCATCGCGCATGTTTTCCCAGCCATAGGCCCAGCTGCGCATCAACGGCTGGTCGGCGGGTGGCTGGCCGAGGGTGGAGGGGACCAGCACGTGCACCAGCGGGCGCCGTCCGGCCGGTGCCACGTCGGTGCGCTTGCGGGCCGGCGCCTTGGCTGGCAGCGCGACCACGGTGTCGCGTTCTTCCACGGCATGGCGGCCGGCGATGTACTGCCGCAGCGGCGCCAGGTTGTCGTAGTCCGGCGCGATATCGCTGCGCACGGTGTAGCGCAGCGTCGCGCTGCCCGCCGGCACCTCGCCCGCGCCGACGTCGTAGGCCCAGATCTCCTGGATCGGGGTTTCCTGCGCGGTATTGGTGAAGCGCAGGGTGCCCCCCTGCCGGCGCTCGAAGGTATCGACGCTGCGCACCACGCCCTGCGGACGCTCGAACAGCGGGCGTGCCGTCTGCCCGGGCGCCGCGTAGTCGGTCTGCCCGAACGCCGCGCCGCGGATTTCGATGCGGTTGAATGGCTCGTCGGGCAAGGTCAGGGTCAGTGCCTTGCCGCCCTCGACGTAGACATTCCAGTCCGGCAGCTGGAAGTAGTCGTTACGGCCCGGCAGGCGCGAGCGGTTGTAGACGCCCGGCCACGTGGTCTCGGCAATGCCATCGGTGGCCTTCCACATCCAGGCTTTCATGTCGCGTGCGTCGGCGAATTCCACCTTGCGGATGCGCGTCACCTCGTCGGCCAGCGGCGGCGGCGCGGCGCGGTCGAAGCCGTAGCGGTGCAGCCACGCCCGTTGGCGGCCAGCCGTGTCGTCGGCCGTGACGGCCGGTTCGCGTGCCTGTGCCAGCGCGGCGATGCCGCTGGCGTCCAGCATGCGGTCGTAGACGCGGATCTCGTCGAAGTCGCTGCCACGCAGGAAGTTGTAGCGGCTCTGCACCTGGTGTGGCGACATCACCCGGCCGGCCAGGCCGAACTGGTCGAGCGCGGCGTCGTAGTCGGCCGTGGTATCCACGCGCTCGACTTCGCGGCCGCCCACATACAGGCGTACGCCGCGCGTCTCGTCCCAGCTGAAGGCGATGTGGGTCCAGTCGCTGGCCGCCGGCAGCGCGGGCAGGCGGAAAGACACCCGCGTGCGCGCCAGGTTGGCATCGGTGACGAAGGCGTCGAAGCCGTGGCCGTTCCAGTCGATGCGCAGCCAGGCCATGTCCCAGCTGGTGTGGTCGGCGTAGCCGACACGGAAGATCACGAAGGGCGCTTCGCCCACCGGGTAGCGCGAGCGCCAGAAGAAGGAGAGCGTGCCGCGCTCCGTATACAGGTTGCCCGGCGCGTTCCAGGACAGCACGCCATCGTCGGCCCACTCGATGGCATCGCCTTTCACGCCGGTGGGGACGCGCCTGACCTTGTCACGGAAATTGGGAACCGGATCGCCACCGGCAACGTCGGCATCGAAGCCCTGGTCGGCCGAGACGCGGAACAGCAGTTGGGGATCGACCGCGGCGCGCGCGGGCCCCGGCAGCATCGCGGCCGCGCAGGCCAGCAGCATGGCGCATCGCGCCGCCCAACGGACATGGAAAGAAGCAGCACAAGCCATCGACACGCAATCCCCCGGCAATGGATCGAGACCGTGCTCCACGAGCGCGGTCGGCGCGGTTCCCGCGCCCCCGCGACCAGCGGCCACGGTGGCGGGCCAAGCTAACGATCCCGCCGCCAGGCGACATCCTGCACCGCACCATCAAACGCCGCATCCCCGGCCTGGGCCGGGGATGCGGGTGGTCCAACTCAGAACTTGTAACGTACGCCCAGCATGTACTGGCGGCCGAACTCGCTGTACTGCAGCGGCAGCTGCCAGGCGGAACCGACCCACTCGTCCGAGGCTTCGTTGGTCAGGTTGATGCCTTCCAGGGTGATCTGCAGGTGGTCGTCGATCTTGTAGCTGAAGGACGCATCCACCGTGTTCACCGCGCTCATGCCGTGCACGTCGAAGCCCGCTTCCGTCGCCGGCACCTGGGTGAGGTAGTCGTCGCGGTGGGTGTACGAGACGCGGCCACTGAACTTCTCGCCTTCGTAGAACAGCGTGCCGTTGTACGAGTTCTTCGACAGACCGGTCAGGTCGGTCTCCAGCGAGTTCGCGCCGGTCGTCGTCAGGTACTGGATTTTCGAATCGACGTAGGTGTAGTTCACCTGCAGGCCCAGGTTCGACCACTTGCCCGGCAGGAACGTGAACGGCTGGACGTAGTTGAACTCGGCACCCTTCAGATCGCCGCCGGGGGTGTTGAGCGGCACGCTGAAGGTGAAGTCGTCGGTCGCGGCGGCGCCGGTACCGTCGAGCAGGCTCACCGGCAGGCCACTGGCCGAGTACGGCATCACCGTGCGCGCGGTCTGCACGAAGCTCTCGATGTCCTTGTAGAACAACGCCAGGCCGAGCATCGAGCCTTCGTCGAAGTACCACTCGAAGCCGAGGTCGGCGGTCTTGGCACGGATCGGGTTGAGGTTCGGATTGCCGCCGCTGACGGTGCGCGCACCGCCGGAGACGTTCACCGTCACGCCCGGGGTCAGGCTGCCCAGGCCCGGACGCGACATCACCTTGGCCGCGCCGAAGCGGATCAGGAAGTCCGGGGTGATGTTGGCAACCAGGTTCATCGACGGCAGGAAGTCGTTGTACTCGCGGTCGACGGTGGTGTTGACCAGCGCCGAACCGATGGTCGCGTAACCGGTGGAGGACTGCTTGGTCTTGACGTAGCGCCCGCCGATGTTGCCGCTGAAGGGCACGTTGCCGATATCGAAGCCGAAGTCACCCATCAACCAGAAGCCGGTGTCCTTCTCTTCCACGCTGCGGGTGTTCACCGCGCGCTCGGCCAGGGCGAAGGTGCCCGAATTGCTGTAGATGTCCAGCGCATCGGCGATCGCGTCCAGGTTCGGGATCACCCAGGTGCCCGGATAACCGGTGATGCCGCCCAGGCTGGCCAGTTCGGTGAAGTCGACCGGAACGATCTTGTTGCCGGTGGAGAAGTTCGGCACCGAGACCTCGGATGCACGACGCAGCTCCTTGGTCTTGAAGGTGTAGTCCTTGTACTGGACGCCGCCCTTCAGGGTGAAGCCGGACGCCATGTTCCAGGTGAAGTCCAGGTCACCGATGTCATAGTCGTTATCGACGTACTGCGGGCGCAGGCGGATTTCGGCCAGCGTCCAGCCACTGCCGTCGGTCGGGTCGATACCGTAGTTGAACACCGGCGAGCGGCTGTTGCCACGGTAGTCGTAGCTGTAGCCGTCGACGTTGAGCTTGTCCATGATGATCGTGGTCTGGATCGGGTTCTCATGCTTGGAGCTTGAGGTGCCGATCTGGCCGTTGATCTTGAAGGCATCGCTGAAGCGGTGTTCGCCGGCAAGCGAGAGCTGCTTGAAGGTGGTGTTCCACTCGTCGTAGCGATGCTCGGTACGGATGTCGACGTTGTCGAACTGGCCGTACAGCAGCGCGCCGGTTTCCGGGTCGATGTAGCCGTCGTTGACCAGCATCTCCGGCTTGCCGTTCTGCGAGGCGCCACGCGAGAAGGAGATCGCCTCGATGTACTTCTCGGTGCGCTTGGCATCGATCTTGGAGTACATGCCGTCGAGGGTGAACTCGGTGTTGTCGCCCGGCTTCCACTGCAGTGAGCCGGTCAGGCCGGTGCGCTTCTGGTCGTGTTCCATCAGCGTGTAACGCGGGAAGCGCGGGCTCCACACGTTGGCGTCGCGCGCCTCCTGGAACGGCGAGGCCGGGTTGAAGCCGTTGTTGGCGGTGCCGCCGGCCCAACGTCCGCTGTTGCTGCCTTCTTCCAGCAGCTGGCGCTCGGAGTAGGCGAAGGAGAACAGTGCGCCGAAGGTGCCGTCGGCCCAGCTGTTGGCGATCAGGCCGGCCACGCGCGGCGAGGCCTTCTCGGCCATGTCGTTGTAGGCGGCCTGCGCGCTGCCGGCCAGGGTGAAGCCGTCATAGTCGAACGGGTGCGCGGTGCGCAGGTCGACGGTCGCGCCGAGCGAGCCTTCTTCCACGTCCGCCGAGGCGGTCTTGCGCACGATCAGCTGGGTGAACAGGTCCGAGGCGAAGACGTTGAAGTCGAAGCCACGCGAGCGGTTGGAACCGCCGGACTGGTCCGAGCCGCCGACGGTGGTCAGCGCTTCCATGCCATTGATGCGCACGCGGGTGAAATCCGGGCCCAGGCCACGCACCGAGATGTTGCGGCCTTCGCCGGCATCGCGGGTGATGACCACGCCGGGAATGCGCTGCAGCGATTCGGCCAGGTTGGTGTCCGGGAAATTGGCGATGTCTTCGGCGACGATGGCGTCGACCATGCCGGTCTCGCCACGCTTGATGTCCAGCGCCTTCTCAACCGAGGCGCGATAGCCGGTGACGGTCACGGTGTCCAGGTCGACTGCCCCTTGGGCCTGCTCCGCGCTGATTGCCTCCTGCGCCTGGTGACCGGTCGGGTCCGCCTGTTGGGCGTTCTGGGCAAAAGCGGCGTTGGCCTGCAGGGCCAGGCCGATCGAAAGCGCGAGCAAGGTAACCGGTGTCTTCCGGCTAGAAATACGAGATTGCATGTCCTCCCCTCCCAAGGGTCCATGAACTACGTTGTTTTCCAGGTAGTGTTCCAACGGATGACACCGCTGGCCAAAAAGACGTTAGCAGCTGCTTCACGCCGTCACATCTTGCAGCGCAGCAAGGTTTGCGGGGTTTTTGTGCCCAATCCGGGCATACACCCCCGATTGTTTTACCCATGATGTCAAAACGGCCACAAACTGCGACGCTGGCGGGACATTTTCAACGGCTTGTAGAATGACACCGATGGTCAGTTTCACACTGGTTACCCTGCCCCGTCCGCACCAAGGAAAAGCCGCATGCGTCGTACCCGCGTGGTCTGTTTCGGAGAACTGCTGTTGCGCCTGGGCGCACCGGGCCGTGAGCTGCTGCTGCAGTCACCGCGGCTGGACGTGCATGTCGGCGGTGCGGAAGCAAACGTCGCGGTATCGCTGGCGCATTTCGGCCACGAGGTGGCGATGCTCGGCACCGTGGCCGACAACCCGCTCGGCGCCGCGGCGACTGGCGAGCTGCGCCGGCATGGCGTCGATACCGCGCGGGTGCGTGCGGTCCCCGGACGCATGGGCCTGTACTTCCTCACCACCGGCGCGGGCCATCGCGCCAGCGAGGTGGTCTACGACCGCGCCGATTCCGCCTTCGCATTGGCGCCGCCGCAGGATTACGACTGGCAGGCGCTGCTGCAGGGCGCTGACTGGCTGCATCTGTCAGGCGTGAGTCCGGCGCTGGGTCCCGAGGCGGCGCAGGCCACGATCGCGGCGGCGCGTGCGGCGCGGGCGCTGGGCGTGCGCGTGTCGTTCGACGGCAACTTCCGCCCCAAGCTCTGGCAGCGCTGGCAGGGCGATGCCGCCGGCGTGCTGCGCGAACTGTTCGCCTGTGCCGACATCGTCTTCGCCGACTATCGCGACATCGGCGTGGTGCTGGGGGGCGAGTTCACCCAGGAAGATGTGCGCGAGCGTGTGCGGGCGGCGGCGGCGATGGCGTTCGCGGCATTTCCGCAGCTGCGCTGGATGGCATGCACGCAGCGGGCGACGCTGAGCGTGGACCATCACAGCCTGGGGGCGATGCTGCTGGGGAGTGATGGCACCGAAGCGCTCGCGCCGGCCGAATCGGTTACTGCCATCGTCGATCGCATCGGTGGTGGCGATGCGTTCGCCGCCGGCGTGTTGCATGGGTTGATCGATGGGCGAAGCGCGGAAGGTGCGGTGCGCTTCGGGTTGGCCGCGGCGTGTTTGAAGCACACGATTCCCGGCGACTTCAATCCGGTATCGGTGGACGAGGTGGAAGCGCTGATCGGCGAAGGTCGGTTTGATGTGAGGCGTTGAGGCGGCGGTTGCGCGGTTTGAGGCCTGTGTAGGAGCGGCTTCAGCCGCGACATTGTGCCGTCGGGGCTGAAGCCCCTCCTACAAAAAACAAAGCGGCCGATCGGCCGCTTTGTTTTTGATGCTGGCGATTCTCAGCGTGCCCGCTGGCGCGCCCGCTCGATCCGTTCCAATTGCACCTGCGCCAGCGCGGCGATGCGCGGCTGCGCCAAGCGCACGCCGATCTGGTACCAGACCACCAGCGACAAGCACAGCGGCCACACAGAGAACGCGGTATCGCGCCACGCGGCAAAAGCCCAAGCCGTCAGCGGCAGCGACACCGCCAGCCACGCCCACGCCTGCCACGCCGTGCGCAGCGCATGCTGCACCTGGCCGGCGAGAATCTCCGCGGCGGTATCACGGCGCAGGCCGTACTGCTTCACCAGGCGGTCGACATTCCAGGTCGGGGTCATGGTCAGTTCCTTGCGTGGGGGCGATCACCCCCAGTGTCCCCGCGCCGGCGCGTGCATGCAAGCACGCACCGGGCGGGCAGGGCGTCACGGCTGGGCCGGTTTCGCCGGGGCGGCCGGGGCCGGCGCTTCCCAGCCACACATGCGGCCCTCGTTCTGCTGCTTCAGCCACGCCTGCATCGGTGCGAAGTACTCCAGCATCGGACCCGCATCCACATGGTCCTCGCCGGTCAGCTCCTTCAGCGTCGCCTGCCACGGCTGGCTGCTGCCGCGCTGGAGCATGTTCCAGAACTTCTGCCCGGCTTCCTTGTTGCCGTAGAAGCTGCACTCGTACAGCGGGCCGGTGTAGCCGGCGGCCTGGCACAGGCCCTTGTAGAACTGGAACTGCAGCAGGTGCGAGAGGAAGTAGCGGGTGTACGGCGTGTTGCCCGGCACGTGGTACTTGGCGCCCGGATCGAAGAACTGCTCGCCGCGCGCCGTGACCGGTGCCACGCCCTGGTATTTCGCCTTCAGCTGCCACCAGGCCTGGTTGTAGTGGTCCGGGGTGATCGAACCGTCAAACACGCCCCAGCGCCAGCGGTCGATCATCAGCCCGAACGGCAGGAACGCCACCTTCGCCAGTGCCATGCGCATCTGCGCGTTGATCAGCGCTTCGCGGCTGTGCTGCACCTCGCCGACCAGGCCGACCGAATGCAGGTAGTCCGGCGTCATCGCCAGTACCACGGTGTCGCCGATGGCTTCGTGGAAGCCGTCGTTGGCGCCGTTCTGGAACAGCGGCGGCAACGGGTTGTAGGCCAGGTCGTAATAGATGTGGCCGAGCTCGTGGTAGATGGTGGTGAAGTCTTCCTCGGTCGGCTTGATGCACATCTTGGTGCGCACGTCCGGGCCGGTCTTCTGCGCGGCGTCGCCGCCCATGTTGAGGTCCCAGGCGCTGGCATGGCACACCACGTCGCGCTCCAGCGGCTTGATGAACTGTGAGCGCTGCCAGTAGCCGTCCGGCAGCTTCGGCATGCCCAGCGAGGTGTAGAAGTCCTGCGCGCGCTCGGTCATCGCCTTGGCGGTCCGCAGGTCGGCCTCGCGCTGCGCCTTGAAGCGTGCATCGAGTGCGCCGCTGGTGCCGCCCGGCACCCGCGCCAGCGCGGCACTGAGTTCACCCTGGTACTGCTTCTCCAGCGCGGCGCTGATGTCCAGGTCGCCGGCGCCCGGGTAGGGCTGCAGCAGGTCCCACAGGTTGCTCCAGTCCTGCTGCCACATGTTGCCCATCAGGTGCGCGGGCAGCAGGCCGCCAGGCAGTTCGCCCTTGTCGGCGCCGTAGTGCGCGTCGAGCTTGCCGCGCGCGTAGCACTGCAGCTGTTCGTACAGCGGCTTGACCTGCTCCCACAGGCGGTCGGTCTCGGCGGCGATCTGCTGCGGCGGCATGTCGTAGCCGCTGCGCCACATCTGCCCGACATCGCTGAAGCCGCTGTCGCGCGCGCCCTCGTTGGCCAGCTCGACGAAACGCTGGTAGTCGGCGCGCATCGGCGCGGCCACGCCCTGCCAGCCCTGCCAGGCGTCGAGCTGTTCATCGTAGTCGCGGCTGCGTGCCAGCACCTGTTCCAGCTCGCCGAGCTGGCGGCACTGCTTCGCATCGCCTTCGACACGGCAGTAGGTGCCGGCGCCGTAGTCACCCTCCATGCGGCTGGCGATGGTGGTCAGCTCGGCCAGCCGCTCCGGATCGCGCGGCGCCGGCATCGCGCTCATCAGGCGCAGTAGCTGCAGGGCGCGCGCGGTGTCGGGCGACATCGGCTGGCCCTGGTACTGCTGCGCCTGGGCGATCCAGGCATTGAGCTGGGTCAGCGCGCGTTCGTTGGCCTTGGCGGCGATGCGCTGCGAATCGTCGTTGATGTAGGTCGCCGACAGCCACTGCGCCGAGCTGATTTCCGGATAAGCCGCCTTGTACTCGGCGTTGACCCGGGCAATGAACGCGTCGGCGCTTTCGGCGGGGCCCTTGGCCGGCGCTTCGGCGGAAGGCGGGGCGGCGGGTTCGCGGTGACAGGCGGACAGGGCGAGCACGCCGGCAACGGCGCCGGCCAGCAGCGGAAGACGAGGGTTCACGGCGGATCCTGGCGGGAACGATCCGCGCAGGCTAGAGGCCGCCTGCCGGTGCCGCAAGGGGCACCGGCGCGGGGAAGCGGCTCAGGCCGGCTGCTGGCAGCCGGCGAACAGGTCGCGCGACGGGTCGTACAGCGAGGTGCGGACCTGCATCAGGCCGAGCACCGACGGGAACAGATTGTCGTGGTCGGCCTGGCGGGCGGCACGCTGGCGCAGGCACTGCATATCCAGGCCGCGGTCGCGGGCGAACTGCGGCGAGAACCACATCACCATCGGCACATGGGTCTGTTCCTGCGGGGCGATCGCATATGGCACGCCATGCAGGTACAGGCCCTTCTCGCCGAGCGACTCACCGTGGTCGGAGAGGTAGATCATCGCGGTGTCGTAGTCCGGCATCGCGCGCAGCGCGCCGATGGCACGGTCGAGGAAGTGGTCGGTATAGAGCACCGCGTTGTCATACGCGTTGACGATCTGCTCGCGGCTGCACTGCCCCAGGTCGGGGTTCCGGCAGGCCGGGTTGAAGCGGGCGAAGGCGGCCGGGTAGCGTTCGTAGTAGCTCGGGCCGTGATTGCCGAGCTGGTGCAGCACCACCACGCGGTCGCCCGGGCGGGCGCGCACCTGCGCGGCCAGATCGTCCAGCAGTACCTCGTCCATGCAGCGGCCGTCGCTGCACAGCCCCGGCACCTTGGCATCGTCGAGCTGCTGGATCGGCAGGCCTTCGCACACGCCCTTGCAGCCGCTCTGGTTGTCGCGCCACAGCACGCCGACGCCGGCGCGGTCGAGCACGTGCAGCAGCGACTGGTGGCCGCGGATGCGGTCTTCGTTGTAGTCGTGGCGGCCCCACGGCGAGAACATGCATGGCACCGATACCTCGGTGCTGGTGCCGCAGGAGTGCATGTCGGGGAAGTTGACCAGACCTTCGACCTGGGCCAGTTCCGGCGTGGTCTGGCGCGCATAGCCGTTGAGGCCGAAGTTCTGCGCGCGCATGGTCTCGCCGAGCACGATCAGCAGCAGGCGCGGGCGCGACTGCGGCGCGCGCGGCGTAGCCATCGCATCCTCGCCGATCGGCAGCTTGGGCGCCTTGTGGCCCGGCGTGGCCGATTTCAGGTTGGCGCGCAGCGCGGCGATGGTGTTGATCGGCGTGGCCAGGTAGCGGATCTCGTGGTGGTTGCGCATCAGCGCCGAGAGATTCTGGAACGACAGCAGCGCCGCACCCGCGCCGCCGACGGCGACCGCGAGCAGGAAGCCGGCGCGGATCAGCAGGGCGCGGCCCAGCGGGCGCTGGCGCAGGCGCAGGTGCCACAGTAGCAGCGTCGGCAGCACGCCATAGCAGAGCAGTGGCAGCAGCAACGAGGCGGTGATCAGTTCGCCCGATTCCTTGCGGTCGGTCGCCAGCACGTTGCGCAGCATGTCCGCATCGACGTACACGTTGTAGCGGCTCATGTAGTACGTGGTCAGCGCGGTGCTGAGCAGCAGCACGCCGAGCAGCAGCTTCGCGTTCCAGCGCCACACCAGCAGGCCGAGCAGCAGCGCGTGTACCGCCACCAGCACCACCAGCAGCGACAACGTCATGCCGATGCCGCCGCCGCTCCAGGCCGTGGCGCTGCGCCAGAACAGGCCGTTGCAGGCGAGGGCGAAGAACATGCTGGTGGCGAGGATCAGGCCTTCGGTCGACAGCGTCGGGCGCCAGCTCCAATCGATGCCGCGCAGCCATTGCCGCCACGACGGACGGGAAATCGAGACGCTCATGCGCGCACCTCCGCGGCATCACCACGCGGCAGCAGGCGGAACAGGCACAGCGGCACGATCCAGCACACCGCCAGCGTCCACAGATCATGCGAGAGGAAGTGCGCGCCGCGCAGCTGCTGCGAGAACCCGAACACCAGCCCGGCGCCCAGGCCGACCGCCAGCGCGGCCCAGCGCCAACGCGGCGCGACCGACAGCGCGAAGAAGTACAGGGCTACCCAGGCGTAACCGGCGCTGGCGTGCCCGGCGGGGAAGCAGCCGGAGGCCGGGATGCCACCGCGCGATTCGAACATGCCGTAGAACAGGCGGGTGCCGCCGTAGCGCGTCAGGTCCCAGGGGCAGTCCATGTGGGTGACGTGCTTGAACATCGACACCAGCGTGGTGGACAGCGCGATCGAGCCGACCAGCGCGAGCAGTGGCCAGCGCCAGGGGTGTGCGGGTGCACGCCAGGCGCGCACCGTTGCCAGCAGCACCGCGAGGGCGCCGAGCGTGCTGGCCCACTTGCCGAAGCGATGCACGAGATGGCTCGTCCACCACGCGTCCTTCAACACCCAGTGGCCACCTTCCAGCCGGTACAGCAGATCGGCGAACGCCATGTCGCCACCGCCCGCGGTCAGCCAGGCGTTGATGATCAGCAGCAGTGCGAAGGGGAGGTAGAGATGCGTCGCCAGCGGGGCGGGGAAACGGGACAGGTCGCGCGGTGGGACCGCGAGAGCGGGTGCGGTGTGCAGTTCCATCGAAGAGACAAGACATGCCGAGGGTGCGGCGATGATCGGGAGTGCCTTGTCGGAAAGCGGTCGGATCGACGATGCACGTCGATCGTTCCGTTCAGTCGTCGTTGTCGTCCGCAGCGTCCTGCGCGTTTTCCGGTTTCGCGACGCAGCCGGCATGCCATGCGGTACCCGGCACCAGCAGCCACTGGTTGCGGTTCGACTGCCCGATCGCCACCACCTGCGCGCGATCCACGCAGGCCGGCAACGCGTCGCGCAGCACGAACAGCCAACGTCGCGTGGGTTGTTCGGCCACCCATGGCCCGGCCTTGGCCCATTGCGTGGCCCAGTCGGCCTTGAAGCCGAATTCGGTGACCGGCCGATCGGCCTGCAGCAGGTTCTGCTCGCGCCAGGCGACCATGCCGAGCTGGGCGTCGGGGCCGATACGTTCGCCCACGCGCTTCATCAAGCCGGATGCCGAACTGGAGGCATCCAGTGCCGGCGCGAACACCAGGCCGTAGATGCTCCACAGCAGGCCGGTTGCCAGCACCACGCCGAGCGCGGCACGGCGTGACCGCGCCCAGAGGGCGATCAGCCCGAGTCCGACGCCGAGCGCGACCAGGCCGTATTTGAGCTGCTGCACGACGTGGGCATCGAGATCGCGGCGCAGGGCATCGCGCGGCAGCCAGGGGCCGAACGCCACCACCAGGGCGGCCAGCGCCAGGAAGACCACGTAGCCCAGCAGCAGACGGCGCTGCAACGGGCGCCGCAGCAGGCCGGGCAGCAAGGGGGCGGCGGCCAGGCAGGCGGCCGGCAGCATCGGCAGGATGTACAGCTCGCGCTTGCCGGGACTGACGCTGAAGAACAGCAGCACCAGCAGGCTCCAGCCCAGCAGCAGCCACAGCCGCGCATCGCCGCGGCGCAGGCGTCGCCACCAGCCCGGGAACAGCGCCGGCAGCAGCAGGCTGCCGGGCAGCCACAGCAGTGCGATCACCCGCAGGTAGTACCAGGCCGGCTGCACGTGGTGCCATGCCGCCGTGTAACGGGTGGCGGTCTGCCGCAGCAGGATTTCGCGCGCATAGGCCTGCAGGGTCGGGTCATCACTGCGCCACAGCGCCAGCGCCAGCGGCAACAGCCATACCGCGGTGCCGGCGATGAACATCGGCAGCGCGGCGGCCCAGCGCCAGCCATCACCGGCACGGCCCTGCCAGGACCTGCCATGCAGGCGCGCGTGCACGGCCCAGGGCAGCAGCACCAGCAAAGGCAGGAAGCCCACGCCCTTGGTCACCGTGCCCAGCCCGGCAGCGAACGCGCCCAGCCACCAGCCGCGCCAGTACGGGCCCTGCAGCAGATGGCGCAGCAGGCCCCATAGCGACAGCGTGGTCATCGCCAGCAGCACCATGTCGATGTGCGCGCGCTTGGCCATCAGGCCGAACTGCAGCGTGGAGAACACCGCCAGCGCGGCGAGGTCGCCGATGCGCGGCTGCCACAGGCGGCGGCCGAGGTCGCGCACCAGCCACAGCACCAGCAGCGCGGCCAGCAGCGAGGGCAGCAGGAAGGCGGTGGTCCAGTCGCGGGTCAGCCCATAGGCGCCGGCCTGCAGCCACATGAACACCGGCGGCTTTTCCGCGTACAGCTCGATGCCGCGATGCGGCAGCAGCCACTGCCCGCTCTCCACCATGCTGCGCGCGGCAAGCACGAAGCGCGGTTCGTCGGCAGGGTTGGGCTGGCGCAGGCCCAGGCCGGCCAGCAGGCTGAGCACGATCAGCAGCGCCACCAGCACGGGACGCCAACGGAAGCTGGGGGCGGGGGAGGCGGTGGGCGGCATCGGCGCGGAGGCGGGCAGGGAACCTGGCATCATCGTCACGAAGGCGTGAGAAGTTTGTCGGAACCCGGCGGCTTCGACACCATTCCGACGTGCAGCCGGTAGGATGCGGTATCCGTATTACTGCTGGTCGTGCATGCGGCTCCTGGTCATCGAAGACAACCACAACCTCGTCGCCAACCTCTTCGATTACTTCGAGGCGCGTGGCCACGTGCTCGATGCCGCGCCTGACGGGGTCACCGGCCTGCACCTGGCCACCACCCAGGCCTACGACGCGATCATCCTGGACTGGATGATGCCGCGCATGGACGGCCCGGAAGTGCTGCGCCGCCTGCGCGAGGAGCACCAGTCCGAAGTGCCGGTGATCATGCTCACCGCGCGCGACGAGCTGCCGGACAAGATCGCCGGCTTCCGCGCTGGTGCCGACGACTATCTGACCAAGCCGTTCGCCCTGCCCGAGCTCGAAGTGCGCCTGGAGGCGCTGCAGGTGCGCGCGCAGGGGCGTGGCCGCAGCAAGGCGCTGCAGGTGGCCGACCTGCGGCTGGACCTGGCCACGCTGGAGGCGACCCGTGGCGGACGCCCGCTGCACTTGTACCCGGCCTGCCGCAAGCTGCTGGAAGTGCTGATGCAGGCCAGCCCGGCGGCGGTCACCCGCGAGCGGCTGGAAAACGCGCTGTGGGGTGATGAGCCACCCGATGGCGACATGCTGCGTTCGCATATCTACGAACTGCGCCGCAGCGTGGATGGCCCGTTCGCCGAGAAGCTGATCCACACATTGCCGCGTGTCGGCTACCGGCTGGCCCAGGTGGACGCCGCGGAGGCCGACGATGGCGCCTAAGCCGCGCGCGCTGCGACGGCAGGTGACGTTGTGGCTGGTGCTCTATGCCGCGTTGATCTCGCTGGCGGTGTTCGTGCACGGCTACATCGTCAACGAGCAGGCCGAGCAGTTGACCTGGCACTCGCTGCTCAAGTCCGAACTCGACCACTTCCTGCAGCGCAGCGCGGAGGATCCGGGCTACCACTGGACCGACAGCCGTACCGTGCAGCTGTTCGGTGACGACGACGATTCACCGCCGCCGCCGGCCTACGCCGGTTTCCAGCCCGGCATCCACGACGGCATCGCCTACGAAGGGCGCGACAAGGTGCTGCTGGTGCAGGACGTCGATAAGCGGCGCCTGGTGCTCGCGCTGGATATCACCGAGCTGCAGCGGCATGAGAACCGCCTGGGGCTGTGGATGGTCGCGTCCAACCTGGTGGCGATCGTGCTGTTGGGGTTGCTGGTGGGATGGGGCATGGGACGGGTGGTGAAGCCGCTCAGCGAGATGGCCGAACGCATCCGCCGATTGCAGCCCGATCGCCCCGGGCAGCGCGTGGAACTGGATCCGCGCGCCAGCAGCGAGCAGACGGTGATCACCGAGGCGCTGAACGACTACCTGGGCCGCAACGACCAGTTCGTCCAGCGCGAGCGCTCCTTCATCAACAGCGCCAGCCATGAGCTGCGCACGCCGATCGCGGTGATCGACGGGGCCAGCGAACTGGCGCTGGCGCAGAGCGATGTGCCAGCGCCGGTGCGCCACCAGCTGCTGCGCATCCGCCAGACCGCGGCGAGCGTGGAGCAGCTGCTGGCATTGCTGCTGGTGCTGGCGAAGGATCCGGCGCGACTGGCGCGCAGCAGCGATGAAGTGCGGCTGGACCACCTGCTGCCGGAGATCGTGGCCGACCACCAGCACCTGAGCGCGGACAAGGACCTGGGCCTGGTGCTGCAGGCGGAAGTGCCGGCGCGGGTATTCGCGCCGGTGGCGATCCTGCAGGCGGCGATCGGCAACCTGCTGCGCAATGCGATCGAGAACAGCGACCGCGGCACGATCCGCATCGTGCTGTCGGCGCCGGCGACGGTGCGGATCGAGGATCCGGGGCATGGCATGTCGCCGGAGGAGGTCGCGGCGATCTATGCGCGCATGGCGCGTGGTGATCACAGCAGCCGTGCCGCGGGCATCGGGCTGGACCTGATAGGCCGGCTGTGCGAGCACCTGGGCTGGAAGCTGACGTTCGATTCGGACGAGGGGCGCGGTACGGTGGCCTCGCTGGATCTGTCCAGTTCGCTGGTGACGAAAGACGCTTCTCCCACGGTGTAGGAGCGGCTTCAGCCGCGACCGTGCGGGTGGCGGACGTCAGTGACGCCTGATACCGCCCGGTCGCGGCTGAAGCCGCTCCTACAGGGGAGGGGGAGGAGGAGAGGAGAGCGGGGGAGGAGGCGCACACACAGCGCAAGCCGACGCGGAACCCGCGGTCGACGACCGGAAAATCAGCCCGCCAGCAACCCGCGCTCCAGCAGCCACGCGCGCGCATTCTCCGCGTCCTGCTCGAACCACGCCCGCGTCGATCCCAGCCGGTACGTGTAACCCCACGCATCCATGTCGGCCATCAGCCGCGCACTGCCCACGCCAGGCAGCGCGCCCGCCAGCACGATCTGCAGGTAACAGGTGGCATCTTCCTCGGCCACCGAGTCGGTGGCATCGGTATGCACCTGCGCGCGCTTTTCCGGCGGCAGCACGATCAGGTGGCAGGCCTCGTGCAGCATCGAATGCACCGGCGTGTCATCGCGCACGTAGACATCGCTGCCGATGATTCCCGCCTCCGGCTCGCCCCAGTAACTGCCCGGAATCGGCGCGCCATCCGCCACGCGGTGCAGGCGCAGGCCGTGCCGCGCGAGCAGGGTGGTGGCATCGGCCAGGTCGATGTCGGCCAGGCGGGTGACCACGGGTTCGGCGGCGGGGCTGTCCAACGGCGGTTCCTGCAAAAGAGCGCCGGCCCTGGGGCCGGCGCGCATGGGCTTACTTGTCCGGGTCTTCCGGCAGCGCCACGGAGATGTCGAGCACGTCGTTGTGGCCGTCCTTGATCAGGTCGACCTTCACCGCATCGGCGTCGATGTTGACGTACTTCTTGATCACTTCCAGCAGCTCGCGCTGCAGCAGCGGCAGGTAATCCGGGCCGCCACGCTGCGAGCGTTCCTGCGCGATGATGATCTGCAGGCGGTTCTTCGCGGTTTCGGCGGTGTTCTTCTTGCTCTTGAGAAAGTCGAGCAGTCCCATGCCTTAGCCTCCGAACAGCTTGCTGAAGAAGCCTTTCTTCTCCACCGAGGTGAAGCGCATCGGCCGATCCTCGCCGAGGATGCGCGCCACCGCGTCATCGTAGGCCTGGCCGGCCGGCGATTCGGCATCCAGGATCACCGGCTCGCCCTTGTTGGAGGCGTTGAGCACGTCGCCCGATTCCGGGATCACGCCGATCGCCTTCAGGCCCAGCACTTCTTCCACGTCGTTGATCGACAGCATCTCGCCGGCTTCCACGCGCGGCGGGCTGTAGCGGGTGAGCAGCAGCGCGGCCGGGACGTTCTGGCCGGCTTCGGCCTTGTGGGTCTTGGAGTCGAGCAGGCCGATGATGCGGTCCGAGTCGCGCACCGAGGACACTTCCGGGTTCACCACGACCACGGCGCGGTCGGCGAAGTACATCGCCAGGAACGCGCCCTTTTCGATGCCGGCCGGCGAGTCGCAGACGATGAAGTCGAAGCCGTCGGCGGCCAGGTCCTTGAGCACCTTCTCCACGCCTTCCTTGGTCAGCGCGTCCTTGTCGCGGGTCTGCGAGGCGGCCAGCACGTACAGGTTGTCGAAACGCTTGTCCTTGATCAGCGCCTGCTTCAGCGTCGCTTCGCCATGGACGACGTTGACGAAGTCGTACACCACGCGGCGCTCGCAGCCCATGATCAGGTCGAGGTTGCGCAGGCCGACGTCGAAATCGATGACCGCGACCTTCTTGCCGCGACGCGCCAGGCCGCAGGCCAGGCTCGCGCTGGTGGTGGTCTTGCCGACGC
>DJAN01000139.1:54453-54772 GCA_002429615.1 Lysobacteraceae bacterium UBA6001
CCTTGCCGGAGGTGACTACGATGATTTCAGCCAATGGAATGCTCCAGGTAATGTCTTGAGGGTGGGCTGCGTCAGTCCAGCGCAGCGATCTTGATCTGGTCCTGCTCCAGCCAGACCTGGACGGCCTTGCCACGCAGTTCCTTGGGGATATCGTCCAGCACCTTGTAGTGGCCGGCAATGGCGACCAGTTCGGCGTTGAATTCGCGGCAGAAGATGCGTGCCTCGGCATTGCCCTGCGCGCCGGCCAGGGCGCGGCCGCGCAGGTTGCCGTAGATATGGATGCTGCCGTCGGCGATGACCTCGGCCCCGGCGCCCACGG
>DJAN01000261.1:0-1020 GCA_002429615.1 Lysobacteraceae bacterium UBA6001
CCGCTCTTCCGATCTGGCGACGCGGTCGCCCTGGCGCTGCGACTGCCAGGCGGCGACCGCCGCGGCTCGCGCGGCCTGCACCGACTTGAAGCGGACACGGGTACCGAAATACAGCGCGGGCGCGGTATCGGCCACGATCAGGCTGAGCCGTTCGCGTTCGGCCTGGAACAGCTTGGTATGCGCGCGACCGCTGCGGGCGGTCAGGCGCCAGTCGATGTGCCGGGCGTCATCGCCGACCACATACTCGCGCGATTCGGCGTACTCCATGCCACGGCCACGCAACGCGGACGGCGCCGGCCCGGTGATGCCCAGGCGGCCACGCGACGGCGGCGCGCGATGGCGGCTGGTGCCGCGCAGGGCGATCAGTTCGGCCAGCGTCGGGCGCAGGCCATCGCCCTGGATGGCCGACACGGAAGCGGGAGACACGGACAAGCGCGATCCTCAGCAACGCACGCGCTTGCGCGGCGACGGACGCCGGGTCATGGCAGCGGCACCTTGTCCAGCAACGCATGCACCAGGCGCTCGCCGTCCCAGCCTTCGGCGGTGGCCTCGTAGCTGGGCAGGATGCGATGGCGCAGCACGTCGGGGGCGACCGCGCGCACGTCGTCGGGGGTGACGTAGTCACGCCCGGCCAGCCACGCGCGGGCGCGCGCGCAGCGTTCCAGGGCGATGGAGCCACGCGGGCTGGCGCCCCAGGCGATGCGCTGGGCCAGCTGTGCGTCGTAGCGGCGCGCATCGCGCGAGGCCAGCACGATCTCGATCAGATAGCGTTCCAGCGTGGGCGCGACATGCAGGTCGAGCACGGCGCGGCGCGCGGCCATCACCGTCTCCACCGACAGCCGCTGACTGACCGCATCCGGCGCGGCGAGCGCGTCGCGGGCGGCCTCGCGCGCCAGGCGGAGGATTTCCGCCTCGGCGTCGGCTTCCGGGTAGCCGATGCGCACGTGCATCAGGAAGCGGTCGAGCTGGGCTTCCGGCAGCGGGAAGGTGCCTTCCTGCTCGATCGGGTTCTGCGTGGCC
>DJAN01000261.1:1212-5090 GCA_002429615.1 Lysobacteraceae bacterium UBA6001
TCGATCGGGTTCTGCGTGGCCATCACCAGGAACAGCGAAGGCAGCGCATAGGTATGCCGCCCCACCGTCACCTGGCGCTCGCCCATCGCCTCCAGCAGCGCGGACTGCACCTTGGCCGGCGCGCGGTTGATCTCATCGGCGAGCAGGATCGGATGGAAGATCGGGCCGGGCACGAATTCGAAGCGTCCTTCCTGCGGGCGCCAGATCTCGGTGCCGGTGAGGTCGGCCGGCAGCAGGTCCGGGGTGAACTGGACGCGGGCGAAGTCCGTCTCCAGGCGCGCGGCCAGGGCACGAATGGCGGTGGTCTTGGCCAGGCCGGGCGCGCCTTCCACCAGCAGGTGGCCATCGGCGAGCAGGGCGATCAGCAGGCGTTCGACCAGGGCGGACTGGCCGACAATGCGCGCCGACAGCGCGTCGCGCAGGCCGATGAAGGCCGCATGCAGGGGGCCGTTGTCGGCGCTGGCGCCGGTCGTCTCGTGGGGAAGGGGCGGTGCGTTCATAGGTCGAGTTTGACCGATCGGACGCCGATTGGTTCACCGCGTCGATCATCCGCGGCGCGGATCGCCAGGCTTCATGCCGCCTTCACACCGAAGGCGCAAAACGAAAGAGGCCGCCCGGAGGCGGCCTCTGCTATCGCCGAATGCGCTGGGCTCAGGAAGCCTTGGCCACGCGCAGGACCTTCGGGGTGACGAAGATCAGCAGCTCGGCCTTTTCCTTGCTCTTGCCGCGCTTCTTGAACAGGTTGCCCAGGAACGGGATGTCGCCCAGGAACGGCACCTTGCTCACGCTGGAACGGTCGTTGAACTCGTACACGCCGCCGATCACCACGGTCTGGCCGTCGTCCACCAGCACCGCGGTGTTGATCTCGCGGCGGTTGATGGTCGGCACGGTGCCGTAGCCTTCCAGCTCGATGTAGTCGTCGACTTCGTCCTTCTTCACGTTCATGTTGAGGAAGACGCGGTTGTCGTTGGTGATGGTCGGGGTGACCTTCAGCTCCAACAGCACTTCCTTGAACTGGACGTTCGGGGTGGCGGCGGTACCGCCGGTGCCACCGGTGATGGTGACGTAGCCGATTTCCTTACCCTGCTTGATCACGCCTTCGCGCTGGTTGGCAGTGACGATGCGCGGGTTGGAGATCACTTCGCCGCGACCTTCTTCCTGCAGTGCCGACAGTTCCAGGTCCAGGTTGAAGTTGGCACCCAGCAGCGTGTAGGCCAGGCTCGGGGCATTGGCCGCGCCGTTGGTGAAGCTGCCGGCCGGCAGGTTCACGTTCAGACCACGGGTGGCGTTCGCGTTGCCGGTAGCGCCGCTGCCGATGGTGGCGGTGTTGTCACCGTACTGGTGACGGCCACCGATGCCGAACTTGGCGCCGAGGTCGCGCGCGAAGGTGTCGGACGCGATGACGATGCGGCCTTCGATCAGCACCTGGTCGACCGGACGGTCGATGTGGTCGATCAGCTCGCGCATCTGCGCGACCTTCTTCGGGATGTCGCTGATCATCAGGGTGTTGGTGCGCTCGTCGGCGACCACGCGGCCACGCGGCGACAGGAAGCCGTTCTCGCCGCCACCGGCACCACCACCGCTGCCACCGCCGCCACCGCCGCCGATGCCCTTGGCCTCGGTCAGCGCCTTGAAGATCGCGGTCGCGGAGTGGTAGTTGATCTGGATGTAGTCGGTGATCAGGTCTTCGCGGTTCTCGATGGCGATGCGCGCGTCTTCCTTGTCCTGCTCGAACTTGGCCAGTTCGGCCTGCGGGGCCACCCAGACCACGCCGCCGTCGCGACGCTTGTCCAGGCCCTTGGCGCGCAGGACGATGTCCAGCGCCTGGTCCCACGGCACGTTGACCAGGCGCAGGGTGACGTTGCCCTGCACGGTGTCGGAGGCGACCACGTTGAGGTTGGATTCCTCGGCGATCAGCTGCAGCACCGTGCGCACCGGCACGTCCTGGAAGTTGAAGGTGACCGGGCGGCCGCTATAGCCACGCTGGGCGACCATCGCGGCGGCCTGGGTGACGCTGGCGGCGCTCGGGGCGCCCATCGCGGCGGTGCCCTTGCGCGGGCTGATCTCCACCACGTATTCGTTGCCGGTCTGGTAGGCCAGCGACTCGAACGGGCCGTTGGTGCTCAGCACCAGCTGCGCGCCGCCACCGGACGGCTTGGCGTCGATGCGCTGCACCGGGGTGGCGAAGTCGGTGACGTTGAGCGGCCGCTGCAGCTCGGCTGGCAGCTTGGCATTGCCGACATCCACCAGCACGGTGTTGCCCTGCGTGCGCAGGTCGGGGCTGGCGCCCTGACCGTCGAACTGCAGGATCAGACGACCTGCGCCGTCGTCGCCGCGCTTGAAGTCGATCTTCGAGACCGCCACGGTGGCCGGTACGGTCTTGGCCGGGTCGTGTGCGTTCAGGTCCGCTGCACCGGTCGGTGCCGCGAAGGAAGAGCCGCTAGCCAGTGCGAGCGCGAACCCCATCGCGCACGCCCGGATCGCTTGGCGCCGGATGGGACGCAGGCTCAGGGCTTTGGAAAAAGTCATCGTGCTATCCCCTAATCAATCATTGATCGTCAAGTGCGATGGAGGCCGGACGTTCCAGCCAACCACCAGCACCATCCGGCACCAGTTCAATCAAATCGATGCGATCCTCGGATACCCCCGTCACCCGACCATCGCTCTGTCCCAGGTAGACGCCCGGACGGATCCGGTAGGTCACCTTGTCCGGCGCCATCACCAGCGCAACCAGGCCGGGGCCCTTGCCGATGCTCCCGAGCATGTCGAGGCTGTCGAGCGGGAAGGCTTCCAGCGGTTCCTTGCGGCGGTTCGGGTCCGGACGCAGGCCACTGCCGCCTTCCGGATTGGTCCAGGCATCGGAGAACGGATCGCGCATGCCCTGCGCGGCGTACTCGAAGGTCTCGAACTGCTGCATCACCGGCAGCGGCTCCAGCGGCGGCGCCGGACGGGCGCGTACCTCGGCAACCCAGCTCTTCAGGTTGGGTGCGTCACCAGGCGTGCTGGTGATGCTGCGGCCGCAACCGGCGAGCAGGGCCATCAGGGCCAGGCAGGACAGACGCTTGTAGATCGTCATGCTCATTTGGCGCCCTCGCTGCCCTTCTTCTTGTTGTTCTTCTTGTCCTTCTTGGCAGCCTCGGCGGCGGCCTTCTCCTGCGCGGCCATTTCCTCATCGTCCAGGTAACGGTAGGTCTTCACCGTACCGGCCAGCTCCAGGGCACCGCGCGCGGTGATGCCGTTCTTGGCGTCCTTGGGCTTGAGGTTGATGTCGTGCATGGTGAGGATCACCACGCGCGGCAGCGAGGCCACGCCACTGACGAAGGCACCGAACTGGTGGTAGCTGCCCACCATGCGCAGTGCGATCGGCTTCTCGGCGTAGAACTCACGCGGCGTCTCCGAACCCGGCTGGAACAGCTCGTTGTTCAGGCCGCTGGACAACGCGGTCTGCGAGATGTCGATGATCAGGTCCGGCATTTCGGTCTTGCTGGGCAGCTGGCGCAGCATCTGCTGCAGCACCTGCTCCATCTGCGCGAGCTGCTGCTTGAGCGGCTCCAGGTTGACCGCGCGGCCCTGCTCCTTCTCGAAATCCCCGCGCAGGCGGGTTTCGGTCTGCTCCAGGCTGATCAGTTCGTCACGCTTGCCGCTGATCAGCGCGAACCACGCCAGCAGCGGGATCAGCAACGCCACGATCAGGCAGAACACCAGCTTGGGACGCTGCGGCCAGTTGCCGATGTTGCGGAAGTCGAGATCGTTGAGGCTGAACTTCTTCTTGCTCATGACGCGGCTCCCTGCTGCGGTTTGGCGGCGGGCGCCGGGGCAGCCTTGTCAGCCGCGCCCTCGACGTTGGCCGGAGCCGCGTTGGGGGTGGTCGCCGGGGC
>DJAN01000256.1:0-412 GCA_002429615.1 Lysobacteraceae bacterium UBA6001
CCGACCAGCAGCGCGCCGAGCGGGCCGCCGGGAAGGCGCGATGCGTGGCGCGCGCCGCGCCACGCTTGCAGCTTCGCCACCAAGGCCTCGAACGGCGCCGGCCAGAAGCAGGAGAGCGCGGCCAACAGCAGCACGCCGATGGAGGCATCGCGGATGGCGCCCTGCAGTGCGCCGGAGGAGGCCGAGAGCGCGCCGATCAGCCAGCCGCCCGCCGCGAAGCTCAGCACGAAGCCGGTGATGATCCACAGCGGTGTGGCGCGACCACGCCCCGCAGTGGTGGCCAGCACGATCGGCAACACCGGCAGGATGCACGGGGAGAGCAGGGTGGCCATGCCGGCGGCGAGGGCCAGGGCGTAGGCGAGCATGTCGATGCCTCCGGGCTAGACGACGTCGATGCGCACGCCGATGTTGC
>DJAN01000256.1:579-4480 GCA_002429615.1 Lysobacteraceae bacterium UBA6001
ATGCGCACGCCGATGTTGCCGCGCGTGGCCCGCGAGTACGGACAGGTGCGATGCGCCTGTTCGACCAGCGCCTGCGCCTGTTCGCGCGGCAGGCCGGGCAACGACACGGTGAGTCGTGCCTGCAGCTGGAAGTCCTCGCCGGCCAGGCCCAGGTCGATCTCTGCATCGATGGCGGTGTCTGCCGGCAGTGCGATCTGCAACGTGCGCGCGGCTTTCTTCATCGCGCCTTCGAAACAGGCCGACCAGCCGGCGGCGAACAGCTGCTCGGGATTGGTGCCGGGACGGCCACTGCCCGGCGGGGAGAGCGCGACGTCGAGTTGGCCGTCGTCGCTGCGGGCATGGCCTTCGCGGCCGCCGACGACGTGGGTCTTTCCGGTGTACAGGACGTTATCGAGGGATTGCATGGGGAACTCCTGGGAAGTGAGGGGCGCCGTGGCGATCACGGCGCGTAGCGGGTGAACACGTAATCGCGCTGCTTCACGCGCGCGGCGTGGCAGGCATGGCAGGTGCGGTGCTGGGCCTCGTCGGCGGGCTGGCCATCGATGAAGCGGCCGTAGCCCCAGCCGCCAGTGGCGGCGTAGCGCGTCGAGTCCTTCACCATCACCTGCACCGTGGTGGCGGCGCCGGGCACCGTGGCGGTGGCGAAGTCGGCCGACGGCGCGCGCTTCCAGGCCAGCTTCACCAGCACCGCACCGTCCGGAAACGGACGGATGTTGTCGCGGAACGCGCGCACCGCCAGGGGATTGCCGAGCACCACGCGCAGTTCGTCGAGCGGTGCGGCTTCCTCGGCCGGGGCGATCAGTTCCCACTGCCGGTAACCCTGCGGCAGCGTCACGCCGTAGATCGGCGCGGCGGGGCCGACGTTGTCGGCGCGGGCAAGGAAGGCGACGCCGAGCACGGTGGCGACCCCGGCCAGCAACAGCGCGAAGGGAAGGATCGACTTCATCGCGGCGCTCCGATTACAGGTGGGTGGCGTCGATGACGGCCTGGGCGAACGCGGCCGGCGCTTCCTGCGGCGGGTTGTGGCCGATGCCGCCGCGCAGCGTGCGGTGTTCGTACTTGCCGGTGAACTTCGCCGCGTAGGCTTCGGGCTGCGGATGCGGCGCGCCGTTGGCATCGCCTTCCAGGGTGATGGTCGGCACGCTGATGGCCGGCAGCTGCGCCAGGCGCTGTTCCAGCGCGGCGTACTTCGGTTCGCCCTGCGCCAGGCCCAGCCGCCAGCGGTAGTTGTGGATCGTGATGGCGACCTGGTCGGGGTTGTCCAGCGCCGCGGCGCTGCGGGCGAAGGTGGCGTCGTCGAACTTCCACTGCGGCGAGGCCAGCTGCCAGATCTGCCGGGCGAAATCGTGGGTGTACTGCGCGTAGCCGTCGCGGCCGCGGTCGGTGGCGAAGTAGTACTGGTACCACCACTGCAGTTCGGCCGAAGGCGGCAGCGGCTTGCGGCCGGCGTCCTGGCTGCTGATCAGGTAGCCGCTCACCGACACCAGCGCCTTGACCCGCTGCGGCCACAGCGCGGCGACGATGTCGGCCGAGCGCGCGCCCCAGTCGAAACCGGCCAGCGTGGCGCGCTGGATGTGCAGGGCGTCCATCAGCGCGATGACGTCCGAGGCCAGCGCCGCCGGTTCGCCGTTGCGCGGCGTGTCGGGCGAGAGGAAGCGCGTGCTGCCGTAGCCGCGCAGGTGCGGCACGATCACCCGGTAACCCTGCGCGGCCAACTGGGGCGCGACCTCGGCGTAGCTGTTGATGTCGTAGGGCCAGCCGTGCAGCAGGATCACCACCTCGCCATGCTTCGGGCCGAGGTCGGCGTAGCCGATGTCCAGGTCGCCGGCAACGACGTGCTGGTCGGCGACCAGTGGCGCGGGCGCCGGGGCGGCACTGGCGATGCCGGCCAGCAGGGGCTGCGCGGCCAGCAGCAGGGTGGCCAGGCGCATCGGGGTGCGGCGGAAAAGGCTGGACATGGGCGTACTCCGGTCGGGAAGGGGCGGTGCCGGCGGTGTCGTCCGGCGGTGGATGCATTGCACGCCCCGGGCGTATCCCGCCCGTGTCCCGTGGCCCCGGCTTTTGTCAGCAAGCCGCACCCGCGGCCCGCCGGATACAGACCGATACAAAGCGGCCGCGGGTTTGTATCCGAACGTATCTGGCCGCCCGCCCGCGCGGCCCGCATACATTTCGTCCCTCGCCGCGACAACGGCCCGATACAGCGTGGCGCTGCAATGGACGCCCCAACCCGAGGAGTCCACGCCATGTTGCGTTCCGTTGCCCTGGCCAGCCTGCTGGCCGCCACCGTCTCTCCCGCCATCGCGTTCGGCGCCGAGCGCGCCGCCCCGCCCACCGTGGTCCTCGTCCACGGCGCGTTCGCCGATGCGTCGAGCTGGGACGCGGTCGCCATGCGCCTGCAGCGCAGCGGCGTGCCGGTCGTGGCGGTGGACAACCCGCTGACCTCGCTGGCCGACGACGTCGCCGCCACCCGCCGCGCCATCGACGCCGCGCCGGGCAAGGTGGTACTGGTCGGCCATTCGTGGGGTGGCACTGTGATCACCGAGGCCGGGGTCGATCCGAAGGTCGAATCGCTCGTGTACGTCGCCGCCTTCGCGCCCGACGTGGGCCAGACCTCCGCGCAGCAGGGCGAGCACTTCGCGGTGGCGCCCGGGCTGCAGCAGCTGCTGGCGAAGGACGGCTTCCTCTCGCTGTCGCCCCAGACCGTGGCGGAAGACTTCGCCCAGGACCTGATGCCCGCGCGCATCGCCGAAGTCGTGGCGCACCAGCTGCCGCTGAAGGCCGCCGCGCTTGCCGAACCGGTGGACGTGGCGGCATGGCGCTCGCGCCCGAGCTGGTACGTGGTGTCGCGCGATGACCGCATGCTCACGCCCGCGTTGCAGGTGGCCACCGCGCAACGCATCGGCGCGCAGTGGCGCTCGGTGGCGTCCAGTCATGTCTCGCCGCTGTCCGCCCCCGGCGAGGTGGCCGACACCATCCTCGAAGCCGCCGGGTTGAAGCCCGCCGAGCGTGCGCCCGGCTTCGACGGTGGCTGAGCGCACAGTCCGCTGTCGTCCAAGACGCTACCATCGCGCCACGCCGCACCGCCGCTTCCGGAGAGCCTGATGTCCCGCACCGACCACATCCTCGTCGTCGATGACGATCGCGACATCCGCCAGCTGGTCGGCGACTACCTGCGCAAGAACGGCCTGCGCGTCAGCCTGGCCGCCGACGGGCGCGAGATGCGCGCAGCCCTGGACACCAGCGACGTCGATCTGGTGGTGCTGGATGTGATGATGCCGGGCGAGGATGGCCTGACCCTGTGCCGCAACCTGCGCGCGGGCAAGCACCGCGCGGTGCCGGTGCTGATGCTCACGGCGCGCGACGACGAGACCGACCGCATCATCGGCCTGGAGATGGGCGCCGACGACTATGTGGTCAAGCCCTTCTCGCCGCGCGAGCTGCTGGCGCGGATCAATGCGGTGATCCGGCGCACCCGCATGCTGCCGCCGAACCTGCAGGTGAGCGAGGCGGCGCGCCTGATCGGCTTCGGCGATTGGCGCCTGGACACCACCTCGCGCCACCTGCTCGATGCGCAGGACACCGCCTATCCGCTCAGCGCCGCCGAGTTCCGCCTGCTGCGCGTGTTCGTCGACCACCCGCAGCGCGTGCTCAGCCGCGACCAGCTGTTGAACCTCACGCAGGGCCGCGATGCCGAGCTGTTCGACCGCTCCATCGACCTGCTGGTCAGCCGCCTGCGCCAGCGCTTGGGCGATGCGGCGCGTGAGCAGGCCTACATCAAGACCGTGCGCAGCGAGGGCTACGTGTTCTGCCAGCCGGTCACGTTGCTCGGAGACCCGGCGTGACCCTGCGCGTCCCGTGGCCGCGCTCGCTGGCCACGCGGCTGGTGCTGCTGCTGGCCGGC
>DJAN01000256.1:4692-5234 GCA_002429615.1 Lysobacteraceae bacterium UBA6001
CTGGCCGGCGGCCTGCTGCTGGCGCATGCGCTGTCGTTTGGCCTGCTGCTGCACGAACGCGACCTCGCCACGCGCGGCATGATGCTCAGCGGCATGGAACAGGACGTGCCGCTGAGCGTGGCGCTGCTGGAGCGCTTGTCGCCAGCCGAGCGGAAGGCGTGGCTGCCGCGGCTGGAGCGCCGCACCTATCGCTACCTGCTGCGTCCCGCGCAGCCCGGCACCGCCTTGGCCAGCGAACGTGCGCGGCAGGTCACCGCGCTGGTCGACAACGCCCTGGGCCACCACTACGCATTGCGCCCGCGCGCGGTCTCCGTATCGCCGGAACGTTATGAAATCGAACTCACGCTGGCCGACGGCCAGCCGCTCACGATCGAGGTCACGCCTTCACTGCTGCCGCTGGCGCGCTGGCTGCCGTGGGTGCTGGCGCTGCAGGTGCTGCTGTTGATCGGCTGCGCGTGGCTGGCGGTACGTGCGGTGACACGGCCACTGGCGCGGCTGGCCGATGCGGCGGGGAGGCTCGACCCGGCGCGGCCTTCGCCGCC
>DJAN01000056.1:0-2873 GCA_002429615.1 Lysobacteraceae bacterium UBA6001
AGGCCGATGCGCTGACGCTCGAGTACCAGCGCGCACTGGCCACGCTGCCGCGCGCGCCGGTGCCGTCCGAACTGCAGCCGGCCATGCGCACGCTGGACCAGAGCGAGGCGCAGATCCGCGACGCGCTGCGCCAGCAGCCCGATGCCGGCTACCTGCTCGGCCAGCTGCGCCGCACCTACGACAAACGCCTCGAACTGACCCGCATGGCGGCTTTCGCCGTGCCGGCCGGCACGACCTGATACCCGACCAGACCGCACCACGATGGAGCACACGATGAAAGCCCTGCCGGTAACCGCCCTGTTGTTCGCCGCCACCCTGGCTGGCCCTGCCGCCGCGCAGACCGCGGTCAACGAAAGTCATCCGCTGTCGGCCGGCGGGCGCGTGGAAATCGACAACGTCGCCGGCCAGGTGCGCGTGCGTGGCTGGGACCGCAACGAGGTCAGCCTCACCGGCGATCTCGGCGAAGGCCAGCGCCTGGACGTGCAGAGCAGCGCCAACCGCGTGCAGCTGCGCGTGGTCTATCCGCAGAACCGGCGCTCGGACGGCGCGCGCCTGGAGCTGCGCGTGCCGCGCGGCGTCGACCTGCAGGCGCAGACGGTGAGCGCGGGCCTGGAGGTGGCGGAGGTCGAGCTGGGCCGGCTGCAGGCGCAGACGGTGTCCGGCAGCCTCAGCGCGCAGGGCAAGGCGCGCGAGTCGCAGCTGTCCACGGTGAGTGGCTCGTTGACCTCGCGGGTGGCGACCGAGCGCCTGCGGGCGAATACGGTCAGTGGCCGGCTGCGCGCCGAAGGCGGCCCCGGCGGCGATGTCTCGTTGCAGACGGTCAGCGGCAGCATCGGGCTGGAGGCCGGGCAGATTTCCCGGCTGCGCGCGGAAACCGTCTCCGGCAGCATGGACCTGAGCCTGACCCGCTTCGCGCCGGGCGGCAGCATCGACCTGCAGACGGTGAGCGGCAGCATCGGCCTGCGCCTGCCCAAGGACATTTCAGCGCAGCTGGGCGTGCAGACCTTCAGTGGCGACATCGAGAGCGATGCCGGCGAAGTGGAGCGCCCCGAATATGGCCCCGGCCGTCATCTCGACGTGCGCCTGGGCAGCGGCAACGGGGACATCGACATCAACTCGCACTCCGGTTCGGTGCGGGTACGGCGCGGCGGCTGACGCCGCCGCTGCCGGGAACACGCGACGCAGGACTCAGTCGGCGTCGTGGTCGTTGGCCGGACGGCCGGGACGGAAGAAGGTGGGCAGCACCTCGATGCGCCCGCCGGACTTGCGGAACGCGGCCAGGTCGGCGGCGATGCGTTCGCGGTTGAGCGGCTGGGCCTTGGCGTCGCCGCGCGACACGGTGGGCTGGACCTTCTGCTTGCTGGAACGTGGCATGGAGCGTTTCTCCTGTGGGGCAGGGACGCCGGCGAAACAGGCCGGCAAGGGGCGCGGCCGGGCCTTGGGGGTGAAGCCGGGCTGCCGGCGAAAGGCCGGCGGCGGGCGCAAGGCGGGGTCACGCGAGAGGACGCCGGAGCGTCGAGCGGCACACGGAAGCGCCGTGGGCCATAGGCTACGCGCTTGCCTGTAGAGCTTCGTTAATCTCCACCTGAACAGGCGGCGGCCAGGCCGCCGCCGGCCATTCAGGCAGCCGGTGCCGGGACGACCTCGCCGATGCGGCCCAGGTAATCCAGCTTGCCGATCACCACGCCCTGGTGGCGCAGGATCGCGTAGGCGGTGGTGATGTGGAAAAAGAAGTTCGGCAGCGCGAATTCAGTGAGGTAGCGGCCGCTGTCGAAATGCGCCTGCAGCGGACCGAACTTCAACACGATGTCGCGCTCGGTGGCGAACGCCTCCGGCGGCACCGACTCCAGGTAGGCCACGGTGGCATCGATGCGGGCGTACAGCTCGGCGAACGTGCGCTCGTTGTCTTCCATGCGCGGCGCCGGCACTTCCGACAGCCGCTGCACGGTCAGCTTGGCGGTGTCGCAGGCGCGCTGCACCTGCGCCGACAGCGGGTACATGTCCTCGGCCAGGCGCGCATCGATCAGGGTGGCCGGATCGAGGCCGTGCGCGGCGACATGGGCCTTGCCCTTGTGCAGCAGCGAGGACAGCTGGCGGAGCCCATGCGCGAGCACGGGTACGGAGGCCTGGTAGTAGGACAGTGACATGGCGATCGCCCCGGGGCGGTGGGAAAGCCGGAGCATAGCCGGGCCGTGGCCCGGCCTGCGCGACGCCGGCTGGACGCTGTGTTGCGCCGCTTACGCGGCCGCCAGCGCCAGCCCGCGCACCACGCCGAAGGACGGGTCGCCCTGCACCAGGCGGGCCCCGGGGAAGCAGGCCATCACCCGCTCGCGCACATAGCCGGCGCGCGACATGCCGCCGGTGAGGAACACCACGCCGGGAACATGGCCGATGTCGGCGACGACCTCGCGCAGCAAAGCCTCCAGCTCGTCGAGGTACGGCCCGGCGGCGGCGACCAGCGCGGCGTCGGCGATGTCCGTGCCCAGGCCGGCTTCGATGAAATCCAGGGCTTCGGCATGCCGTGGCGCGTCGCTCAGCGCGATCTTGCTGCGTTCCACCGCGCGATACAGCCGCGCGGTGTTGCCGGCTTCCTGCAGCGCGCGCAGCCGCGCTTCGAAGGGATCGGGCACGCCGTCGTAGCGATGCTGGCGGAAATCGCGCTGGCGCGGCAGGTCCTGCACCATCGCCGCTTCGACGTAGTGGTGCGCCGGCACGCGGGTGGCGCCACGGCCGAACAGTGGCATGAACCCGGCCAGGCTCAGCGCCAGGTCGATATCCGTGCCGCCGCGCGCGATGCCCCAGGCGTGGTGCACCTGCGGGGCGCTGTCGCCGCCCACGCTGGCATGCGCGATGTCGGTGGTGCCGCCGCCGAT
>DJAN01000056.1:3049-3649 GCA_002429615.1 Lysobacteraceae bacterium UBA6001
GCCGCCGATGTCGACGATCACCGCCTCGTGGCGTTCGGCGCTGCCGGCGTGGTGGTGCATCGCCGCCGCGGCCGGCTCTTCCAGGAACGCGATATCGTCGAAGCCCGCATCTCGCGCGGCGGCGCCGAGAATCTCCAGCGCCTGTTCGTTGCCGGCCTCGCCGATCGAGCTGCGGAAGCGCACCGGCCGGCCGATCAGCGCACGGCGGATGTTGTGCTCGAACTGGCGCGAGGCGGTGAGGCGGATGTGTTCCAGGATATGGCTGGCAATGCCGGTGATGGTCTGCCGCGCGCGCGGATGCAGGCTGTAGCCGAGCATCGACTTCGGGCTCTGCACCAGGTTGCCTTCGTTTTCGAGGAAATAGGCTTCCAGCGCCTCGTCGCCATACACCGCGTTCTGCAGCAGTGCCGCCGAGCTGGCCGGCTCGCGCACCGAGTGCTCCATCCAGTCGCGCCGCACCACGCGCACCGCGTCGCGACGCAGCGCGGCGTCCTCGCGCGGCTTGCCGGCGGCGAGCGCGTCGCGGCGGCCGGCGTCCACCAGCCGCTCGACCTCGTGTTCCATCGCGGCGGTCAGGGCGAAATCGTTGGGGTCGCGCAT
>DJAN01000057.1 GCA_002429615.1 Lysobacteraceae bacterium UBA6001
GCGATGCGTCCGCGCGTACCCGGCGTGGCGGCGCGCGCGGCCTGAGCGCACGCGCCTTTTGGCAGGGGAGCGGCGCGCGGACGCTGTGCTAGGTTGGAGCGGTTATGTCCATCCTGGAGGATTGATGTCCAAACTCGCCGTTGCCTGCCTGGTGGCAGGCCTCGCCACCGCCTCGCCCCTTATCGCGTCCGCCAAGGAGGCCGCCATGACCCCCGACCCGTATGCCTGGCTGGAAGAGGTGGAGGGTGCCAAGCCGCTGGACTGGGTCAAGGCGCAGAACGCAAAGACCGAGGCGCGCCTGGCCGGCACGCCGCAGTTCAAGCAGATGGAATCGAGCATCCGCGAGGTGCTGGACTCGGACGCCAAGATTCCCGGTGTGCAGAAGATCGGCGAGTTCTATTACAACTTCTGGAAGGACCGCCAGCATGAGCGCGGCGTATGGCGCCGCACCACCCTGGCCGAGTACCGCAAGCCGAACCCGCAGTGGGAGACGGTGCTGGACCTGGACGCGCTGAACCAGGCCGAGAACGCGCAGTGGGTATGGCATGGCGCGGACTGCCTGCGTCCGGACTACAAGCGCTGTCTGATCGCGCTGTCGCGCGGCGGCTCGGACGCCGACGTCACCCGCGAGTTCGACCTGGGCACCAAGCAGTTCATCAAGGACGGCTTCTTCCGTCCGGAAGCCAAGGGCGCGCTGGGCTGGATCGATGCCGACACGGTCTATGTGTTCACCGATTTCGGCCAGGGCACGCAGACCAGCTCCGGCTATCCGCGCATCGTCAAGNNCCTGATCGCCGCCGCGCCCGCCACGGGTGACGATCCCTATCTCTGGCTGGAGGATATCGAGGGCGCCAAGGCGATCGCGCAGGTCGAGCAGTGGAATGGCGAGACGGAAAAGCTGTTGTGGGCCAGCCCGCGGTTCGAGGCGGACCGGGCGCGGGCGCGCGCGATCCTGGACGATGAAAGCCAGATCGCGGTGCCGGACAAGGTGATGGGCGACCGGGTCACCAATTTGTGGCGCGACGCGAAGAACCCCCGCGGCCTGTGGCGGTCGAGCGACCTGGCATCTTATCTGGCCGGCAAGCCCAATTGGACGACGATCATCGACGTCGATGCGCTGGGCAAGGCCGAGGGCAAGAGCTGGGTCTGGCATGGCGCCGATTGCCTGGCGCCCGATTATGGTCGCTGCCTGATCTCGCTGAGCGCGGGCGGCACCGATGCCGATGTCGTGCGCGAATATGACCTCGCCACCGGCAAGTTCGTCGAGGGCGGCTTCACCCTGCCCGAAGCCAAGAGCGACGTCGCCTGGGCCGACAAGGACACGTTGCTGGTTGGCACCGATTATGGCGCGGGATCGCTGACCGCGTCGGGCTATCCGCGCATCGTCAAGCGCTGGAAGCGCGGCCAGCCGCTGGAGCAGGCCGAGACGGTCTACGAAGGCAAGCCGGACGACATGTACATCGCCGCGATGCATGACGACACGCCGGGCTTCGAGCGCGATTTCGTCAGCCGCACGCTGGCCTTCTACAACGACGAGCTGTACCTGCGCGGCGCGGATGGCAAGCTCACCAAGATCGACGCACCGAATTCGGCCAGCAAGAGCATCAAGCGCGAGTGGCTGACCCTGGAGCTGCGCGAGCCGTGGACGGTGGGTGGCAAGACCTACGCGGCCGGCTCGCTGCTGGCGACGAAGTTCGACGACTTCATGGCCGGCAAGCGCGACTTCGACGTGCTGTTCACTCCCACCGAGACCACCTCGCTGGCCGGCTTCTCCTGGACCCGGCATCACCTCGTGCTCAACGTGCTGGATGACGTCAAGAATCGCCTGAGCGTGCTGACGCCGTCGGGCGGCGAGTGGAAGAAGAGCGAGTTCGTCGGCGCCCCGGCGTTCGGCACGCTGGGCGTGGAAGCGGTGGACAGCGATGACAGCGACGCGGTCTGGCTGACCGCCACCGACTACCTGACCCCGACCACGCTGTCGCTGGCCGAGCTGGGCCAGAAGCCGGAGACGCTGAAGACGATGCCGGCGTTCTTCGACGCCAGCCGCGACACGATCGAACAGCACTTCGCCACCAGCCTGGATGGCACGCGCGTGCCGTACTTCCTGGTGCGTCCGAAGGACCTGGCATTCGACGGCCAGGCGCCAACGCTGCTGTACGGCTATGGCGGCTTCGAGATCTCGCTGACCCCGGGTTACTCGGGCGGCCTGGGACGTGCGTGGCTGGAGAAGGGCGGCGTGTACGTGGTCGCCAATATCCGTGGCGGTGGCGAGTACGGTCCGCGCTGGCACCAGGCGGCGCTGAAGCAGAACCGCCACAAGGCTTACGAGGACATGGCGGCGGTGGCGCAGGACCTGGTCACGCGCAAGATCACCTCGGCGCCGCACCTGGGCGTGCAGGGCGGCAGCAATGGTGGCCTGATGACCGGCAACATGCTCACCCAGTACCCGCAGCTGTTCGGCGCGGTGGTGGTGCAGGTGCCGCTGCTGGACATGAAGCGCTACAACCACCTGCTGGCGGGCGCATCGTGGATGGCCGAGTACGGCAACCCGGACACGGATGACTGGAAGTTCATCCAGACCTTCTCGCCGTACCACCTGTTCGATGCGAAGAAGCAGTATCCGCCGGTGATCTTCCTGACCTCGACCCGCGATGACCGCGTGCACCCGGGTCACGCGCGCAAGATGGCCGCGAAGATGATCGACGCGAAGAAGGACGTGACCTACTACGAGAACATCGAAGGTGGCCACGGCGGCGCGGCGAACAACGCGCAGCAGGCGCATATGTCGGCGCTGGCCTACAGCTTCCTTTGGGAGCGGTTGGGCGGGAAGTAAGGCTTCTTTGCTTTTACTGCTGAAAACGGCCGGCCTTTGCCGGCCGTTTTCTTTTTGGTGGACTGGCTGGCGGTGGCGCGGCTGTTTGATTCTGGTCGCGC
>DJAN01000058.1:0-5100 GCA_002429615.1 Lysobacteraceae bacterium UBA6001
CGCGCTTCACCGCCATCACCGAGGGCGTGGATCCGTCGCAGGTGGAAGGCACCGGCCGTCGCGGCGCGGTGACCAAGGAAGACATCGTCAACTTCGCCAAGTCCGGCGGCGTGGCCCGCGCCGGTGGCGCGCGTCCGGAAGAGCGCGTGCCGATGACCCGCGTGCGCAAGACCATCGCAAAGCGCCTGATGGACTCGAAGAACTCCACCGCGATGCTGACCACCTTCAACGAGGTCAACCTTGCCAAGGTGTCGGCCGCGCGCAAGGAGCTGCAGGACGAGTTCCAGAAGGCCCACGGCATCAAGCTCGGCTTCATGAGCTTCTTCGTCAAGGCCGCCGCCAACGCGCTGCAGCGCTTCCCGCTGGTCAACGCCTCGATCGACGGCGACGACATCATCTATCACGGCTACTCGGACATCTCGATCGCGGTGTCGACCGAGAAGGGCCTGGTGACCCCGGTGCTGCGCAACGTCGAGCGCCAGTCGTTCGCCGATATCGAGCAGGGCATCGCCGACTACGCCAAGAAGGCGCGTGACGGCAAGCTGAGCCTGGAAGAACTCCAGGGCGGTACCTTCACCATCACCAACGGCGGCACCTTCGGCTCGCTGATGTCGACCCCGATCATCAACCCGCCGCAGAGCGCGATCCTGGGCATGCACGCGATCAAGGAGCGTCCGATCGCCGAGAACGGCCAGGTCGTGATTGCGCCGATGATGTACCTCGCGCTGTCGTATGACCACCGCATCATCGACGGCAAGGATTCGGTGCAGTTCCTGGTCGACATCAAGAACCAGCTGGAAAACCCGGGCCGGATGCTGTTCGGCCTGTAAGCGGAAGCGAAACCGCCCCCTCGGCCACCACGGCGAGGGGGTTGCTTGTTGGGGCAGGCGGCGCCACATCGGCCATGACCGCCCCGCCCTCCCAGATTCCGGCCCGCCGGGTGTGTCCCGGCCGGCCACAGCGCAAGACCCGCGCAAGAACAAGGATCCGAAAATGGCAGAGAACTTCGACGTCGTCGTCATCGGTGCCGGCCCGGCCGGCTATCACGCCGCCATCCGCGCCGCCCAGCTGGGCCTGAAGGTCGCCTGCATCGATGCGGCGCTCGGCAAGGATGGCCAGCCGGCCCTCGGCGGCACCTGCCTGCGCGTGGGCTGCGTGCCGTCCAAGGCGCTGCTCGACTCCTCGCGCCAGTACTGGAACATGAGCCACATCTTTGGCGACCACGGCATCACCTTCAAGGATGCCAAGATGGACGTCGGCACCATGATCGGCCGCAAGGACAAGATCGTGAAGCAGTTCACCGGCGGCATCGCGATGCTGTTCAAGGCGAACAAGATCACCGCTTACTACGGCTTCGGCCAGCTGCAGCCGGGCAACGTGGTGAAGGTGAAGCAGCACGACGGTTCGGAAGTCGAGCTGAAGGGCACCAACGTGATCCTGGCGCCGGGTTCGGATTCGATCGAGCTGCCGTTCGCCAAGTTCGACAACGACGTGATCGTCGACAACGTCGGCGCGCTGGACTTCACCGAAGTGCCGGCCCGCCTGGCCGTGATCGGCGCCGGCGTGATCGGCCTGGAGCTGGGCAGCGTGTGGAAGCGCCTGGGTTCGGACGTCACCATCCTGGAGGCGCTGCCGGACTTCCTGGCCGCCGCGGACACCGACATCGCCAAGGCCGCCGCCAAGGAATTCAAGAAGCAGGGCCTGGACATCAAGCTCGGCGCCAAGGTCTCCAAGACCGAGATCACCGGCAAGGGCAAGAAGAAGGAAGTCGTCGTCAGCTACACCGACAGCGAAGGCGAGAAGAGCCTGACCGTCGACAAGCTGCTGGTCGCCGTGGGCCGCAAGGCCGCGAGCAAGGGCCTGCTGGCCGACGGCACCGGCGTGCAGCTCAATGAGCGCGGCCAGATCGTGGTCGATGACCACTGCCACACCGGCGTGGACGGCGTGTGGGCGATCGGTGACTGCGTGCGCGGCCCGATGCTGGCGCACAAGGGCTTCGAGGAAGGCATCGCGGTCGCCGAGCTGATCGCCGGCCTGCCGGGCCACGTCAACTTCGACACCATTCCGTGGGTGATCTACACCGAGCCGGAAATCGCCTGGGTCGGCAAGACCGAGCAGCAGCTCAAGGCCGAGGGCGTGCCGTACAAGGTGGGCACCTTCCCGTTCGCGGCGATCGCCCGTGCGGTGGCGATGGCCGAGCCGGCGGGCATGGTGAAGATCATCGCCCATGCCGAGACCGACCGCGTGCTGGGCCTGCACCTGGTGGGCGTGGGCGTGTCCGAGCTGGTGCACGAGGGCGTGCTGACCATGGAGTTCAATGGTTCGGCCGACGACCTGGCGCGCATCTGCCACGCCCACCCGACCCTGTCCGAGGCGATCCACGACGCCGCGATGGCGGTCAGCAAGCGCGCCATCCACAAGGTCAACTGAGCCGGTCCGGGACACGGCCCCGCCGTTCCCGACCCCTCCAGCCGACGCCGGGTGCAAGCCCGGCGTTCGCTTTTTCTGGACACGTACAAGCAGGAATCCTGACATGAAGAGCATCTGCGTCTATTGCGGCTCCAATGCCGGCAGCAAGCCGGGCTACACCGAACGCGCCATCGCCCTGGGCGACCGCATCGCCAAGGAAGGCCTGCGCCTGGTCTATGGCGGCGGCAATGTCGGCCTGATGGGCACGGTGGCCAATGCGGTGCTGGCGGCGGGCGGCGAAGTGACCGGCGTGATCCCGAAGCAGCTGGCGGACTGGGAAGTGGCGCATCGCGGGCTGACCGAGCTGGAGATCGTCGGCTCGATGCATGAGCGCAAGTCGCGCATGTTCGACCTGGCCGATGGGTTTGTCGCGCTGCCGGGTGGCTTCGGCACGATGGAGGAGATCTTCGAGATGCTGACCTGGCGCCAGCTGGGCATCGGCAACAAGCCGTGCGCGTTCCTGGACGTGGAAGGGTTCTATGCGCCGCTGATCGGGATGATCGACCGCATGGTGGAGGAGCGTTTCCTGCATCCGGACCAGCGCGCGGACCTTTGGTACGGCAGTGATATCGACGAGATGCTGCAGTGGATGCGGGATTACTCGCCGGCGCAGGCGTCGAAGTGGATCGACGAGAAGCGGCGTAACGCGCTGCGTTGAGAGCGTGTGGGCTGATCGACAAATCGCCGGATCTCCCCCTGTAGGAGCGGCTTCAGCCGCGACGCGGGGATCTCAGAATTTGGGGGGCTTCACAGCCCTTGCTGGATTTTCCCTGGCCACCGAAAGTTTCCGGTCGCGGCTGAAGCCGCTCCTACAACAGTGGGGGGCATACCCGCGGCCTTACGCCCAGGCCAGGCCTTCCGGTCGCGGCGTCGGCTTGCCGAGTAGGTAACCCTGCCCGTAGTGGCAGCCCAGCTCGCGCAGCGTGCGCCGCTGCTGCTCGGTCTCGATGCCCTCGCCCACCGTCTCGATGCCCAGCGTCGCCGCCAGCGCCAGGATGCTGCGCACCAAGGCCAGCGAATCCTGCCCGCCGCCCTGGTGCAGGCCGGCGACGAAACTCTGGTCGATCTTCAATGCCGAGATCGGGAACCTGTGCAGGTACGACAGCGCCGAATAGCCGGTGCCGAAATCATCCAGCTGGATCAGCACGCCGCGTTCGCGCAGCGTGCGCAGGATGCGCAGCGTGCGCGGTGCATCGTCCAGCAGCGCGACCTCGGTGATCTCCAAGCGCAGCCGCACCGGGTCGGCCCCCACCGCGTCCATCAGGCCCAGCAGCCGCTCGGCGAAATCCACCGAGCGGAAATGCCGCGGCGACACGTTGACCGACACATAGCCTTCGCCGCCGCGCGCCAGGTGTTCGATCACCTGCTCGTACAGCTGCCAGTCCACCTGCTCGATCAGGCCGCTGTCCTCGCCCAGGTGGATGAACACGTTCGGCCGCAGCAGGCCGCGGCTCTCGTGCTCCCAGCGCAGCAGCGCCTCGTGCCCGACCACCACGTTGTCCTCCAGGCGCACGATCGGCTGGTAGAACGGATGGAAGTCGCGGTTGTTCAAGGCGCGGCGCATGTCCGCTTCCAGGTCCAGGCTGCGCAGCGCCTCCTCGCGCATGGCCTCGTCGAACACCGCGAAGCGCTCGGCGATCTGCGCCTTGGCGCGATACATCGCCGCATCGGCGTCGCGCAGCATTTCCTCGCCGGTGCGATAGCGATGGTTCCACAACGCCACGCCCATGCTGCCGGACGGGAACAGTTCGCGGCCCGCCACCCACATCGGCTGCCCGAGCACGCCCTGCAGGCGCTGCGCCAGTTCGCGCGCGGCTTCCACGCCTTCCGGGCAGCGCATCAGGATGGCGAACTCGTCGCCGCCCAGACGCGCCACCACGTCGTCGGCACGCACGGTGGCGACGATGCGCTGCGCCACCTCGATCAGCATGCGGTCGCCGGCGGCGTGGCCGACGCTGTCGTTGACCAGCTTGAAGCGGTCCAGGTCCAGGAACAGCACGGCGAAGGCCTCGCCGTCGCCATGCGCGGCGCGCTGGATGGACTCGTCGAGCCGGTCGAGCAGGTGCGCGCGGTTCGGCAGCCCGGTCAGCGCGTCGTGCAGCGCCTGGTGGGTCAGCCGCTGCTCGGCGCGCAGGCGCTCGGCGATCTGGCTCAGCAATTGTTCGTTGAGCTCGGCCAGCTCGCGCGTGCGCTCATGCACGCGCACCTCCAGCTCGGCATGCGCCAACCGCAGGCGCGCCTGGTTGCGTTGCCGCGCCAGGCCGTTGCCGATGTTGTGCGCGGCGAAGGCGAGCAGGCGCTGGTCGTGCGGGGTGTAGCTGACCTGCGCCGAATAGCTCTGCACGACGATGGCGCCGACCACCTCGTTGTCGATGAACAACGGCACGCCGAGCCAGCTGTGCGCCTGCGCACCGATGTTGGTGAGCTTGCCGGCCGCGGCCATGGCGTCGATGTCCGCGCGCGTGGCCAGCAGCGCCGAGCGGGTCTGGATCAGGTATTCGGTCAGGCCGCCGCTGAATTTGCGCGGTGGCCGCACGCCATTGTGCTCGTCCACCGAATAGGCGAATTCCAGTCCATCGCCGGCATCGTTGATCAGCGCGATGTAGAAATTGCGCGCATCCAGCAGGCCGC
>DJAN01000058.1:5260-6272 GCA_002429615.1 Lysobacteraceae bacterium UBA6001
GCGCGCATCCAGCAGGCCGCCGACCACGTCGTGGACCTGCGCATAGAACTGGTTGAGGCTTTCCGAGGCGCCGGCCAGCTCGCTGATGCGGAACAACGCCAGCTGCAGTTTCTCGGCGCGCTTGCGCTCGATGATCTCGTCCTGCAGCTCGCGGTTGGCATGCTGCAGCTCGCGGGTGCGCTCCTCGACCCGGCGCTCCAGCTGCACCTTGGCCTGGCGGCGGTCGATCGCGGTCAGCACGTGCTGGGCGACATACGCCAGCAGGATGCGGTCCTGCTCGCTGAAACCGATCTTCTCGTCGTAGCTCTGCACCACGATCGCGCCGGCGACCTGGCCATCGCGCAGCATCGGCACGCCGAGCCAGTCCAGGCTCTCCGGTCCACGGGTGGGGTCGTAGGAGATGTTCAGCCGCTCGGACAGCTCGTCGGACGGCCCGCTCAGCGCCACGCCGCGCGACAGCAGCGCCAGGGTCAGGCTGTTGGGGATGTCCTCGCGACGGTAGCTGCGCGAAGGATCGGCGACGAAGCCATCCTGCTGGTCGACGAAGTACAGGAAACGCATGCTCGCCGCGGCGGCATCGTATTCGACGATGTAGAAATTCTCCGCATACATCAGCGAACCGACCACGGCGTGGATGCGTTGCAGCATCTGGCGCAGGTCGAGTTCGTTGCCGGCCAGGTCGGCGATTTCGTACAGCGCCTGCTGCAGCAGCTTGGACTTTTCCAGGTCCTCGATTTCGGCATGCAGCAACGCGCTGTCCAGCGTGCCGCCCACCACGCACTCGGCCAGCTGCCGCCAGGCCTGCTCGCGCGCCGGTTCCTGCGCGGGTGCATCCCAGGCCAGCGACAGCACCGCGAAGTCGTCGTCGCTGCGCCATACATGCAGGCCTTCGCCCAGCGCCGGGGTGTCGCGTCGCGCCAATCCCGCGCTGGCCCGTTCGCGCAATGCCTCGCCGGCACCCGGCGAGCAGCCGTGCGCCTGGTCGTCCAGGCGGCCGTCGCGCCAGGCCAGC
>DJAN01000048.1:0-142 GCA_002429615.1 Lysobacteraceae bacterium UBA6001
CGGCGGCATGCTGGGCCTGCACCGGCACCGGCGCCAGGCCGGTGCGCGGCTGCGGTATCACGCCGGGTTGGCTGTCGCGCGGGCGCGCGGCCTTGTCGTGGTCGCCGCCGCCCTGCTGGTTGGCCTGGGCGAGGAAGTCGGC
>DJAN01000048.1:360-13496 GCA_002429615.1 Lysobacteraceae bacterium UBA6001
GCCTGGGCGAGGAAGTCGGCCTGCTTGGGCGTCAGCGGCGTGCTGGTCTGGCTGAAGATCACGTCCAGCGTGGGCACCAGCGGCGCTTCATCGCTGACCGCGAAGCCGACGCCGAGGATCAGCAGGCCGTAGACGATCAGCGACAGCACCAGGGTGGCGCTCAGGCGCTGGTTTTCCACCGCGCGCGGGTCCGGCGCGGGGCCGGCGTGGGTCGCGGCATTCATGCGGCCAGGCCAGCCTCGATCGCGTCGAACAGCTGGCCGCAGATGTTCAGGCCGTACTGCGCGTCGAGTTCGCGCGCGCAGGTCGGGCTGGTGACGTTGACCTCGGTGAGGTAGTCGCCGATCACGTCCAGGCCCACGAAACGCATGCCGCGGCGCTTCATTTCCGGGCCGACCTGGGTGGCGATCCAGCGGTCGCGCTCGCTCAGCGGGCGGCCTTCGCCGCGGCCGCCGGCGGCGAGGTTGCCGCGGAATTCGTCGCCCTGCGGGATGCGCGCCAGGCAGTAGTCCACCGGCACGCCGTCGATCAGCAGGATGCGCTTGTCGCCGGCGCTGATGTCCGGGATGAAGCGCTGCGCCATCGCCAGGTGGCGGCCGCCGTCGGTGAGGGTTTCCAGGATCACGTTCAGATTGGGATCGCCCTGGCCGCTGCGGAAGATCGAGCGTCCGCCCATGCCGTCCAGCGGCTTGAGCACGACCTGTCCGTGCTCGGCCGCAAACGCTTTCAGCTGGGCGGCGTCGCGGCTGACCAGGGTCGGCGGGCAGCACTGCGGGAACAGCTGCGCGGCCAGCTTCTCGTTGAAGTCGCGCAGGCCCTGCGGGTCGTTGACGATCAACGCGCCGGCCTGCTGCGCGATGCCCAGCAGATGGGTGTCATAGAGGTATTCAGCGTCCACCGGCGGGTCCTTGCGCATCAGCACGACCTGGCCCGGGCCGAACGCCCGTTCGGCGAACTCGCCCAGGGTGAACCAGCCGGCCTTGTCATCGCGCACGCTCAGTGGCGCCACGGTGGCGGTGGCCACGCCGTCGCGCAGGGCCAGGCCGCCAGGCCGCACGTAGTGCAGGCGATGGCCGCGGCGCTGGGCTTCCAGCAGCATGGCGAAGGTGGTGTCCTTGGCGATCTTGATCTGGGCGATGGGGTCCATCACCACGATGACGTCTAGCGGCATGACGCGAACCTGGGTAAAGCGCGGGAGCTGGCTGCCGATGTTAACGGTTTGGGGTGCCGTCGCGAGGACATCCGCGGCGGAACGGTCCGGACCAGCATGGGAGGCGGGAGATGGCGGAAATCTGCGCAAAACTGCGACACAGTTCCGCCGGCACCGGCTATCGGGCGGGCGGCTTTGCTGGGCGATTGTCGCCGCGCTTGACAGTATCCGCGGGTACTGGGATATACATGACGTTTCGCAGCGGTGCCGGACTGGAAGAAGCACCGCGCGTCCCGGGGACATTGGAATGACTGAAAACATTGCTGCGGGCGGGGAGCTCGCAGGTCTGAGGGTCATGGTCATCGACGATTCGAAGACCATTCGCCGCACCGCCGAGACCTTGCTCAAGCGCGAGGGATGCGAGGTGGTGACCGCCACAGACGGCTTCGAGGCCTTGGCCAAGATCGCAGACCAGCAGCCGCAGATCATCTTCGTGGACATCATGATGCCGCGCCTGGATGGTTATCAGACCTGCGCGCTGATCAAGGGCAACCAGCTTTTCAAGTCCACGCCGGTGATCATGCTGTCCTCCAAGGACGGCCTGTTCGACAAGGCGCGCGGCCGCATCGTGGGCTCGGAGCAGTACCTGACCAAGCCTTTCACCCGTGAAGAACTGCTGAGCGCAATCCGCACATACGTCAACGCCTGACCAGGGGGAAGGGCAAATGGCAAAAATCCTGCTGATCGAAGATTCGCCGACTGACCGGGCGGTCTTCAGCCAGTGGCTTGAGAAGGCCGGCCACCAGGTCGTCGCCACGGACAACGCCGAGGAAGGGCTGACACTGGCCAAGGGCCAGCTGCCCGACCTCGTGCTGATGGACGTGGTGCTGCCGGGCATGAGCGGCTTCCAGGCCACGCGCGCGATGTCGCGCGACGAGGCGACCAAACACATCCCGGTGCTGATCGTGAGCACCAAGGGCATGGAAACCGACAAGGCCTGGGGTCTTCGCCAGGGCGCGGCCGACTACATCGTCAAGCCGCCGCGCGAGGAAGACCTGATCGCGCGCATCGCCGAGCTGGTGGGCTGATGCGCTCGCCTTTCGACATTCTCGAAGCCTACGAACGGCGCAGCCTGGCCCATGCGGTGCAGCTGCCCGAGCGGCAGTTCGCGACCGACGTATGGCGCGGTGTCGGCTACCGGGTGGGCAACCGCCGCCTGGTCTCGGACTTCCGCGAGGTGGTGGAAATCGTGCCGATGCCGCCGGTGACCCCGGTGCCCGGCGCGCAGCCGTGGATGCTGGGCGTGGGCAACCTGCGCGGCAACCTGTTCCCGGTGGTCGACCTGAAGCAGTTCATGGAAGGTCGCCGCACCGTGCTGCACGAAGGCCAGCGCGTGCTGATCATGCGCCAGGCCGGTGGCGACGTGGCCCTGACCATCGACGAGCTGTTTGGCCAGCGCAGTTTCGAGCTGGCCCAGGCCGCGGACCCGGGCGAGATCGCCCAGGGCCGCTATGGCCATTTCGTCGATCGCGCCTTCCGCGCCGAAGACCAGGACTGGGGTGTGTTCTCCCTGTCGCTGCTGTCGCGCACCCCCGAATTCCGGCAGGCCGCGGCGTAAGCCGGGCCCGCCACGCATCGAGCATCGAGGTCGAAAATGAGTACCGCCCCGGACGCGCCCCAGAACAAGAAGATTGGTGGAGTCAGCACGAGCTTCTGGCTCATCGTGCTGGCCCTGTCGCTGATCGTGTTCTCCGCCAACTTCGCCGTGTCGACCTGGCAGGGCAGCCGCCTGGCCGGTGCCTCCACCGGCGCGGCCGACCTGCAGGTGCGCTCGCAGCAGCTGGCCAACCAGGGCCGCGAAGCGGTCTCCGGTGACGCCAAGGCATTCGCCGCGTTCAAGGACACCAAGGCGCAGATCGACAAGACCGTTTCCGAGCTGGAAGGCCGCTATGGCCAGGAAACCGACGTGTCCGGCCCGATCCGCCAGCTGAAGTCGACCTGGACTCCGCTGGGCAAGAGCGCCGAGCAGGTGATCGCCTCCGAGCCGGCGGTGCTGGCGCTGGCCGGCAACGCCGACCGCTTCACCGGCGCGGTGCCGCAGCTGCAGGCGCAGTTGAACGAAGTGGTGCGCGCGATGACTGTCAGCGGCGCCCCGGCGTCGCAGATTTACAACACCCTGCAGCAGGTCGTGGTCGCGGGCACCATGGCCCGCCGCGTGACCGAAATGCGTGCCGGCGGTGCCGGCGCGGCCGCGTCCGGCGATGCGCTGGCGCGCGACTCGGTGGTGTTCAGCCAGATGCTGGAAGGCCTGCGCAACGGCAACGAGGAGCTGGGCATCGCCGCGGTGAAGAACCCGGCGGCGCTGGCGGCCCTGGAGCAGTCGCAGGCGCAGTGGGCGACGATGAAGAAGGACGTCGACGCGATCCTGGCCAGCTCGCGCAACCTGTTCGCCGCGCAGTCCTCGGCGGCCGCCATCACCGGCGGCTCGGGCAAGATGCTCGACGACAGCAAGAAGCTGTTCGATGCGTTCTCGGCCTTCGGCTCGGTGCGCGACACGCGCATTTTCCCCAACCTGTGGCTGGGCGTGCTGTCCGGCGCGCTGCTGGTGATCTCGATCATCGGCCTGGTGTGGTCGATGGTGCGCATCCGTTCGCGTGAACAGGAACTGCGCCTGCAGACCCAGGTGGAATTCAACTCGCGCAACCAGCAGGCGATCATGCGGCTGCTGGACGAAATCTCCTCGCTCGGTGAGGGCGACCTGACGGTGAAGGCCTCGGTGACCGAGGACATGACCGGCGCGATCGCCGACGCTATCAACTACGCCGTGGACGAGCTGCGCCACCTGGTGACCACGATCAACGACACCTCGGCCAAGGTCGCGGTGTCCTCGCAGGAAACCCAGGCCACCGCCATGCAGCTGGCCGAAGCGGCCGGCCACCAGGCCAGCCAGATCACCACGGCTTCCGAGCGCATCAACGAAATCGCGGCGAGCATCGAACAGGTGTCGCGCAACTCCACCGAATCGGCGGAAGTGGCGCAGCGCTCGGTGGTCATCGCGGCCGAAGGTGCCGGCGTGGTGCGCGAAACCATCCAGGGCATGGACCAGATCCGCGACCAGATCCAGGAAACCTCCAAGCGCATCAAGCGCCTGGGCGAATCCTCGCAGGAGATCGGCTCGATCGTGGAACTGATCAACGACATTTCCGAGCAGACCAACATCCTCGCGCTCAACGCGGCGGTGCAGGCGGCCTCGGCGGGCGAGGCCGGTCGCGGCTTCGCGGTCGTGGCCGACGAAGTGCAGCGCCTCGCGGAACGTACCTCCGGCGCGACCCGACGCATCGAAAGCCTGGTGCAGACCATTCAGGCCGATACCAACGAGGCGGTCAGCTCGATGGAGCAGACCACCTCCGAAGTGGTGTCCGGTGCACGACTGGCAGAGGACGCCGGTACCGCGCTTACCGAAATCGAGCGCGTGTCCAACGCACTGAACAATTTGATTAAGAACATCTCCATCGCCGCCCACCAGCAGTCCGCGGCGGCGACGGATATCACCCAGACGATGGACGTCATCCGCAAGATCACCGGCCAGACCTCGCAAGGTGCGGGACAGACGGCCGAGTCGATCGGTCACCTGGCGCAGCTGGCCGCCGACCTGCGTCGTTCGGTCGCCGACTTCAAGCTGCCGGCGTGAGCGACGGGCGGAACGGGAAAGGAATTACGAGAATGACGCGTAGCGATACGCCAATGCAGGAACAGGCCGCGCCGCTGGCGCTCTTGCGCGTGGCCATGGCGGAAAGCTCGGGGGGGCTGCAATGAGTGCACTGCGCGATGCGATGAGCCACGCGGCGCTGGGTTGGGTCAAGCCCGAACTCGACGAGACGCTGCGCCAGGCCCGCCACGAGATCGAGTTCTTCGTCGAAGAACCGGCCGATACCAGCCGCATGCGCTTCTGCGCCGGTTACCTGCACCAGGTGCAGGGCACCTTGCGCATGGTGGAGCTGTATGCCCCGGCGATGGTGGCCGAAGAGCTGGAACTGCTGGCCATGGCCGTGCAGGAAGCCAAGGTCGCCGATACCAACGAAGCCTGCGCGATGCTGATGCGCGGTACCGTGCTGCTGCCCGATTACCTCGAGCGCCTGCAGAACGGCCACCGTGACATCCCGATCGTGCTGCTGCCGCTGCTCAACGAGATCCGCGCCATGCGCGGCGAAGCGGTGCTCAACGAAAGCGTGCTGTTCGCGTTCGATCCGCAGGCCGGCAACGCCACCGAGGCCGAGCTGGACCATGCGCGCGGCAGCCTGAGCGGGCGCAACCGCGAACTGCTCGACACCGTCGGCAACGCGGTCAAGGAAGAACTGCTGCGCGTGAAGGACGCGCTCGACCTGCATCTGCGCACCGGCGGCGATGTCGCCGAGCTGCAGACCCAGGTCGGTGACCTGGGCAGCGTCGCCGACACGCTGGGCATGATGGGCCTGGGCGTGGCGCGCAACGTCGTGGTGCAGCAGCGCGACGCGCTGCGTCGCATCGTCGACGGCCAGCAGCAGGTCGACGAAGGCCTGCTGCTGGATATCGCCGGCGCGCTGCTCTACGTCGATGCCTCGCTGGACGACCAGGTCGCGCGCCTCGGCGCCGACGCCAGCAACGAGGAAGACGTCAACGCCAACGCCGCCGCCTCCGAGGTGCGCCGCACCCTGGAAGTGCTGGCGCATGAGGCGATCGCCAATTTCGGCGCGGCGCGCGAGCATTTTGTCGCCTTCATCGAGACCAACTGGGACCACGGCCGCCTGGCCGACGTGCCGCAGCTGCTCGGCGAAGTGGGCGGCGCGCTGCGCATCCTCGACCTGCCCGAGCCGGCCGACTACCTGGAAGGCGTGCGCCGCTACATCGAGCGCGAGCTGATCGCCAAGCAGCGCGTGCCCAGCGGCCGCCAGCTCGACACCCTGGCCGATGCCATGGCCAGCCTGGAGTACTACCTCGAAGCCCTGCGCGAGCGTCGCCCGGGCCGCGAGGAAATCCTCGACATCACCCGCAGCAGCCTGGAAACCCTGCGTTACTGGCCGCTGCCGACCGATGCCGAACCGGCGATGCCGCCGCCGGCACCGGCCTTCGTGGCCGCACCGGTCGCCGCGCCGGTGCTCGAAGCGGTCGCCGTCGCCGAGACCGCCGCGCCGGTCGCCAGCGTCCCGGAGACCATCGAACTCGAGACCATCGAACTCGCCCCGGTCGCCGAAGCGATCGAGGCGCGCAACGACACGCTGGTCGCCGATATCAGCCCGCTGCCGCAGGGGTTGCATGTCACCGCCGGCGGTTTCGAATGGACCCTGCAGCGCGAAGCGCCGCCGGTCCAGGCCGCGCCGCTGTCGTTCGACCCGGTCGCCGCCGAACAGGGCGACGTGGCCGCGCACGCCGCCGACATCGCGCCGATCGACCTGTCCGCCGATGGCGGCCAGGCGCCGAGCGGCCTGGACTGGAATGCCGACGCGCAGGCCGTGTCGTTCGATCCGGTCTCGGCCGAACACGACGGCGGCGTGGAGGCCACGCAGGTCAGCTATCACTTCGACGCTAGCCAGCTCGAAGGCGATGCCATCGTCGTCGAGTCGGTGCCGGACGCCGACATTTCCGTATCGATCGAGCCGCCGGCATTGGCCGAGCTGCCGCCGCTGCCGCCGTTGCCGGAAGCCCAGGTTGAGGTCGAGGCCGTGGCCGACGCCGCCGAAGCGCCGCAGGCGTTCGATCCGAACGATCCCGCGCTGGACGCGGACAGTCCGTTCGTCGAGTCCTTCGAAGCCACGCTGCCGGCGTTCCTGGAAGACGAACCGGTCGTGGCCAGCGATGCACCCGCGCCGCGCGTGCAGGAAGGCACGATCGGCAAGATCGACCTGGATGACGCGCATGCCGCGTTCATCGCCGAACTCGATGCCGCCGCCGCTGGCTTCAGCACCACGCCAGCGCCTGCCGCCGAGCCGGTGGTGGATGTCTCGGTGCCGGCCGCGGCCGCCCCGGCGCCGCTGGAAGGTGGCTTCCAGGACGACGGCAACGAAATCGACAGCGACATCCGCGACGTGTTCCTCGAGGAGTTCGACGAGGAACTGGTCAACCTGCAGCAGCTGCTGCCGGTATGGCGTGCGGCCCCGGACAGTGTCGAGAACCTGCGGCCGATCCGCCGCGTGTTCCATACCCTCAAGGGCAGCGGTCGCCTGGTTGGCGCGCGCACCCTGGGCGAGTTCAGCTGGAAGATCGAGGGCATGCTCAACCGCGTGCTCGATGGCACGCGCCCGGCCAGCCCGGCCGTGGTCGCGATGGTCGACCAGGCCTTCCAGGTGCTGCCGCAGCTCAATGCCGCGCTGCGCGGCGAAGGCCGCATCGAAGCCGACCTGATGGCGATGCAGGCCGTGGCCGATCGCATCGGCGCCGGCGAGGAAGCCTGGTACGTTCCCACCGCCGCCGCCCCGGTGGCCGCGGAAGTGGCCGCGCCGGTGGGCATCCTCGCCAGCGAGGGCACGCCGGCATCGGTGGACAGCGTGTTGCGCGAGATCCTCGAAGCCGAGGTCGCCACCCACCTGGAAACCGTGCACGCCTGGCTTGCCGGCGCGCGCGTGCAGCCGCAGCCGGTGACCGAAGCGCTGCTGCGCGCGGTGCATACGATGAGTGGCGCGTTCGCGATGACCGACGTGCCGGAGATCACCGCGGTCACCACGCCGGCGGAAACCTTCGTCAAGCGTTCGCTGGCGGCCAACCGCACCCCGGATGCCACCGGCGTGGACGCCATCGCCGATACCGCCACCGCGATCGCCACCACCGTGGCGGCGCTGCAGGCCGAGTCGCCGCGCATCCCGTCCTTCGCCGCGCTGGCCGAGCGCCTGCGCGCGCTGGTCGATGCGCTGCCGGAAGCGCAGTGGCCGCCGCAGCACATGCTGGGTGGCGACGAGCACGAGACGATCGCGCCGTTGTCCGCCGAGGAACTCACCGGTCCGCAGGACCTGGGCGCCTACCTCGATCCGCAGGTCGCCGGCACGGGCGAGCGCCCGGTCGATCCGTACGCGGACGTGGCGGTGGAAGAGATCGAGATGCCGCTGCCGGCCGAGCCGGAAGTGATCGAGATCGCCCCGGTGGCCGTGGCCAGCGAGGAGCCCAACAACGACGGGCTGGCCGAAGCACTGGCCGCGTTCGAGGCGTTGTCGCCGACCGGTACGCCCGCGCCGCGCGCCGACGCGCCGGTCGAGGCGATCGAGTCGGGCTGGCAGGTCGAGGAAATCGCGCTGTCCGCGCCGGAAGTGGAAACCCCGGCATTCACCCCGGCCGACGTCGAGTCGGTGGTCGAGGTGGCCGCCGAGCCGGCCGCACCGGCCTGGGCCATCGAGGAAGTCATCGCCGCCGTCGCCGAAGTGGTGCCGTCGGCCGAGCAGACCCCTGCGTTCGATGCGCTGGAAGTCATCGAGGCCGCGCCGCTGGCCGAGCCGGAGATCGAAGCGCCGGTGTTCGTCGAGACGGCCCCGGTGATCGAGGACGTCGTCGTCGAGGAGATCGTCCTCGACGCGCCGGTGGCGGAGGAAGCCGTCGAGGTGCCGGTCGCCGAAGCGCCGGTCGCGTATGTGGCCGAGGAAGTCGAAGTGGCCGCCGAAGCCGCGGTCGAAGCGACGCCCGACGCCGAGCCCGCCGTCGATGTCGACGCCGGCCCGCTGGACTTCAGCGAGCTGGACCGCGAACTGGTCGACATCTTCGTCGAGGAAGGCAAGGACCTGCTCGACCATTGCGACGGCCTCATCGCGGGCCTGCGTGAAGCGCCGGAAGACCGCGAACTGGTCGCGGGCCTGCAGCGCGACCTGCACACCCTCAAGGGTGGCGCGCGCATGGCCGGCATCAACGCCATCGGCGACCTGGGCCACGGCATCGAGTCGCTGCTGGAAGTGGTCGCGGCCAACCGCACCGAGATCGGCCGCGACGACGTGCGCCTGCTCGAACGCGGCTTCGATCGCCTGCACCAGCTGCTGACCCGCACCGGCGAACACCGTGCGGTGCAGATGCCGAACGACCTGATCGCCGCGTTCGACGCGCGTGCGCATGGTCGTCCGGAAGTGCCGGCCGCCGATGTCGACGTGGCCCGCATGATCAGCACCGCGGTCGAACCGGTGGTGCAGACGCCGCTGTCGGCACCGGTGCCGGTGGAAGGCGTGGTCGACGAGGAACTCGGCCCGGCCCGCGCGCCGCAGGAACAGGTGCGCGTGCGCGCCGACCTGCTCGACAGCCTGGTCAACCACGCCGGCGAAGTGGCGATCTACCGCTCGCGCCTGGAACAGCAGCTGGGTGCCTTCCGTGGCGCCATGGCCGAGCTGGACCGCACCAACGCGCGTCTGCGTGACCAGCTGCGCCGCCTGGACCTGGAAACCGAAGCGCAGATCGTCGCGCGTTACCAGCGTGAGCAGGACCAGGGCGACACCACGTTCGATCCGCTGGAGCTGGACCGCTTCTCCACGCTGCAGCAGCTCAGCCGTGCGCTGAACGAATCGGCGGCCGACTTGGGTGGCCTGCAGGGTGTGCTGGACGACCTGTCGCGCCAGTACGACTCGCTGCTGCAACAGCAGTCGCGCGTCAGCTCCGAGCTGCAGGACGGCCTGATGCGTGCGCGCATGGTGCCGTTCGACGGTCTCGTGCCGCGCCTGCGCCGCGTGGTCCGCCAGGCCGCCAGCGACACCGGCAAGCAGGTGCACCTGGTGCTGGAAGGCACCCACGGCGAACTGGACCGCAACGTCCTGGATCGCATGGTCGCGCCGCTGGAACACATGCTGCGCAACTCCGTGGCCCATGGCCTGGAGAAGCCGAAGGCACGCCGCGAGGCGGGCAAGCCGGAAGAAGGCACCATCGCGATCAAGCTGCGCCGCGAAGGTTCGGAAATCGTGCTGGAAGTGTCCGACGACGGCGCCGGCCTGGATCGCGAGGCGATCCGTCGCCGCGGCGAACAGCGCGGCCTGGTCGCACCGGACGCGGTGCTCAGCGAGAGCGAGCTGGACCAGCTGATCTTCGCCGCCGGCTTCAGCACCTCCGAATCGGTCAGCCAGCTGGCGGGTCGTGGCGTGGGCATGGACGTGGTGCGCAACGAAGTGCGCCAGCTCGGCGGCTCGGTGGACATCCACTCGGTCCGCGGCAAGGGCGTCACCTTCATCCTGCGCCTGCCGCAGACGCTGGCGGTCACCCAGGCGGTGTTCGTGCGCATCGGCGAAACCACCTTCGCGGTGCCGGTGGCTTCGGTCAGCGGTATCGGCCGCATCGGCCGCGAGCGTTACGGTGCCGGCGTGGGCGGTTACCACTACGGTGGCGAGGAATACGCGCTGCACGATCTCGGCTCGCTGGTCGGCCAGGCTGCGGCCAATGCCGACGGCGCGGCGCAGATTCCGCTGCTGCTGGTGCGCGCAGGCGACCTGCGCGCGGCGGTGGCGATCGACCAGGTGCTCGGCAACCGCGAAATCGTGGTCAAGCCGGTCGGCCTGCAGATCGCGTCGGTGCCGGGCATCTACGGTGCGACGATCACCGGCGATGGCCGCGTGGTGGTCATCCTCGACGTCGCGCCGCTGGTGCGTCGCCACCTGGCGCAGCCGGCCCGTCCGGCCGCCGAGCCGGTGTCCGAGGCACAGCGTCGCGTGCCGCTGGTGATGGTGGTCGACGATTCGCTGACCATGCGCAAGGTCACCGGCCGCGTGCTGGAGCGCCACAACTTCGAGGTGGCCGTGGCCCGCGACGGCGTGGAAGCGCTGGAGCAGCTGGAAGAGCGGGTGCCCGACCTGATGCTGCTCGACATCGAAATGCCGCGCATGGACGGTTACGAGCTGGCCACCGCGATGCGTGCCGACGCGCGCTTCAAGGATGTGCCGATCGTGATGATTACTTCGCGCTCGGGCGACAAGCATCGCCAGCGTGCCTTCGAGATCGGCGTGCAGCGCTATCTCGGCAAGCCTTACCAAGAGTTGGATCTGATGCGAAACGTGTACGACCTGTTGGGTATCGCCCGTGTCCGCGAGTAACGAACTGGGAACCCCGGTCGCGTTGCTGGGCCGCAGCGGCCCGGCACGCGAGAGGATGCGCGAGGCGCTGTCACTGATCGGTGCGCGCGTGGTGCTGGAAGACGAGCCGGGCGCGATCGACGCGCGCACGCTGGCCGATGCGGAACCGGCGGCTGTGCTGGTAGCGCTGGAGCCTGCGATCGAGGAGGCGCTGGAAGCGTTGGAGCCGGTGCTCAACCGGCCGGACGTGACGGTGATCTTCGACGAGGCCGAGCTGGCCGCGCGCCGCGAGGGCTGGGATGCGCAGCGCTGGGCCCGCCATCTGGCGGCGAAGCTGCATGGGCATGGTGACGTGTTGCCGCCGGGTGCCGAACAGGAACCCAGCTGGACGCCGGAGCCGGGCCTGCCGTTGACGCCGGCGCAGCTGCATTCCGCGCAGCCGGTGGCGCCGCATCTGGCGGCGGCCGCGCAGGCGCTGGACGAGGTGCCGGGCGATGCGTTGTTCGCCGCGGCGCTGGAGCCGGTGCCGGCGCTGGAAGCGGTGTTGCCGCAGCCGGTGCATGCGCAGCCGATGCTGGAGCCGATCGACAATCCCTTCGCCGATGCGCCGCGCGCGCCGGTGGATGCGCCCGAGCCCGCGCCGGTGGCGGTGATGCCGGCGACGCTGGGTGATTCGAGTACGTGGGGCCTGGTCGAGGACGTGGCGATCGTGGAGCGTCCGCGCAGCGAGGCGCAGTTCGATCATCTGTCCGATGGTGGTCTGTCGCTGGTCGACCTGGAGTCGGCGGCGGCGACGAAGTCACAGGGTGCGGTGCTGGTAATGGCGGGTATCGGCGGTCCGGATGCGATCCGTCGCCTGCTGGGTGCGCTGCCGGCGGAGTTTCCGCGCGCGGTGCTGATCCGCATGCCGTTGGATGGTGGCCAGTACGGCAACCTCGTGCGGCAGATGGGGCGCGTGTCGCCGTTGCCGGTCGAGCTGGCCGAGGCGGGTCTGGCACTGGCCGCTGGCAAGGCCTACATCCTGCCCGATGGGGTGGGTCTGGTGGCCGGGGATGCGGGGCTGTCGTTCGCCGAGGGCGAGGTGGCGGCGTCGCTGGTACCGGCGTTGCCGGCCGATGATAGTGCGGTGCTGCTGCTCAGCGGGGCCAGCGAGGCGCTGGTGCCGGATGTGCTGGCGCTGGCCGAGCAGGGCGCATGGGTGGCGGGGCAGTCGGCGGAAGGGTGCTATGACCCGGCGGCTGCGGCGCGGCTGGTGCAGCAGGGGCGTCCGTCGGGCGATCCGGTGCAGCTGGCGCAGTCACTGGCCGAGCGCTGGCCGGGCTGAGTGCCCGGCGGCGAACCGATCTTCAGGAGTTTTCGATGAGCTACGCCAGTAACGACGAAATCCGCGGGGTCCTGATCCAGGCGGGCGAGGAGCGCGTGCTGCTGCCGAACGCGACGGTGGCCGAGGTGATGTCGCGCGTGCCGGTGGAGCCGCTGGGCGATGCGCCGCGCTGGCTGGTCGGGCAAATTGCCTGGCACGGCTGGAAGGTGCCGCTGTTGTCGTTTGCCCGCTTGAGTGGGTTGGGCGAGGAGCCGGCGGCGGTGAACAACAAGATCGTGGTGCTGAAGGCGCTGGGCGGGCAGGCTTCGCTGCCGTACTTCGCGTTGCTGACGGCCTCGTTCCCGCAGCTGATCTCGGTGCCGCGCGATGGCCTGCTGGCCGATGCGTCCGAGGATGCGCTGCCGCAGGGCGTGCACATGCGCGTGCTGCTCGGCGAGCAGAGCGCGCTGCTGCCGGATCTGGAGGCGATCGAATCGATGGTGCTGGAGAACATCGCTGCCTGAGCGCAGCGGTTTTTTTGTAGGAGCGGCTTCAGCCGCGACCGTGCGCTGTCCGGTCGCTTGATGGGGGTTTCCCGCGCGCTGACACGCGGCTCGCACGGTTTATCGCGCGGCGTCCGGGGACAGGCCCTTCCCGGGACACGCCATGAATCCATCCATGGAGGCTC
>DJAN01000160.1 GCA_002429615.1 Lysobacteraceae bacterium UBA6001
TGGCGGGGGACGCCAAAAACTGCATCCATGCGGGGCTCGAAGGGCGACATCCATGTCGCCCTACGCCCCCGCCATGGCAGGGGCGCCGCCGGCCGGCCCGCCATTTCCGTCAACTCACTTCTGCGAGCGACGGCTGGGCGGTGGGTGGGCTAGCGCGGCGGGTTGGGTTTCACGGGTTCGACGGGCGTGGCCGGGTTCTGCTGCTGCGGTACCGGGCGCGGCGGCACCACGCGCGGGAAGCCCGGTGGCATCGGCGCCTGCGTGGGTGCGGTGGGTGTCACTGTCGGCAATGATGGCGGTGGCGGTATCACCAAGAGCGCCATCGGGCGCAGTTTCAGTAGCGCCGCCCAGTCGCGACGGTTGAGGTCGCATTGCGACTCGCGCGCCGGCGAACACTCCAGCGCCACGCCAACGCCGTCCTCGCTGCCGTCGCCCGTCGCCAGTGGCTTGGGCAGCACCAGTCGTCCGGTGCGATCGAGCGGCAGCTTGCGCATCATCACCGTGTTGAACACGTTGCCGCCGATCAGATACAGCGTGCGGTCGCCGCCGACGTTGGCGGCAATCACGATGTCGCAATGCGATGGCCAGCCCAGCGCGCCGGTGCGCGACAACGCCGCGCTCAGTCCCGCGAAGCCCACCACGTCGTCGCGCCCGCGCAGCAGGCACAGCAGGTCGCCCGGCTCGGGCTTGGAGTTTTCCGGGTCGGTGAAGGTGTAGGGATCCCCATCCTGCGCACGGAATGCGGCGCGGATGTAATCCAGGTGTCGTGCGGAGGCGTGGAAACCCGCCAGCCCGGCGCGCTGCATAACCCAGGACACGAACGCGGCCGACCACGGCGTGTCGATGAGGAATGCACGGCAATCCACTTCGCTCCAGCGCGAGCCATCCGGGGCCATGCAGCTGCGCGCGCCTGGGCGGTCGCCGACCGATGCCAGCAGCCCGCTCTCACGCCAATACGCGGCCACCCGCATCCACGCCGGCGTATCGCCATAGGCCAGTTCGCCACGTTCGGCTTCGGTCAGGCTCAGGCTGGCGACGCGGCCCTGGGTATCGATGAAGGGCTGGTTCCAGGCGCGATGTTCGTTGCACGCCGTGCGCACGATGGCCATCGCGGCCGCGCTCAGGCCATAGCGTGGCGGAAGATCGCAGATTTCAGCGGCGGCCGCGCCGCCGCTGGCGAACAGCGACAACATGGCGACGCAATGGAGAAGGGCCCGGGATTTCATCGGCAGCCATGCGGTCGGGATGACCTCACACTGCCAGAGCGTCGTTCAGACGATGTGATGAGGTGGCGGGCCGAGCTTGAGCGAGAGGTCGATCGCGCGGACATGCTTGGTCAGCGCGCCGATGGAGATGCAGTCCACGCCGTCCTCGGCGATCGCACGCAGGCCTTCGAGGCCGACGCTGCCCGAAACTTCCAGCGGAATACGTTGCGCTTCCGGCACGCCGTGGGCGATGCGCACGGCCTCGCGGCGCAAGGCAGGTTCGAAGTCGTCGATCAGGATGCGCTCGCAGCCCACCGCCATCGCTTCGCGCAATTGGTCGAGGTCCTCGACCTCCACCACCAGCGGAAGCGTCGGCTGCTGCCGACGCGCTTCGGCCACGGCGGCGCTGATCGAGCCGGCGGCGCGGACGTGGTTCTCCTTCAGCATCACCGTATCGAACAGGCCGATGCGATGGTTCTCGCCGCCGCCGCAACGCACCGCGTACTTCTGCGCCAGGCGCAGCCCGGGGAGCGTCTTGCGGGTGTCGAGGATGCGCGTGCCGGTGCCGGCCACCGCGGCCACATGCTGCGCGGTGGTGGTGGCGGTGCCGCACAGGGTCTGCAGGAAATTCAGCGAGGTGCGCTCGGCGCTGACCAGGCTGCGGCTGCGCCCAGCTAACGTGGCCAGCACCGTGCCCGCGGCGACGTGGTCGCCTTCCGAGACGCGCCAGTCGATGCTGACGCGTGCATCGAGTGCGCGATGGCAGGCATCGAACCACGGGCGGCCGGCGATCACCGCGTCCTGCTTGCACAGCAGGTAGGCGATGTCATCCGTGTCGGGCAGCAGGGCGGAGGTCACGTCGCCGCTGCCGATGTCCTCGGCCAGGGCGCGCGCCACATCGGCTTCGATCTGGGCCTGCGACAGCCAGGCCGGCAGGACGGGGGCGACGCTGGGCACGGCTCAGCGGGCGGGGAAGTCGGCGATCTGGCTGCTGTCGATGGCCTCTTCGGCCAGCAGCACCGGGATGCCGTCCTCGACGCGGAAAACCTGCTTGCGATCGCGGCTGACCAGCGCTTCACGCAGCGGCTGCGTCAACGCTGCGCCATCGGCCTTGCGCACCGTGCCGGCGGCGATGGCGCGGTTCAGCGCCTCCAGCCCGGCGGATTCCAGCAGCGACAGCGGCTGGCGGGTGTCGGGCGAGCAGAGCAGGTCGAGCAGTTTGCGGTCCATGGCCGGATTCGGTTCTTCGTCTTGCTTGGAAGGCGGCTAGAATACGTCTTTAAGGCAGGGTAGGGCCATGACCTCCAAGCAAACCGCGCCGCTGGTCGGCATCGTGATGGGTTCCCGTTCGGACTGGGAGACCATGCAGCACGCGGCCCAGAAGCTCGATGCGCTGGGCGTTCCGTACGAAGTGAAGGTCGTTTCGGCGCATCGCACGCCGGACGTGCTGTTCCAGTACGCCGAGCAGGCGGCCACGCGCGGCCTGCGCGCGATTGTCGCGGGCGCCGGCGGCGCCGCGCACCTGCCGGGCATGCTCGCCGCCAAGACCGCGGTGCCGGTGCTCGGCGTGCCGGTGCAGTCCAAGGCGCTCAACGGCATGGACTCGCTGCTGTCCATCGTGCAGATGCCGGCCGGTATCCCCGTCGCGACGTTTGCCATCGGCAATGCCGGTGCGGCCAATGCCGCGCTGTTCGCCGCGGCGATGCTGGCGCCGGAACAGCCCGCGATCGGCGAGGCCCTGGCGGCTTTCCGCCAGCGCCAGACCGACGATGTGATGGCCAAAGACGACCCGCGCCAATGACCACGGTGGGCATTCTGGGCGGCGGTCAGCTTGCCCGCATGATGATCCTGGCCGGCGCGCCGCTCGGCCTGCGCTTCCAGCTGCTGGATCCGGCCGCGGAAGCCTGCGCCGGGCAGCTTGCGCCGCTGCAGGTCGGCGCGTTCGACGACCACGCCGCGCTGGAGCGGTTCGTCGACGGCGTGGAAGTGGTGACCTTCGATTTCGAGAACGTGCCAGCCGCCAGCACGCAGCGCCTGCTCGATCACGCACCGGTATTCCCCGGCCCGCAGGCGCTGGCCGTGGCGCAGGACCGGTTGAGCGAGAAGACGCTGTTCCGCGAGCTGGGCATCCCGGTGCCGGACTTCGCCGCCGTCTCCGATCGTGCCGGCCTGGACGCGGCGCTGGCACGGATCGGTACGCCATGCATCCTCAAGACCCGTCGCCTCGGTTATGACGGCAAGGGCCAGTTCCGCATCAAGTCGCCGGCCGATGCGCATGCGGCATGGGACGCGCTGGGCGCGCAGGCCGGGACTGTCGGTCTGATCGTCGAGGCATTCGTGCCGTTCCAGCGCGAAGTCAGCGTGGTCGCCGTGCGCGGCCGTGATGGCGAGTTCCGCACCTGGCCGCTCACCGAGAACTGGCATGTCGATGGCGTGCTGTCGGCCAGCCTGGCGCCGGCGCGCATCGATGCGGCGTTGCAGGCCACCGCGGCGAGCTATGCGCAACGGCTGGCGGAGCGCCTGGACTATGTAGGCGTGTTCGCGCTGGAGCTGTTCTGTCGCGATGGCGAGCTGCTGGCAAACGAAATGGCGCCGCGCGTGCACAACTCCGGGCATTGGACGATCGAAGGCGCCGAGACCTCGCAGTTCGAGAACCATCTGCGCGCGGTGCTGGGTTTGCCGCTGGGCGAAACCGCGATGCGCGGCCACGCCTGCATGCTCAACTGGCTCGGCGAAATGCCGGAGGCGGCCGCGTTCCTGGCGGTGCCGGGCGGGCATTGGCACGACTACGGCAAGACCGCGCGCGCCGGCCGCAAGGTGGGCCACGCGACATTGCGTGCGGACACCGAGGTGGCGCTGGCGCAGGCGTTGTCGCGCGCGGGGCAGGTGCTGGGCCGG
>DJAN01000103.1 GCA_002429615.1 Lysobacteraceae bacterium UBA6001
AACGCCCCACTGCCGGCGGCGACCGCCACGTCCAGGTCGGGCAAGGTGGCGCTGCGGGCGGCACCGGCGCGCACGTCCCACCAGTCCACGCGCGGGCCGGCGACATGCAGGGCACCGGCCTGGTTGGGGACGAGGGAGAAACGCCGCGTCATCTTCAGCTGCGGCGAGCCGCCGACGAAGCGTTCGTCGTACTGCGGCGGTTCCGGGAACACCTGCGCGCCGCTCACCGGCGGCAGCACCAGGTCGGGAAACTGCGCGCGCGTCGCGCCGCTGGCGGTGGCTTCGACCACCACCTGCACCGCTTCACCGGCCACCGCGCGCTGCGGCGTGGCGACATAGCGCAGCTGCAGGTCACGCAGCGGCAGCCACGGTTGCGGCGCCTGGTCCGGCTGCGGCCGGACCTGCAGCGTGGTGGGCGCGCTGCGTGCGTTGAGTTCGCCACTGCCACGGCCGAAATAATCGTCGAAGAAGCCGCCCACGGCCCGGCCGCTGAAGCGGGCACCGGGCAGCGTCACCGCGCCGCTGCGCTCGGGGACGAGCAGGTAGCGGCGTTCGGCGACGTTGTAGGGCCGCCCGTTGATGGTCTGGGTGGAATTGCCGTCATCGCCGATCTGCTGCAGCGAAGCGCCGGCCGGCGCATCGAGTTCGAGCGCGCCGGCCGCGAGCTGGGTCGCGTAGTACAGCCGCACCACCACGCCCACGCTCTGCTGCACATAGGGCTGGGTGTCATCGACATGGGTTTCGACGAACACCGGCTCGTCGCCGCGTGCCGGCGTGGCGCCGGCCGCGTCGCTGCCAGTGCCGCCGGCATCGGCCACGGTCAGGCGCAGCGGCGGCGTGTTTTCCCCGCCCACGCGCAGCGCCGGCACCACCAGCGCGCCACTGCGCCGCGGCGTGATCACCACGGCGAACATCGTGCGCGCGGAGAAACTGCCGTTGACGCTCTGCAACTGGCGGCTGCTCTGCTGCGAGCCGACACCGAAGTCATTGCGCAGCGGGCTGTAGTCCGGGCCGGCGGTGACCTGGTCGGTCTCGATGTTGAGCGTGACCGGCGCGCCGAGCGCGACCTGGCTGCGATCGAGCCAGGCACGGGTGGCGGCCTGCGCGGGCGCGACGAGGAGGATCAGCATCGCGGCCAGGATCAACGTGGCGGCGGAAGTCGGACGTGGGTTCATGGTTGCTCTCTTTGCCGGCGCTCCTGCTCCAGGCGGAACTTGGCACGCAACAGGCTGCCGGGATCGTCTGGAACGCGCCGCATCCAGGCTTCCAGTGCCTGGCGCTGTTCGCGCTGCTGCGCGGTTTCCTCGCCACGGACCTGCTGCGCCTGCTGCGGATCACCGCCCTGCTGCTGGGCCATGGCCTGGCGCATGCGCTCGCGCTGCGCCGCATCGACCTGCTGCTGCGCCTGCCGGTCGGCCGGCTGCGGCGCTTGCTGCTTGCCGTCCTGCGCGTCCTTCTGCTGGCCGGGCGCGGGCGACGGCTTGTCCTGCTGCGCCTGCGCTTTGTCCTTCGAGCCCGATTGCCCCTGCGAGGAAGGCGACGACGTTCCCGGCTGCTGTTGCCCGGGCTTGGGCTGGCCGGCGTTGTCCTGGTTCGGCGTGCCCTGCTGGCCCTGGCCCTGGCCGCCGTCGTCGTTGTGCGGGCGACGCTTGCGCGCGGCGTCGACGGCCGCGCGGTTGGCCACGGCGTCCTGCATGCGCGGATGTTTCGCCAGCGCCTTGTCGTAGGCGGCGATGGCGTCGTCATAGCGGCCCTGCCGGGCCAGCGCGTTGCCGAGGTTGTAGAACCCCTGGTCGCTGTCGATGCCTTCGAACTGGCGTTGCGCGGCGGCGAAGTCGCCCCGGCGGTAAGCCTCGACACCCTGCTGCAGCTGCTGTTGTTCCACCTGATCGGCGCGCCGCCACAACGTCGCCTCGGCGGCGCGCGCGGACGGCACCAGGCCGGGCATCACGCACAACGCCACCAGCAGCAGCGCGCCACGCCGCCGGAACGCCGGCAACAGCAGCAGCATCACCGCCGGCAGCAGCCAGTAGCCTTCGTCGCGCCACTGCATGGCGCCGCTCTCATCGCCAGCCACGCCGTCAGCACGTGCGGGATCGAGCACGCCCAGCGCACGCAGGTCGTCGTCGCCCTGCTGCAGCCGCGCATAGGCGCCACCGCCGACGCGCGCCAGGCCTTGCAGGCTGCTTTCTTCCAGCCGCGCCTGGGCGATGCGGCCATCGTCCTCGCGATACGCGGCGCCCTGCGGCGTGCCCAGCCCCAGCGCGGAGACCCGGAAACCGGCCGCACGCGCCTGCGCGGCCTGCGTGCGCGCCGCGGCATCGGCGCGGTCGGTGAGCAGCAGGATGTCGCCGTGGGCGAATTCGGCCTGCTGCAGCAACTTCACCGCCGCGGCGATGGCACGATCGCCGCGCTGCCCGGCCACCGGCATCACCGACGGATCAAGCGCGTCGAGGAACAGCGCCACGTTGCCGGCATCCTCGGTGAGCGGGGCGACGGTGAAGCTGTCGCCCGCATAGGCGAGCAGCGCCACCTCGCCGGCGCGCCGCTCGCGCAGCAGCTCGGCCAGCTTGGCGCGCGCCTGCAGCAGCCGCGAGGGTTGCAGGTCGGCGGCCTGGATGCGCGCCGACAGGTCCAGCGCGATCACCAGCGGCGCATGCGTACGGAACATCGGTTGCGCGTCCTGCCGCCAGCTCGGGCCAGCGAGCGCGAACACGCCGGCCACACAGGCCAGCAGCGTGGCGGCGAACCCGAACCACGACGCCCGGCCGCCGGCCGCCAGCAGGGCCGGCAGCAGGTGCGCGTCGACATTCGCGCGCCAGGCGTCGGCGCGGCGCAGGCGCAGCCGCCACAACACCGCCAGCACCGGGATCAGCAGCAGCGCCCACAGCATGTGTGGGCGCAGGAAGTGGAAGGCCTGCCAGGCGGCGGCGATGTCGTTCATCGCGCCCTCCATGGCCAGGCCACCTGCAGCATCACCAGCAGCAGGGCGATGGCGAGCGGGCCGGGATAGCGTTCGATCCGCGGACGCACCGCGATACCCGCCGCCGCCACCGGTTCGAGGCGATCGAGTTCGGCGTAGATGCCGGCCAGCTCGTCCGCATCGCGGGCGCGGAAGAAGCGCCCGCCGGTCTTCTGCGCGATCTGCCGCAGCGCGGTCTCGTCGATTTCGTCCCCGCCACCCGGCAACGGGATGCCGAACACCGAATAGCCGCCGGCGCCACCAAAGGCGATGGTATGCACGCGCACGCCCGTGGCCGCGGCCAGTTCGGCCGCCTTGGCCGGCGTGATGCTGCCGGCATTGCTCTCGCCATCGGTGAGCAGGATCACCACGCGCTGGCCCATCGGCTGTTCGCGCAGGCGCTTCACCGAGAGCGCCAAGGCATCACCGATCGCGGTCTGGCGCCCCGCAAGGCCGACCACGGCATCACGCAGCTGGTCGCGCACGGTGGCGAGGTCGGCGGTGAGCGGGGTCAACGCATAGGCGCGTTCGGCGAACACCAGCAGGCCCACACGATCACCCTGGCGGCGGTCGAGGAAGTCGGCCAGCACCGCCTTGGCGGCGGTGAGCCGGTCCACCACCTGGCCACCGATCTGCATGTCCTGCTCGGTCATGCTGGCCGACAGGTCGACCGCGAGCATCATCTGCCGCGCCTGGTGCGGGGGCGTCACTGGCGGGCCGAGTTCCTGCGGCCGGCTCAACGCCGCGCACAGGCACAGCCAGGCCAACCACAGCAGCCAGGGCACGCGCCGCCACACCGGACGGTGCGCGCTGTCGCTGGCGATGCCACGCAATGCCTGGCCATACGGCACGCGCAACGCGGCGGCGCGGCTGGCCAGCGCCGGCAGCAGCGCCACCAGCAGGGGCAGTGGCAGCAGCCACCACGCCCACGGCCAGGCGGATTCGGCGAAGGCCTGCAGCCAGGCGGAGAGGTCGAGAGCGTTCATCGGCGTCCCGCCATCAACTGCAGGAAGCGGCGCCGCGCCAAGGGCTCCAGCGCCGCCAGTTCGGCATCGTCGATGTGCGGACGGAAGCCGCCATCCAGCAGGAGCCGCCCTGGCCCCTGCGAGAACTCGCTGCCCTTGCGTCCATCCAGCCAGCGCAGCCAGGCATCGCCCTGCAGGGTGTCGGCGGCGGGATCCAGCCGCCGCGCCGCACGCCGCAGCAGCATCGAGATCGCGGCGATGCGCGCGGCGTTGCTGTCGGCCACGCTATCGGCGAGGAACAGCTGCGCCCAGCGTCGGCGGCGCGCACGCCGCCGCCACATCGCCCCGCCCACGAGCAGGAGGATGAGCACGATCGCGGCGATCACCCACCACCATCCCACGGCCGGCGGCCACCATCCCGGCGGCGGCGGCAGGTGCACATCGCGCAGCGCTAGCTCGTTCGGCGCCATCAGGGGGCTCCGGCGGCAGTGCCAAGCCAGGCATCGCTGCTGTCGTCGCTGCGCAGCACCCGCACGTTGACGCGCCGCGCGGGCAACTCGTCGCGCAGGCGTTGCAGCGGGGCAAGGAATTCCTGCTGCCACCCGGCGCGGGCGGCGCTGCCGGCCAGATCCAGCTCGACGCGCTGCCCGTCACTGAGGAACGGCAGCTGCGCGGCCGGCGGCGAGAGTTCGAGCGGGTCCACCAGCAGCACCAGCACCACTTCGTGATGCAGCGCCAGCGCCGACCAGCGCGTCAGCGGCAGCGCCGCGGCGCTATGCGGGTCGGCGAACACGGTCAGGCGCGCGCCGGGGCGCAGCAGGCGC
>DJAN01000190.1 GCA_002429615.1 Lysobacteraceae bacterium UBA6001
CCGATCTCTGGCGCTGCGGCGGCGCCGGGCGGAGGTCGAGGCGATCCACTGGGCGCTGTACGCGGCGCTGCGCCAGGACCATGCACGCCTGCGCGCGCTGCTGGCGACGCATCCGGCGCAGGGCAGCGCCGACGCCGCCGAAGGCTTCGATGCGCGCGATGAGCTGTGGGCGGGCGTGCTCGACCTGCCCGCGCCCGACGCGCCGCAGGTGGCGCTGGCGGCCGGCATGGTGGCGTACCAGCCCACGCCGGTGCGGCACGTGCTGGATCTGCTGGCCCGGGCGGGGCTGACCGCCGCCGACGACCTGGTGGACCTCGGCTCTGGCCTGGGGCAGGTACCCCTGCTGGTGGCGCTGTGTTCGCCGGCGCGGGCGACCGGCATCGAGATCGAGCCGGCCTATGTGCTGGCCGCGCGGACGGCGGCTTCATCGCTGGGGCTGACGCGTGCGCGGTTCCTGCGCGGAGATCTGCGCGAGGCGGATCTGTCGCGGGGCAGTGTGTTCTATCTCTATACGCCGCTGCGCGGGGCCTTGCTGGAGGCTTTGCTGGCGCGTCTCCGGTGGGAAGCGGAGAAGCGGCCGCTGCGGATCGCCGGCTTCGGCCCGTGCGTGGAGGTGCTGGCGGCGCAGGAGTGGCTGCGGCCGATGGGCCACGTGCACTCCCATCGTGTGGCCATCTTCGAGCCTGACGCCCCGCTGTAGGAGGGGCTTCAGCCCCGACCCGATAGCCCCCCAAAACAAACGCCCGGCCAAGGCCGGGCGTCCATCAGCTCACCACCGATCCGCTTACTGCAGCAGCGAGCGCAGCATCCACGCGTACTTCTCGTGGGTCTGCAGGCGCTGGGTCAGCAGGTCCACGCTCGGGTCGTCGCCGGCGTTGTCCGCCACCGCCAGCACCTTGCGCGCGGTGCGGCATACCGCCTCGTTGCCGGTCACCAGCTGGCGCACCATCTCGCGCCAGTCGGCGCTGTCGGTCAGGCCCGGCTCCTCGGGAATCGAGGTCAGGTTGACGAACTCGCGGTACGAACCCGGGGCGTTGTAGCCCAGGGCGCGGATGCGCTCGGCCACGTCGTCCAGCGCCGTCCACTGCTCGGTGTACTGGGTCTCGAACATGGTGTGCAGCGAATTGAACATCGGACCGGTCACGTTCCAGTGGAAGTTGTGGGTCTTCAGGTACAGCGTGTAGGCATCGGCGAGGTAGCCGGACAGGCCCTCGGCGATCTTCTTGCGATCGCTGTCCTTGATCCCGATATCCACGTTCGGGGCCGACGGCGCGGCGGCCGACAGCTTGGTTTTTCCGGACTTCTGGGGGGTGTTCTTGCTCTTGGCCATCTGGGAATCCTCCTTGCTCAGGGATATGGCGTCACAATAGACAGGCTAAAGCATCCGTGGTTATTCAATTTTTCACATCACCCGATCGATGAGTGCTATCGACAAACCCATGGCCGACCACCTGCGCGCGCGACGCCGTGCGGTGGACGACGCGATGTCCCGCGACCGCGGCCGCCTGTTCGGCCTATGGTCGCGTTGGCAGGCCAAGCCCGGCAACCCCGAGGTGGAGCAGGCGTTCGAACAGGCGCTGCGCGCCTCCACGGGCGAGCGTGCCCGCCGCGCGCAGAGCCAGCCGGCCATCACCCTCGACGAGCAGCTGCCGATCGCCCGCGAGGCCGAGCGCATCGTCGCGCTGATCCGTGACCATCAGGTGGTGGTGATCGCCGGCGAGACCGGCTCGGGCAAGACCACCCAGCTGCCCAAGCTGTGCCTGGCCGCCGGCCGCGGCACCGCCGGCATGATCGGCTGCACCCAGCCGCGCCGCATCGCCGCGCGCGCGGTGGCCAGCCGCGTGGCCGAGGAGCTGCGCACCCCGCTGGGCGGCGCCGTGGGCTACCAGGTGCGCTTCACCGACCGTGTCGGCGAGGACACCCGCATCAAGTTCATGACCGACGGCATCCTGCTGGCGGAAATCGCCAGCGACCGCTGGCTGTCGTCCTACGACACGATCATCGTCGACGAGGCGCACGAACGCAGCCTCAACATCGACTTCCTGCTTGGCTACCTCAAGCAGCTGCTGCACAAACGTCCGGACCTGAAGCTGATCGTCACCTCGGCGACCATCGACACCGAGCGTTTCTCCAAGCATTTCGACGACGCCCCGGTAATCAGCGTCGAAGGCCGCACCTATCCGGTGCAGGTGCGCTACCGTCCGCTGGAAGGCGAGGGCGGTGGCGAGGGCGAGGAAGACGCCGGCAGCGACGGCGAGCGTTCGGTCAACGAGGCCATCGTGGCGGCGATCGACGAGATCACCCGCACCGACCCGCGCGGCGACGTGCTGGTGTTCCTGCCCGGCGAGCGCGAGATCCGCGACGCCCACCAGTCATTGGAGCGGCGCAAGTACCGCGAGACCGAGGTGCTGCCGCTGTATGCGCGGCTCTCGGCCAACGACCAGGACCGGGTGTTCAACCCCGGCCCGAAGCGGCGGCTGGTGCTAGCCACCAACGTGGCCGAGACCTCGTTGACGGTGCCGCGCATCCGTTATGTGGTCGATCCGGGTTTCGCCCGGGTCAAGCGCTACAGCCCGCGACAGAAGCTGGACCGCCTGCATATCGAGCCGGTGTCGCAGGCCAGCGCCAACCAGCGCATGGGCCGCTGCGGCCGCGTCGCCGAAGGTATCTGCGTGCGCCTCTACAGCGAGGCCGATTTTGCCGCGCGCCCGGAATTCACCGATCCCGAAATCCGCCGCTCCAGTCTCTCCGGCGTGATCCTGCGCATGCTGCAGCTCGGGTTGGGTCGCATCGAGGACTTCCCGTTCCTCGAAGCGCCCGACGAACGCGCCGTGGCCGATGGCTGGCAGCAGCTGGTCGAACTCGGTGCCATCGATGCCGAGCGCCGCCTCACCGCGGTCGGCAAGCAGATGGCGCGCCTGCCGGTGGACGTGAAGCTGGCGCGCATGCTGGTGGCCGCGCAGGCCGTCGGCTGCCTGCGGCCGATGCTGGTCATCGCCTCGTTCCTGGGCATCCAGGACCCGCGCGAGCGCCCGCCGGAAGCACGCGCCGCCGCCGACAACGCGCATGCGCAGTTCGCCGACGGACGCTCGGAGTTCGTCGGCGTGCTGCGACTGTGGGAAGCCTATCGGCAGGCCCACGAAGACCTCACCCAATCCAAGCTGCGTGATTGGTGCGACCGCCACTTCCTCGGCTTCCTGCGCATGCGCGAATGGCGCGAGCTGCATCGCCAGCTGCGCCTGCTGTGCGAGGAACTGGGCTGGAAGGAAGAGGCCGCTGACGCCTCGCTCGCGCCGCTGCTGGCCGGCAGCAGCGCGCCGGCCCCGGCCGCGCGCGACGATGCCG
>DJAN01000186.1 GCA_002429615.1 Lysobacteraceae bacterium UBA6001
CCCTGCCGTCCGCGCGCAAGCCGGTCGGCGTGGTGACCACCGCCACTGCCAGCGACACCGACTGGCAGGAGTTCTGACGTCCCGGGGTGCCGGCCCATGCCGGCACCCCTCCCCCCACCGCGAGGCACGGAAGCCGCGCGCATGAGCTTCCGGAACCCTCATCCCCATGAAGATCCTCTCCCGCCTGTCGATCGGAATCCGCCTGTCCCTGCTGGTCACCCTCGCGGTGACGCTGGTGCTGCTCACGCTCACCTGGCGCGTCTACGAGCAATCCGCGGCCGCCTACGAGACCAAGAGCCGCCAAGGGCTGGCCACCGCCACCCATGTCATGCAGGACACCATCGCCCTGTATGACCGCGCGCTCACCCAGGACACCGAACGCCTGAGCGGGGGTTTCACCGCGCTGTTCCCGCCGGGGGATGCGGGCCATGCCCGCGGCAAGCCGCTCAAGCGGGGCGACTTCGAGGTCGGCAACCTGGCCTTCGGCGGCAAGGCGCTGAGTGCCGATGACCAGCTGGTGGACCGTTTCACCGCCGGCACCGGCGCGGTGGCGACGATCTTCTCGCGCAGCGGCGACGACTTCGTGCGCATCTCCACCTCGTTGACCAATGACAAGGGCGAGCGCGTGATCGGCACCGCGCTGGACCACAAGCATCCGGCGTATGCGCTGATGCTGGAGAACAAGCCGTATACCGGCCGCGCCAAGCTGTTCGGCAACGACTACATGACCCACTACCAGCCCCTGGTGGACGCCAGCGGACAGGTCGTCGGCATCGCTTTCGTCGGCGTCAACTACAGCGCCGGCCTGGCCACGCTGAAGGAACGCATGCGTGGCCTGAAGATTGGCGCGGACGGCTACTTCTTCGTCGTCGACGAAGCCGAGGGCGACGCGCACGGCAAGCTGGTGGTGCATCCGAGCGACGAGGGGCAGGAAGCTGCCGCGCTGGTCGCCGCCGAAGATCGGGCCGCTTTCAACACCCTGGTGGACGGCGCTTCGGATGAGGCGGCCGTCAGCGTGCTCGCCATCGCGCCGGGGGCCAAGGCCGATGCGGTACCGGCAACAGTCAGCGTCGAGCATTTCCCGCGCTGGAAGTGGACGCTGGTCGGCGTGGAGCCGCGCACTGCCTTGACCGCCACCCTGCACCACATGATGCGGGTGATGATCGGGCTGTCGGTGCTCGCCATCGCGCTGATCGCCGCACTGGTGTTCGTCGCCACGCGCCGCATGGTCAGCAAGCCGCTGGCCGGCGCCTGCGGGGTGGCGCGCGACATTGCCGCCGGCAAGCTCGATGGGCACATTCCCGCCGGTGGCGAGGATGAAGTCGGCGAACTGCTGCGCGCGATGCAGCGCATGCAGGGCGACCTGCGCGAGCGCATCGAGCGCGACCAGGCGGTCGCCGCGGAGAACCTGCGCATCCGCATCGCGCTGGACAGCGCCTCCACCGGCACGCTCATCACCGACCCCGCATTCAACGTCATCTACGCCAGCCCGGCGCTGCGCGGCATGCTCAACGGCTATGCCGAGCAGATCAGCCGTGCGCTGCCCGACATCGACACCGACCGCCCGCTGGTCGGCCAGCCGCTGGCGGTGCTGGAACACGGTGGCGTACTGGCGCCGGAGTTGGTCGCGCAACTGCAGCGCGACGGCACGCTGCGCCGCCAGGTGAATTTCGGCGAGGTCTGTTTCGACCAGAACATCTCGCAGGTGCGCGACGAACGCGGCCAGGTGCTGGGCACCGTGTGCGAGTGGCGCGACCGTACCACCGAAGCGAAGGTCGAAGCGGAAGTCGCGCGCATCGTCCAGGCGGCGGTGGAAGGCGATCTGTCGCAGCGCGTGCAGACCGAAGGCCGCAGCGGCTTCTATCTGCTGCTGGCGCGCCAGCTCAACGACCTGCTGGATGCCAATGCCACCAGCATCGCGCAGATTTCCGGGGTACTCGATGCCCTCGCCCATGGCGACCTCACCGCACGCATGCAGGGTGAGTTCCATGGCGTGTTCGCGCAGATGCGCGACAACGCCAACGCCACGGTCAGCCAGCTGACCGGCATCGTCGGCCGCATCCAGGCCGCGAGCGGCAGCATCAACCTGGCCGCGGGCGAGATCGCCGCGGGCAACAGTGACCTGTCGCGCCGCACCGAGCAGCAGGCGGCGAACCTGGAGGAGACGGCGGCTTCGATGGAGGAACTGACCTCCACCGTGCGCCAGAATGCCGAACACGCCCGCCAGGCCAACCAGCTCGCCATCGGCGCGGCGTCGGTGGCCTCGCAGGGTGGCGCGGTGGTCAGCCAGGTGGTGGACACCATGTCCGGCATCGAGGCTTCGTCGAAGAAGATCGCCGAGATCATCTCGGTGATCGACGGCATCGCCTTCCAGACCAACATCCTGGCGCTCAATGCCGCGGTGGAAGCGGCACGTGCGGGCGAACAGGGCCGCGGCTTCGCCGTGGTCGCCAGCGAAGTGCGCACGCTGGCGCAACGCTCGGCCAATGCCGCCAAGGAGATCAAGCACCTGATCGACGATTCGGTCGGCAAGGTCGCCGAGGGTTCGTCGCTGGTGCACAAGGCGGGCGCCACCATGGGCGAGATCGTCGCCTCGGTGCAGCGCGTGACCGACATCATGACCGAGATTTCCGCCGCCTCGCAGGAGCAGTCGGCGGGCATCGAGCAGGTCAACCAGACCATCACCCAGATGGACGAGACCACGCAGCAGAACGCTGCGCTGGTGGAGGAAGCCACCGCGGCGGCGCGTGCGATGGAAGAACAGGCCGGGCATCTTTCCGAGGCGGTCTCCATCTTCCGCACCACGCAGGCCGCGCCGGCCAAGGCGCCAGTGGTCGCGCTGCGACCGGCGCCCCCCCGCCCCGCCACGGCACCTCGCCCCGAGCGCGGTGCGGGGCAGTGGCAGACGTTCTGAGCGTAACGAAGGGGCCGCGATGCGGCCCCTTCTTTTTTCCGCCCCCTTCCCTGGCGCCAATCACGCACTCCATCCGCCGATTCCACCCGCTGGCCTCATTCGCCGGATCCGTTTGCGGGATCCGTTTGCGGGAACCCCTTGTAGGAGCGGCTTCAGCCGCGACCGTGCGGTATCACCTCACAGGACAGCCTCCGAAAGCGCGGCTCTCAAGGTTCACCGCGCGGCGCCCGGGGGCAGGGGCTTGCCGGGACACGCCGTGAATCCTTCCATGGAGGCTCGAAGGCGACATCCATGTCGCCTACGGTCCCGGCAAGCCCCTGCCCCCGGTCACCCGACGGTGAGCCGCGGACGGCGAGGCAATCAAAAGACGGCGACCTCATCGCCACATCCGCAGCGCGGCGGTGATTCCGCCCCCCGCTCGCGCGTATCTGTCGTTACCGCACGGTGTTGAATTCCGATCCGCCCACGACCGACGTTCGGGCGACCGGTGGCGGCCTGTGGCCGGGACCGTAGGCGACATGGATGTCGCCTTCGAGCCCCCATGGAAGGGTTCACGGCGTGTCCCGGCCACAGGCCGCCACCGGTTGCCGCGCGCCGAACCGTGCGCGCCGCTTTTCACCTCCAACCCTCCGCCCACCACGGGCAGGATTTCCCACAACGATCCACCGCATGAATCACACACAGGATTTCCATCAACAGCACATTGAGACGCAGCGCTCAATTTCAGCCCCGCAGCGCCGCTATTCCGAGTAAGCCCGCCCCTATTCCCTGCAGAGCTGAGCCCGCACGATGAATCCGCAGAGCGTCCTCGCCAATGCCATGGCGAACATGCCGTTGAAGCGCAAGTTCCTGTCGCAGACCTTCCTGGTGGCGCTCGGCATCGTCGCCCTGGCCGTGGTCGCGGCGCGTCTGCAATACCTCGACCTGACCCACACCCGCCAGGCCGCGCTGAAAGCGCAGACGCAGATGGCCCTGGGCGTGGTCGAGATCTACGCCAAGCGCGCCGAGAGCGGCGAGCTGAGCCTGGCCGACGCGCAGCAGCATGCACTGGCCACGCTGGCCACGCTGCAGGCGAACAAGGGCGTGGACTATTTCTACGTCACCGACGAAAAGCCCATCATGCTGATGCACCCCACGCGGCCCGACCTGATCGGCAAGCCGCTGAACGATGTGCTCAGTCCCGATGGCAAGCACATCTTCACCGAGTTCGTGAAGGTCGCGCAGGCCGGTGGCGGCTACGTCGAATACAAGTGGGCCAAGCCGGGCAAGAAGGATCCGGTCACCAAGACCTCCTACAACACGCTGTATCAGCCCTGGGGCTGGGTGATCGGCACCGGTGTCTACCTGGACGACACCCAGTCGCAGGCGCTGGTGTTCACCGGCATCATGACCTTCGCCGGCGGCGTGCTGGTGCTGATCAACCTTGGCCTGGGCTGGCTGCTGGGCAACGCCGTGCTGGTGCCGGTCGGGCGTGCGCTGGCCGTGCTCAAGGGCGTCTCCAACGGTGACCTGCACGTGCATGTCGGCCACCGCGGCCGCGACGAAGTCGGCCAGATGCTGCAGGCCATGGACGAGATGCAGGCGCGCCTGCGCCGGGTGATCGACGCCCAGCGCGAGATGGGCCGCCACCACGCGGCGGGCACGGTCAGCTACCGCATCCCGGCGCATGAGTTCGCCGGCGAATTCGCCACCATGGTCGAGAGCACCAACACGCTGGTGGCCGACCACATCCAGCTCAAGATGCGCGTGGTGGAACTGGCCCAGGCCTACGCCGCCGGCGACCTCTCCCAGGAAATGGAAGCGCTGCCCGGCGAGAAGGCGGTGGTGACCGTGGCGATCAACGGGGTGCGCGACAGCCTGCGGGCGATCAACAACGAGATCAAACACCTGGCCCAGGCCGCGGCGGCGGGCGATTTCTCCGTGCGCGGCGACCAGGCGGCGTTCCAGTTCGATTTCGCGCTGATGGTCGGCGACCTGAACTCGATGATGGAGGTCAACGATCGCAACCTCGGCAAGCTGTCCGCGCTGCTGCGCGCGATCGCCCAGGGCGACCTCACCGCACGCATGCACGGGGAATTCCACGGCGTGTTCGCGCACATGCGCGATGACGCCAATGCCACGGTCAGCCAGCTGACCCGCATCGTCGGCCGCATCCAGGAATCCACGTCGAGCATCAACCTGGCCGCCGGCGAGATCGCGCAAGGCAACAGCGACCTGTCACGCCGTACCGAACAGCAGGCCGCCAACCTGGAAGAGACCGCCGCTTCGATGGAGGAACTGACCTCCACCGTGCGCCAGAACGCCGAGCATGCGCGCCAGGCCAACCAGCTCGCCATCGGCGCGGCGTCGGTGGCCTCGCAGGGTGGCGCGGTGGTCAGCCAGGTGGTGGACACCATGTCCGGCATCGAAGTGTCGTCGAAGAAGATCGCCGAGATCATCTCGGTGATCGACGGCATCGCCTTCCAGACCAACATCCTGGCGCTCAATGCAGCGGTGGAAGCCGCGCGTGCCGGCGAACAGGGCCGCGGCTTCGCGGTGGTCGCCAGCGAGGTACGCACGCTGGCGCAGCGCTCGGCCAATGCCGCCAAGGAGATCAAGCACCTGATCGACGATTCGGTGGGCAAGGTCGCCGAGGGTTCGTCGCTGGTGCACAAGGCGGGCGCGACCATGGGCGAGATCGTCGCCTCGGTGCAGCGCGTGACCGACATCATGACCGAGATTTCCGCCGCCTCGCAGGAACAGTCGGCGGGCATCGAGCAGGTCAACCAGACCATCACGCAGATGGACGAGACCACGCAGCAGAACGCCGCGCTGGTGGAGGAAGCCACGGCATCGGCACGCGCTCTGGAAGAACAGGCCGGCGAACTGCGCGAGGCAGTCGCGCAGTTCCGTCTAGCGGCGGACCGCGCCGACCCGACCGATCGCCTGGTGCGACGCCTGGGCCGCGAGAGCGCCGAATCGCTGGAAACCGCCTGACACCACCCTCGCCGGCGCGCCTTCCGCGCGCCGGATGACCAAGCCTTCGCGGCGGCCCGCCCTGGCCGTCGCGCGTTTCGGGCATGAAAGCGCTTACGCCATCACGCACGAAAGGCCGTTTACCCTACAATTTCGCGCTGATTGGCCGATACCGAGGCCATGGCGGGGTATTTCCCCAGCCGCACGTGTTTCTGCAGGAAATTAAGGGCCCCATGCTCCCAAGCGACATCCGCGAACCGCCGCATCCGCATCCCGAGCAGGAAGAAGGGGACGACCGTTATCTCGTCCGCAATCCTCGCCAGGTGCGCGGACTGCTGCGCGCGCTGATCGACCAGCGTTCGCTGGTCAGCGCGCATATCGGCGGTCGTGACCAGTCCTTCCCCACCGCGGTGCTGGAGATCGACGAGGACGAGGAATGGATGCTGCTCGACGGCAGCCCCAACGAGGCCTCCAACCGTGCCGCCGCGGTGGCCAGCCATCTGCTGTGTTTCGCCCAGCTGGAGCGGGTGCGGATCCGCTTCCGCCTGGACCAGGTCGAACGCATCGAGCACGAGGGCCACGTCGCCTTCCGCGCGCCGCTGCCCACCACCATCTACCACCTGCAGCGCCGCGAGCATTACCGGCTGGAAACCCCGATCACCGACTCTCCCACCTGCGTGATCGGCTTCGACCCGGAGCCGGATGAAGACACCTCCCCGCGTGAGCCGCTGCGCCTGCGCGTGATCGACATCAGCGGCGGCGGCCTGGCGGTGAGCCTGCCGGCCGGCGCCCCGCTGCTGGAAGTGGGCCGGGTCTACCGCCGCTGCGAACTGCGCCTGCCCGACCAACCGCCGATCCCGGTCGCCCTGGCGATCTGCAGCCAGGCCAAGCAGACCCTGGCCAACGGCGTGGAGAGCTGCCGCGTCGGCACCCGCTTCGAGGACCTGCCGCGCGGGGCCGACGAGGCCATCCAGCGCTACATCTTCCGCATCGACCGCCAGCGCAACGCCCGCAAGAGCGGCGTGTTCTAGGCAAAACGCAACGCAGGCTAAAGATTTTCCTGCCCGGGCCGATCTTGGCATGGCAACCCCGCCATTCCGCCGTGCTCGCCCGGAGTCCTCGATGAACGATAAAAAGCCTGCCGCCGGTCACGGCGGTGAATTCCTCAGCTTCGCCCTGGGCGAAGAGCAGTACGGTGTGGACATCCTGAAGGTGCAGGAAATCCGGGGCTACGACGCGGTCACCCGCGTGCCGGATGCGCCGGACTACATCAAGGGCGTGATCAACCTGCGCGGCACCATCGTGCCGGTCATCGACCTGCGCCTGAAGCTGCGCCTGCGCGAGGCGCGCTACGACGCCTTCACCGTGATGATCGTGCTCAACGTCGAGGACCGCGTGGTCGGCATCGTCGTGGACAGCGTCTCGGACGTGATCCCGCTGAGCGAGGAACAGATCCGCCCGACGCCGGAGTTCGGCGCCGCCGTGGATACGCGCTTCATCTCCGGCATCGGCACCCAGGAAGACCGCATGCTGATCCTGCTCGACATCGAGACCCTGCTCGACAGCGCCGACCTGGCACCGCAGGAAGCGCTGGCCGAAGAAGCTGCCTGACGGCCCGTGTCGGGCACCTCCCGACACACCGGCCACCAACGAAACGAACTGTGGCGCAGTTCTCACCCTGCCCCTTCAAGTTGTCCGGACAGGCGCCGATAGCTGCCTCAAGGCCCGCGTGAGGCCACCCCTCCCCACATTCGGAGACATTCCATGAAATCGCTGTTCACCCTGATCCCCGCCCTGGCCCTGGCCACCCTGTCCGCCGACGTCCTGGCCCAGTCCCAGGAAATGATTCCGCCGGAAATGGCGACCCGCTTCGTCGGCAAGGACGGCATGGTGTGCGGCAAGGTCGAGAAGGCCAAGTACGCGCAGTCGTCCGAAGGCGAGCCGACCTTCCTGTACATGGGCGGCATGTTCCCGCGCCACACCTTCTCGGCCCGCATCGACGGCGCCAACCGCAGCAAGTTCTCCTTCGCCCCGGAAACCCTGGAAGGCAAGGACGTCTGCGTGATCGGCAAGATCCAGCGCGATGCTTCGCGCGCCGAAATCGAAGTCAGCTCGCCGTCCAGCCTGAAGCTGGCGACGATCAAGTAATACCCGCCGCGCCGTCCCGCGCAGGTGCGCGGGACGGTGCCTGGCCCTCCCGCCGGGCAACGTCACAGGAAGAGGAAGCGCGTACATGCAGTGGATCAACAAACTCAAACTCGGCCCGAAGTTGATGCTGATCTTCGGCATCGTGATGGTCATCATGCTGATCCAGGGCATCATCGCCTACGCGGGCCTAGCCGCACTCAACAACGTGACGCGCGAGCTGGCCGGCAACTCCATGGCCAGCGTGCGCGAGGCCGGCGAGCTGCGCGGCATGCTCGGCGAGTACCGCAACGCGGCCTACCAGGGCCTGATCCGCGCCAGTGACGCGGTCAAGCAGGACGCCAAGGACCGCCAGGCCAAGCTGAAGAAGGACATCGACGCCACCATCGCCGATTATCCGCGGCTGCTGGCCAGCCCGGAACAGAAGAAGCAGTACGAGCAGTTCGTCAGCGACTGGAAAAAGGCCTCGGCCTCCTACGCCAGCGTCGAGGAGATGCTGGAACTGAACCTCCCCGACGACGCCGTGGACACCTTCGTCGGCGAGACCCGCAGCGCCCACCTGGCCGCGCAGGGTTCGCTGGGCAAGCTGATCGAGGAAGACAACCGCCTCGCCCAGACCGCCAAGGACAAGGCCGAGACCGTGCACGCCACCTCGGTCACCCTGACCGTGGTGATGGTGCTGGCCGGCATCGCCGGTGGCCTGGTACTGGCCTGGCTGTTCGCCCGTGCCCTGGTCAACAACATGCGTGGCGCGGTCAACGTCGCCCATGACGTGGCGACCGGCAAGCTCGACGGCCATATCGATGTCAGCGCCGCCGATGAAGTCGGCGACCTGATGCGCGCCCTGCAGCGCATGCAGCGCGACCTGAAGGAGCGCATCGAGCGCGACCAGGCCGTCGCCGCAGAGAACCTGCGCATCCGCACCGCGCTGGACGCCTCCTCCACCGGCGTGATCATCACCGATCCGTCGCTGCAGGTCGTCTACACCAATCCCGCGATCCACCAGGTCATCGCCCACCACGCCGACGGCTTCCGCGAGGCGCTGCCGGAATTCGACGTCGAAGCGCCGCTGGTCGGCCACAACGTCAACGTGCTGGAGCACGGCGGCCAGGTCGATCCGAAGTTCGTCGCGCAGCTGGAAAAGAACGGCTCGGCGCGCCGCGAAATGCGCTATGGCAGCGCGCACATCGCGCAGATCGTGTCGATGATCCGCGACGCCGACGGCCACGCCGTGGGCACCGTGTGCGAATGGCGTGACCGCAGCATCGAAGTGCAGGTGGAAGAGGAAGTGGCGCGCATCGTCGAGTCGGCCGCCGCCGGCGACATGAACGGTCGCGTCGCGGTCGAAGGCAAGGAAGGCTTCTTCCTGCAGCTGGCACAGCAGCTCAATGGCCTGCTGGACGCCAACGGCGCCTCGATCGAACAGGTTTCCCACCTGCTGGCCGCGCTGTCTCAGGGTGACCTGACCGCGCGCATCCACGGCGACTTCCAGGGCGTGTTCGCCCGCATGCGTGACGATGCCAACGCCACCGCCGAACAGCTGACCGAGATCGTCGGCCGCATCAAGCATTCCTCGGTGGCGATCAACTCCGCCGCCGGCGAGATTGCCGCCGGCAACAGCGACCTGTCGCGCCGTACCGAGCAGCAGGCCGCCAACCTGGAAGAGACCGCCGCCTCGATGGAGGAACTGACCTCCACCGTGCGCCAGAACGCCGAGCATGCCCGCCAGGCCAACCAGCTGGCGCAGGGCGCTGCCAGCGTGGCCTCGCAGGGCGGCGAAGTGGTCGGCAAGGTCGTCACCACCATGGGGGACATCGAGAAGTCCTCCAAGAAGATCGCCGAGATCATCTCGGTAATCGACGGCATCGCCTTCCAGACCAACATCCTGGCGCTGAACGCCGCGGTGGAAGCCGCACGTGCTGGCGAACAGGGCCGCGGCTTCGCCGTGGTCGCCTCGGAAGTGCGCACGCTGGCGCAGCGCTCGGCCAATGCGGCCAAGGAGATCAAGGGCCTGATCGACGACTCCGTCGGCCGCGTGGCCGATGGCTCGGCGCTGGTGCACAAGGCCGGCGCCACCATGGGCGAGATCGTCGCCTCGGTGCAGCGCGTGACCGACATCATGGCCGAGATCTCCGCCGCCTCGCAGGAACAGTCGGCCGGTATCGAGCAGGTCAACCAGACCATCACCCAGATGGACGAGACCACCCAGCAAAACGCCGCGCTGGTGGAGGAAGCCACCGCCGCCGCGCGCGCGATGGAAGAACAGGCCGGCCAGCTGTCCGATGCGGTGTCGATCTTCCGCCTGGAGGAATCGGTGGCCGAAGCCGTGGTGGCCGCCCCGCGCGCCGCCGAGCGCAGCGTGCGTCCGCAGCCGCAGGCCGCCGCGCGTCCGGCCCGCCCGGCCCGCAAGGAAGCCGAAGCCCTGGTCACCGACAGCGACTGGCAGGAATTCTGATCTCTCCGAGTGGTACGTAACAGCAGACACCCCGGCTCCGGCCGGGGTTTCTGTTTTGGCGGGAACGCCCCGTCCCCGCGACGGGCACGGCGAAAAATTGCGACGCAGCGCGCACTACAGTTCCCCCCTTGCGCGGCCGATAACCTTCTTGAACCCGAGGTGCCGAATGCCGCCCACCCCCTCCCCCGCTTCCGTCGACAGCCGCGAATTCGAGTTCGCCGACCGCGACTTCCGCCGCGTGTGCGAACTGATCCACCAGCGTGCCGGCATCGCATTGGCACCGGCCAAACGCGACATGGTCTATGGCCGGCTGTCGAGGCGCCTGCGCGCGCTCGGCCTGCGTTCGTTCCGCGATTACCTGGACCTGCTGGAAAGCGGCGAGGACGATGCCGAATGGCAGTCCTTCACCAACGCGCTGACCACCAACCTCACCTCGTTCTTCCGCGAGCCGCATCACTTCGAGAAGCTGCGCGAAGAGCTGCTGCAGCGTCGCCACGAACCCACGCTGCACCTGTGGTCGTGCGCCGCCTCCACCGGCGAGGAGCCGTACTCGATGGCGATCACCGCCTGCGAGGCGTTCGGCACCCTGCATCCGCCGGTGCGCATCCTCGCCACCGACGTCGATACCCAGGTGCTGGAGACCGGCGCGCGCGGCGTCTATCCGATCGACCGCGTGTCCTCGCTGGACGAATCGCTGCGACGCAAATACTTCCAGCGCGGCAGCGGCCCCAATGAAGGCAAGTGCCGCGTGCTGCCGGCGCTGCGCCAGCTCATCGAATTCCGCCAGCTCAACCTGCTGGCGCCGCGCTACGACGTCGGCGGGCCGTTCGCGGCGGTGTTCTGCCGCAACGTGATGATCTACTTCGACAAGCCCACCCAGCGCGGCATCCTCTCGCGCCTGGTGCCGCACCTCGGCGACAACGGCCTGCTGTATACCGGTCACTCGGAGAACTACCTGCACGCCGCCGACCTGATCCAGCCCTGCGGCCGCACGCTGTACCGCGCCGCCCGCGGAGCCCGCGCATGACCTCGGCCCTGAAGATCGACGAGGTGATGCGCTACCGCGACACCCGCTTCCAGACCATCGCCGCCAAGCTGCTGCCCACGCAGTACCTGGTGGTCGACGATGACACCGCGCTGACCACCACGCTGGGCTCCTGCGTGGCCGCCTGCGTGCGCGACCCGGTGTTGAAGATCGGCGGCATGAACCACTTCCTGCTGCCCGAGGGCCAGGTCGGCGACGGCGCGCCCGCGCGCTACGGCAGCTACGCCATGGAACTGCTGATCAACGACCTGCTCAAGCGCGGCGCGCACCGCAAGCGCCTGGAAGCCAAGGTGTTCGGCGGCGCCAACGTGCTCAAGGGCTTCACCTCCAACCCGGTGGGCACGCGCAACGCCGAGTTCGTGCGTGCCTACCTGCAGGCCGAGCACATCCCGATCGTGGCCGAGGACCTGTGCGGCATCCATCCGCGCAAGATCTGGTTCTTCCCGGTCACCGGCCGCGTCGTGGTGCAGCGCCTGCCGCATGCGCACGAAGCCGAAGTCGCCGCGACCGAATCGGCCGTGCGTGCCCGCCTGTCCAAGACGCCTGTCAGCGGCGGCGTGGAGCTGTTCGAATGAACCTGCAAGCCCCGGTCCGCGTCCTGATCGTCGACGACTCCGCCGTCGTGCGGCAGATCCTCACTGAAATCCTCTCGCGCGACATCGGCATCGAGGTCGTCGGCAGCGCCGCCGACCCGATCCTGGCGCGCGAGAAGATCAAGCGCCTGAATCCGGACGTGATCACCCTGGACGTCGAAATGCCGCGCATGGACGGCCTGGCGTTCCTGGAGAACCTGATGCGGCTGCGGCCGACGCCGGTGGTGATGATCTCCTCGCTCACCGAGCGCGGCGCCGACACCACCCTGCAGGCGCTGTCGCTGGGCGCGGTGGATTTCGTCGCCAAGCCCAAGCTCGACGTCGCGCGCGGCCTGGAGACCTACGCCGAGGAGATCGTCGGCAAGGTCAAGGCCGCCGCGCAGGCGCGGGTGCGCCCGCTCGCGCGCGCCGCCGCCACCAAGGTCGAACTCGACACCCCGGC
>DJAN01000229.1:0-3442 GCA_002429615.1 Lysobacteraceae bacterium UBA6001
CAACCTGGTCGGCGAACTGGTCATCACCCAGGCGATGCTCAAGGCCGTCTCCGGTGGCCTGGACGCCTCGCATGCCGAGCGCCTGTCGGCCGGCCTGGACCTGCTCGAACGCAACACCCGCGACCTGCAGGAAGCGGTGATCGGCGTGCGCATGCTGCCGGTGGACGCGGTGTTCCGCCGCTTCCCGCGCCTGGTCCGCGACCTTTCCACCCGCCTCGGCAAGCAGGTCCGCCTGCGCACGCTGGGCGAAGGCACCGAGCTGGACAAGGGCCTGATCGAGAAGATCGCCGACCCGCTGGTCCACCTGGTGCGCAATTCGATCGACCATGGTCTGGAACTGCCCGACGCGCGCAGCGCGGCTGGCAAGGACGAAACCGGCACGATCACCCTGGCCGCTTCGCACCAGGGCGGTCACATCGTCATCGAAGTCAGCGATGACGGCCGTGGCCTGAATCGCGAGAAGATCCTGTCCAAGGCGGCCGAGCGCGGCATCAGCGTGCCGGACAACCCGACCGATTCGCAGGTGTGGGACCTGATCTTCGCCCCCGGCTTCTCCACCGCCGACGCGGTCACCGACCTCTCCGGCCGCGGCGTCGGCATGGACGTGGTCCGCCGCAACATCCAGGCACTGGGTGGCGAAGTGCAGGTCGAGAGCCATGCCGGCCAGGGCACCCGCACCCTGATCCGCCTGCCGCTGACCCTGGCCATCCTCGACGGCATGACCGTCTCGGTGGCCGGCGAAACCCTGATCCTGCCGCTGGCCTACGTGCTGGAGGCGCTGCAGCCGCAGAACGCCGACATCCGCACCATGGCCGGCGAAGGCCGGGTGCTGCGCGTGCGCGGCGAGTACCTGCCGATCCTCTCGCTCAGCGACTACTACGGTTATGCCGGCGAGCGCAGCGAAGATCCGCTGGTGGTGGTGGTCGAAGGCGACGGGCAGAAGATCGCGCTGGAAGTGGACGAACTCGTCGGCCAGCAGCAGGTCGTGGTCAAGAACATCGAGAACAACTACCGACGCATCGCCGGTATCTCCGGTGCCACCATCCTCGGCGACGGTCGCGTCGCGCTGATCGTGGACATCGGCGGGCTGGTGCGCTCGCTGCGGGCATTGCCGCAGGCCGCCTGAGTCACACGGCGCGTCCGCGCGCCGTCTCGGCCCGTCCCCAGCCCCGGCCTCGCGCCGGGGCTTTGCGTTGTCCGCAGCAACGCGAATAGCGCGGGCGAACCGCCGTTATTCCTAAATTTCCAAACCCGCGAATCAACTATTCGCGTTGATTATTAACGCCCTCAAAATTGTGACGCACATTCGCCCTAAAGGGTGAAGCGACACAGCCGCTATCTGCTGTGCCAAGGCGAAATCCATCCGTTGCCGCGGCACCTCCCAATCCACGGCCGCGCGCCGAGCACTCGAGATATCGACATGAAGTGGTTCCAGAATCTGACGATCGCCAGAAAGCTGGCGCTCGCCTTCTCCGTAACGACCCTGATGACCCTGGCCCTGGGCGCGTTCGCGTTGCTGCGGCTGAGCACGGGCAACGACCAGCTGGTCGAGCTGAGCGAAGACTGGATGCCTTCGGTACAGCACCTCGGCGAAATGCGTTCGCAGCTTGGCGAGTACCGCACGTACGAGATCTCGCAGCTCTATAGCCAGGACGACCCGGCCAAGGTCGCCGACTACGACAAGCGCATGGCCGACACCGAGGCGACCATCGCCAAGGAAGAAAAGGGCTACAACGACGTCTCCAGCGACGCCGATCCGGACGAAGTGGCGATCTACGGCAAGGTCAAGCAGGCACGCGATGCCTACTTCGGCGCGCACAAGAAGGTCGCCGAAGCCGTCCACGCCGGCGATTTCGATAGCGCCCGCGCCATCTCCTCCACCGAGTCGCGCGATGCACGCCGCAATCTGTTCGCGGCGCTGAAGGAACTCAGCGCCTACAACATCGACCACCTGCACGAGACGGTGGCCAAGGCCAACGCCGCGCACAAGCGCACGGTGGCGATGATGTTCACCGTGCTTGGCCTGGTCACGCTGCTGGCCATCGGCCTGGGCTATGCCATTGCGCGTTCGATCTCGCGACCGCTGGGCGAAGCCACCCGCGTCGCCGGTTCGATTGCCCGCGGCAACCTCGACAATGCGATCGTCGTGCAGAGCCGCGATGAGACCGGCCAGCTGCTGGAGAGCATGCGCCACATGCAGCAGCAGCTGCAGGCGGTGATGGAGGCACAGGAGGAAATGGCGCGTCGCCATGAAGCCGGCGAGATCAGCTTCCGCATGGACGAAGGCCGCTTCCCGGGCGATTACGGCCGCATGGTCCACGACGCCAACCAGCTGGTGGCCGAGCACATCGAAGTGAAGATGCAGGTCATCGACCTGACCCAGCGCTACGCGATCGGCGACCTGAGCCAGGACATGCCGCGCCTGCCGGGCGAAAAGGCGGTCATCAGCGAGACCATGGACGCGGTCAAGCGCAACCTTGGCGCGATCAACCAGGAAATCCAGCGCCTGGGCGCCGCCGCCGCCGCTGGCGACTTCTCCGTGCGCGGCGATGCCGCCTCGTTCCAGCACGATTTCCGCTCGATGGTGGAAACGCTCAACCGCCTGATGTCCACCGCCGACGGCAACCTGGCTTCGCTGTCGGCGCTGTTGCGCGCGATCGCCGATGGCGACCTGACCCACCGCATGGAAGGCGACTTCCACGGCGTGTTCGCCCAGATGCGCGATGACGCCAACGCCACCGTGGCCCAGCTGACCGAAATCGTCGGCCGTATCCAGACCGCCAGCGGCAGCATCAACCTGGCCGCCGGCGAGATTGCGCAGGGCAACAGCGACCTGTCGCGCCGCACCGAGCAGCAGGCCGCCAACCTGGAAGAGACCGCCGCCTCGATGGAGGAACTGACCTCCACCGTGAAGCAGAACGCCGAACACGCCCGCCAGGCCAACCAGCTGGCACAGGGCGCGGCCGGTGTCGCCTCGCAGGGTGGCGACGTGGTCGGCCAGGTGGTGACCACCATGGGCGACATCGAAGCCTCGTCGAAGAAGATCGCCGAGATCATCTCGGTGATCGACGGCATCGCCTTCCAGACCAACATCCTGGCACTGAACGCCGCGGTGGAAGCCGCGCGCGCCGGCGAACAGGGCCGCGGCTTCGCCGTGGTCGCCTCGGAAGTGCGCACGCTGGCGCAGCGCTCGGCCAACGCGGCCAAGGAGATCAAGGGCCTGATCGACGACTCCGTCGAGCGTGTCGCCGATGGCTCGGCACTGGTGCACAAGGCCGGCGCGACCATGGGCGAGATCGTCGCCTCGGTGCAGCGCGTGACCGACATCATGGCCGAGATCTCCGCTGCCTCGCAGGAACAGTCTGCCGGCATCGAGCAGGTCAACCAGACCGTCACCCAGATGGACGAAACCACCCAGCAGAACGCCGCGCTGGTGGAGGAA
>DJAN01000229.1:3627-3777 GCA_002429615.1 Lysobacteraceae bacterium UBA6001
CGCGCTGGTGGAGGAAGCCACTGCCGCCGCGCGGGCGATGGAGGAACAGGCCGGGCATCTGTCCGAGGCCGTCGCCATCTTCAAGATCACCCAGGCCAGCGCGTCGGTCGTGCCGCTGCGCACCGCGCCGCGCCCGGCCACGGCCGCCGC
>DJAN01000227.1:0-172 GCA_002429615.1 Lysobacteraceae bacterium UBA6001
CGCTCGGCCTGCAGCAGGGCATGCGCCACCGGGTCGCGCGTGGTCAGGTCCTGCACCAGCACCTGCGCGCCCGCGGTGTCGGCGCGCGCATCGGCCACCCGGATCGCCAGCGGCAGTGCCACCGGTGCGACTTCCTCGTCTTCCGCCGCCGCCACCAGCGCCTTGCCGGCCT
>DJAN01000227.1:428-711 GCA_002429615.1 Lysobacteraceae bacterium UBA6001
CCACCAGCGCCTTGCCGGCCTTGTTCCATTGGCCGAACTCGTAGGCACGCAGCCCTTCGATCAGGCGCGCGCGCCCGCGCTTGCGGCGATAGCGGCCCCATGCGCGGAACGGCAGGCTGAGCAGGATCCACAGCACCCACAACGCGAGCAGGACCACGATCAACGCCAGCACCGCCTGGGGCATCGGCGCGATGTAGTCGTTGCCGCCGGCACGCACCACCACTTCGCCGAGGTCGTAGCGCTGCTGCTGTGACAGCCATTGCGCGGCGACCACGCCGAGCAC
>DJAN01000227.1:871-1821 GCA_002429615.1 Lysobacteraceae bacterium UBA6001
CGCGGCGACCACGCCGAGCACCACGGCGACCAGCAGGATAAGCAGACTTCTCAATGGCTTCATGGGGCTTGCCTCCCTTCACGCATGGCCTGCAGTTGACGCAGGGTGGAACCGAGTTCGGGCATGTCCGGATGCAGCGATGCCTTGCCGAGGTCGGCCAGGGCACGCCGTTGCGTGCGCAGCGCCGGCGAATCCGGCCACAGCCGGACCAGCCAGGTGTCCACGCGCCGCAGCGCCTGCGCGAAGCTGGCCGCATCGCCGCGTTCCAACGCCGCGCGTGCCAGGCTGACCTCGACCTGCAGGGCATCTTCGGCGGCGCGACGCTCCGAACCGGCAATCAATGTGCCGTTCGAGGGCCGGATGCGGACCAGCGGCGACAACGCACGTTGCCACCATGTCGCATCGAAAGCATCCGCTTCGCCTACATGTTGCGGGAGGGCGTGCAGGCGCGAGATGAAGACGTCGAGTGCCTGCCCCACCTGCTGGCGTGGGCCAGGGCCGAGTGCGTCGAGCGCGTTGCGCTCCTGCACCAGCGCCTGGCGCAGGTTGAGATAGGTGGGATCGTCGATGCCCTGCAGCGCACCGGCTGCCAGCGCGTAGGCGCGACGCGCGCCGTCGAGGTCACCGGCAATGGCCAGACGCTGTTGGCCCTGGTTGAGCAGCAGCTCCACTTCGTCCAGGCGCAGTGCCTGCGCACCATGACGCTCGGTGTCGGCGAGGCGTTCGACGGTCTCCTCCAGCAGCGCGCCGCGCTGGCTGAGGCCCAGCATCTCGTCGCGCAGGATGCGGTTGGTGGCGGCGGCGTCCTGCAGGCGCTGGTTGGCCGCGCGCTGGTCACGACGCAGCGATTCGAGGTTCTGCTCGATCGCCGACCAGCGCTGCACGCGCGCGTCCTCGTCCTGCTGCTGCGCGGCCAGCCGGGTCTGCCATTCGCGCCAGGCGAAGCCGGC
>DJAN01000227.1:2117-2361 GCA_002429615.1 Lysobacteraceae bacterium UBA6001
CGGCCGCCGCGAGCACCACCAGCACGAGCAGGGACAGCCACAGGAGCGGTCGGCGGCGCGGGGTCGGGGTGTCGTTCATCGGCGGGCATTCCTTCAAAGCGGGGCCGCGTGGGGGTTTCAGCGGCGCGGCACAGCATGGCGTGGCGCGCGCGCGGCCGGCAAGAGCGGAGCGGCTTCAGCTGCGGTGGGTCGCGATGGCGGCGGCGACCAGCTGCGCCGGCCGCGGACCTTCGGCCTGCACCAC
>DJAN01000227.1:2659-3035 GCA_002429615.1 Lysobacteraceae bacterium UBA6001
CGGACCTTCGGCCTGCACCACCCGTAGGAAACCGTACGCGCGGGCCAGTGCCGCCAGCCGGGCACTGGCCGTGACCGCCGGCTGCGTCTGCCACTGCGCGACGATGTCCGCGGGCAACTGCGCCAGCACCCGCTCCAGCGCCTCGCCGCTGCTCACGGCCAGCACGCTGGGTCCGGTGCATGTGCGCAGCCGCCGCAGGGTGGCGGGGTTGATCGTCAGCGGGATGCGTTCATACACGTCCGCGCGCACCACCTCGCCCCCGCGCCGCGTCAGCTCGGCGGCCAGCACCCCGCGTCCGCCCGGTGCGGTCACCAGCCCGATCCGCGTCGCCTCGGCCAGGGCAGGCAGCCCGAGCAGGCCCTCGCTGTCCATCCGT
>DJAN01000223.1:0-5924 GCA_002429615.1 Lysobacteraceae bacterium UBA6001
TGAAGCCGCTCCTACAAGGGGAGGGAACAGGGTGGGGGCAGCGTGCGAGCAGAACGGTATATGCCGCGCCGTCGGCATGACGCATGTGACCCCATCATCCAGGGCTTCCCAGCATCGCCCCCAGCCGCTAGCCTGCGCCCATGAATACGCCGACCCCGCCCCTGAAACTGCTGATCCACGGTGCCTCCGGGCGCATGGGTCAGGCCCTGCTGCGACTGGCCGCCGAAGATCCCGCGCTGGAAGTGGTCGCGGCCGTGGTCGGGCGCGCGCCCAGCCAGCGCGTGGTCGACGGCGTGCCGCATTTCGCCGCCAGCGAACTGGCCGGCGCGCCCCCGTTCGACGTGGCGGTCGATTTCAGCCTGCCGCAGGGGTTCTCGCCGCTGTTGGCGCTGTGCATGCAGCGTGGCGTCGGGCTCGTCTCCGGCACCACCGGCCTGGCCGCGGAGCAGCGCGAGGCGCTTGCGCAGGCGGCGACCCGGATTCCGCTGGTGTGGGCCTCCAACTTCAGCCTCGGTGTCGCCGTGTTGGCCGACCTGGTCGAGCGCGCCGCCGGCACGCTGCCGGGCTGGGATTGCGACATCGTCGAGTCACACCACATCCACAAGCAGGACGCGCCCTCCGGTACCGCGCTCACCCTCGGCGAGGCGGCCACCGGCAGCGGCGCGCAGCCGCGCTATGCCAGCCTGCGCGCCGGCGACATCGTCGGTGAGCATCTGGTGCAGTTCACCGGCATGGGCGAGCGGATCGAACTGGTGCACCGCGCCACCAACCGCGACATCTTCGCGCGTGGCGCGCTGCATGCCGCCAAGCGCTTGCTGGGGCGTGCGCCCGGCCTGTATCGCGTGCGCGATCTGCTTGGCTGAACGGAGCGCACGCAACGCCGTGAAGGAATAGCGGCATTCCGTATTCATGCTGGCAGTGCCGGGCGCTTGCCGCTACAATTCCCGCTTGCCCGAACCTAGCGTCGGACCGGTCCCCCGCACCGCGTCCGCGCTTTGCTGCAACCGGATTTTGCCGGTGCATGTCGGAGTCCCCCGCAGCCACAGCGAGATTCCCGTGACCCAACCCGCAATCCTTGTCCTCGAAGACGGCACCGTGTTCGAGGGCGAATCCGTAGGCGCCTCCGGGCTGTCGGTCGGCGAAGTGGTGTTCAACACCGCCATGACCGGCTACCAGGAAGTCGTCACCGACCCGTCCTACGCCCGCCAGCTGGTCACGCTGACCTATCCGCACATCGGCAACACCGGTTTCACCGACCAGGACGACGAGGCCCGCAAGGTCTGGTCGGCCGGCCTGATCGTGCGCGACGTGCCGCGCCGCCCGAGCAACTGGCGCAGCCAGGTCTCGCTGCCGGAATGGCTGCAGGCGCGTGGTGTGGTGGCGATCTCCGGCATCGACACCCGCAAGCTGACCCGCATCCTGCGCGAGAAGGGCGCCCAGAACGGCGCGCTGATGGCCGGCGACGACATCGACGTCGACAAGGCGTTGGAAGCGGCGCGCAAGTTCCCCGGGCTGAAGGGCATGGACCTGGCCAAGGTGGTCAGCACCGACAAGGCCTACCCGTGGACCGAGGGCCAACTGGACCTGGACCGCAATGAATTCGTCAACGCCGCGCCGAAGTACAAGGTCGTGGCCTACGACTACGGCGTGAAGCTCAACATCCTGCGCATGCTCGCCGAGCGCGGCTGCGAGGTCACCGTGGTGCCGGCGCAGACCCCGGCCGCCGAGGTGCTGGCGATGAACCCGGATGGCGTGTTCCTGAGCAACGGCCCGGGCGATCCGGAGCCGTGCGATTACGCAATCGCGGCGATCAAGGAATTCATCGCGCGCAAGATCCCGACCTTCGGCATCTGCCTGGGCCATCAGCTGCTGGCCCTGGCCAGTGGCGCCAAGACCCTGAAGATGGGTCATGGCCACCACGGTGCCAACCACCCGGTGCAGGACCTGGACGGCGGGCGGGTGATGATCACCTCGCAGAATCACGGCTTCGCCGTGGACGAGGCCAGCCTGCCGGCCAACGTGCGGGTGACCCATCGTTCGCTGTTCGACGGCACCAACCAGGGCATCGCGCTGACCGACGCGCCGGCCTTCAGCTTCCAGGGCCACCCGGAAGCCTCGCCGGGCCCGCATGACGTGTCGCCGCTGTTCGACCGTTTCGTGGCCATGATCGCGCAGGCCAAGGCCTGATGAGCGCGATGCCGGCAACGCCGCGCCGCGGACGCCACTGGCGTCTGGCCGTGCTGGCGTTGCTGGTGCTGGCGGCCTATCCGGCCTTCGTGCTGATCGCGGTGTACACGCCGTGGTTCGCCGCCCACCTGCCGGGTGGACGCAATGGACCGGCCGATGCCTACCGCCACAGCCTGGCCAGTGCCATCGTCGCCTACACCCTGTCGCCGCGCTGCGTGGACTGGGTGACCGCGGTGATGGAGCGGGACGGGCAGGGCAACGCCAGCCGGGCGATGGACGCCCACAACAACCGGATCGGTGCGCGCCTGGGCGCCGCCGCTCCCAGCTGGGCCGCGATGCAGCGCGAAGTACGCGCCGCGGTCGACCACGGGGCGATCGATGCCGCATCGCCCGACCAGATCACCTGGCTCGCCCCCGAGGCGTGGCAGAACCGACTTTACTGAGGACCCCCATGCCCAAGCGCTCAGACCTGAAGACCATCCTCATCATCGGCGCCGGCCCGATCGTCATCGGCCAGGCCTGCGAGTTCGACTACTCCGGCGCGCAGGCGTGCAAGGCGCTGCGTGACGAGGGTTACCGCGTGGTGCTGGTCAACAGCAACCCGGCCACGATCATGACCGACCCGAACATGGCCGACGCCGTGTACATCGAGCCGATCAACTGGCAGACGGTCGAGAAGATCATCGCCAAGGAAAAGCCCGATGCGCTGCTGCCGACCATGGGCGGCCAGACCGCGCTGAACTGCGCGCTGGACCTGGCCGATCACGGCGTGCTGGAGAAGTACAACGTCGAGCTGATCGGCGCCAAGCGCGAAGCGATCCGCATGGCCGAGGACCGCGAGCTGTTCCGCGTGGCGATGGGCGAGATCGGCCTGGAGTGCCCGAAGGCCGCCGTGGCGCACACGCTGGAAGAAGCGCTGGAGATCCAGACCACCGTCGGCTACCCGACCATCATCCGCCCCAGCTTCACCCTGGGTGGCAGCGGCGGCGGCATCGCCTACAACCGCGAGGAGCTGATCGAGATCGTCAGCCGCGGCCTGGAACTGTCGCCGACCACCGAAGTGCTGGTGGAGGAATCGGTGCTGGGCTGGAAGGAGTTCGAGATGGAAGTGGTCCGCGACACCGCGGACAACTGCATCATCGTCTGCTCGATCGAGAACCTGGACCCGATGGGCGTGCATACCGGTGACTCGATCACCGTCGCCCCGGCGCAGACCCTCACCGACAAGGAATACCAGCGCCTGCGCGATGCCTCCATCGCGGTGCTGCGCAAGATCGGCGTGGACACCGGTGGTTCCAACGTGCAGTTCGGCATCAACCCGAACACCGGCCGCGTGGTGGTGATCGAGATGAACCCGCGCGTGTCGCGTTCCTCGGCGCTGGCCTCCAAGGCCACCGGCTTCCCGATCGCCAAGGTCGCCGCCAAGCTGGCGGTGGGCTACACGCTGGACGAACTGAAAAACGAGATCACCGGCGGCCTGACCCCGGCCTCGTTCGAGCCGTCGATCGACTACGTCGTCACCAAGATCCCGCGTTTCGCCTTCGAGAAGTTCCCGCAGGCCGACGCGCGCCTGACCACCCAGATGAAGTCGGTGGGCGAGGTGATGGCGATGGGCCGCACCTTCCAGGAATCGCTGCAGAAGGCGCTGCGTGGCCTGGAGACCGGCAAGATCGGCCTGGACCCGACCGGCCTGAACCTGGCCGATGCGGACGACCTGACCACGCTGCGCCGCGAGCTGAAGGCGCCGGGTCCGGAGCGCCTGTTCTATGTCGCCGACGCGTTCCGCGCCGGCATGGGCGTGGAAGAGGTCTACAACCTGTCCTATATCGACCCGTGGTTCCTCGACCAGATCGAGGAGATCATCGCCACCGAGCAGCAGGTCGCCGCCGAAGGCCTGGGCGCATTCGACGCCGCGCGCCTGCGCAAGCTCAAGCGCGCCGGTTTCTCCGACGCCCGCCTGGCCCAGCTGACCGGCACCAACGAGGCCGGCGTGCGTGCCCTGCGCCGCGCGCACAAGGTGCGCCCGGTGTACAAGCGCGTGGACTCCTGCGCCGCTGAGTTCGCCACCAGCACCGCCTACCTGTACTCGACCTACGAGGACGAGTGCGAGGCCGCGCCGACCAACCGCGACAAGATCATGATCCTCGGTGGCGGTCCCAACCGCATCGGCCAGGGCATCGAGTTCGACTACTGCTGCGTGCACGCCGCGCTGGCGCTGCGCGAGGATGGTTTCGAGACCATCATGGTCAACTGCAACCCGGAAACCGTCTCCACCGACTACGACACCTCCGACCGCCTGTACTTCGAGCCGCTGACGCTGGAAGACGTGCTGGAGATCGTCGAGCTGGAGCAGCCCAAGGGCGTGATCGTGCAGTACGGCGGCCAGACCCCGCTGAAGCTGGCGCGCGCGCTGGAAGCCAACGGCGTGCCGGTGATCGGCACCTCGCCGGACTCGATCGACCTGGCCGAGGACCGCGAGCGCTTCCAGCAGCTGGTCGACAAGCTCGGCCTGAAGCAGCCGCCGAACCGCATCGCGCGCAACGACGACGAAGCGCTGGTGCTGTCGCGTGAGATCGGCTACCCGCTGGTGGTGCGTCCGAGCTACGTGCTGGGCGGCCGCGCGATGGAAATCGTCTACGGCGAATCGGACCTGGCGCGCTACGTGCGTGACGCGGTGAAGGTATCCAACGATTCCCCGGTGCTGCTGGACCGCTTCCTCGACAACGCGGTCGAGGTCGACGTGGACATCATCGCCGACAAGGACGGCAACGTGCTGATCGGCGGCGTGATGGAGCACATCGAGGAAGCCGGCGTGCATTCGGGCGACTCCTCGTGCTCGCTGCCGCCGTACTCGCTGTCGGCCGCCACCCAGGACGAGCTGCGTCGCCAGGTCGTCGAACTGGCCAAGGCGCTGAATGTCGTCGGCCTGATGAACACCCAGTTCGCGATCCAGACCAACGACGACGGCACCGAGACCGTCTACCTGCTGGAAGTGAACCCGCGTGCCTCGCGCACCGTGCCGTTCGTCTCCAAGGCGATCGGCGTGCCGCTGGCCAAGATCGCCGCGCGCTGCATGGCCGGCAAGACGCTGGCCGAGCAGGGCGCCACCAAGGAAGTCGTGCCGGACTACTACTCGGTGAAGGAAGCGATCTTCCCGTTCGCCAAGTTCCAGGGCGTGGATCCGATCCTCGGGCCGGAGATGCGCTCCACCGGCGAGGTGATGGGCGTGGGCCGCAGCTTCGGCGCGGCGCTGGCGCGCGCGCAGGAAGCCGGCGGCATCAAGGCGCCGCAGCCGGGCAAGGCCTTCGTGTCGGTGCGTGATCCGGACAAGAAGCGCGTGCTGCCGGTGGCGCAGGCCCTGGTCGAGCGTGGCTTCAGCCTGGTCGCCACCCGCGGCACCGGCGCGTGGCTGCAGGAGCACGGCCTGGAATGCGAGATCGTCAACAAGGTCGTCGAAGGTCGCCCGCACATTGTGGACGCGATCAAGAACGGCGAAATCGTGTATATCGTCAACACGACCGAGGGCCGTGCGGCGATCGCCGACTCCTTCTCGATCCGTCGGGAAGCGTTGCAGCAGCGCGTGACCTATTCGACCACCATTGCCGGCGCCCGCGCGCTGGTGAATTCACTCGAGTTCCGCGGTACCGGCCCGGTGTGGTCGCTGCAGGAACTGCACAAGGAGCTGGAAGCATGAGAGCCCCCATCACCGCCAAGGGCGCGCAGCGCCTGCGCGAGGA
>DJAN01000223.1:6084-6392 GCA_002429615.1 Lysobacteraceae bacterium UBA6001
CGCGCAGCGCCTGCGCGAGGAGCTCGATCACCTGAAGTCGGTCAAGCGCCCGAAGGTGATCACCGCCATCGCGGAAGCCCGCGAACATGGTGACCTCAAGGAAAACGCCGAGTACCACGCCGCGCGCGAGGAGCAGGGTTTCATTGAGGGTCGCATCAAGCAGCTGGAAGGCGAGCTGTCGCACGCCGAGGTGATCGACGTGACCAAGCTCGGCGCCGGCAGCAAGATCGTGTTCGGCGCCACCGTGACCCTGGCCGACGTCGAGACCGACGAGGAGAAGCGTTACCAGATCGTGGGTGACCTGGAAG
>DJAN01000223.1:6571-6795 GCA_002429615.1 Lysobacteraceae bacterium UBA6001
GGACATCAAGCAGGGCCTGATCGCGATTTCCTCGCCGTTGGCGCGGGCGTTGATCGGCAAGCTGGAAGGCGACAGCGTCACCATCGACGCGCCCGCCGGCCAGCGTGAGTACGAAGTGGTCAGCGTCGCCTACCTCGCCTGATCCATGGCCACGGCGACCCTGCTGTTGCCGGCCCGCGGCCGCCTGCCGGGCAAGCTGGCGGCCGATCCCGTCGCCCGGGCGC
>DJAN01000174.1 GCA_002429615.1 Lysobacteraceae bacterium UBA6001
GGCCTCGGCCAGGCGCGCGGCCGCGGCCTGGGCGACATCGCGGCTGTTGGCGCCGGTGAGCATCACCACCATGCCCAGCACGACTTCCTCGCCATTCTCGGTGGCCGCGCCGGTGCGCAGTTCCGCACCCTCGACCACCTGCGCCACGTCGCGCACGCGCACGGCCACGCCGCCACGCCTGCCCAGCACGATGTCCCCGATTTCCGGCAACCCGGCGACCTGCCCGGGCACGCGCACCAGGAACTGCTGCCCGTTGCGCTCGATATAGCCGGCGCCGACATTCTGGTTGTTGCGTTGCACCGCCTGCACGATGTCCTCGAAGGTCAGGCCCAGCGAGCGCAGCCGTTGCGGATCCGGCGTGACGTGGATTTCGCGGCGAAAGCCACCGAGCGTGTTGACCTCGGTGACGCCGGGCACATTGCGCAGTTGCGGGCGCAGCACCCAGTCCTGCAGCGTGCGCAGGTCGGTGGCGGAGTAGGGCGTGCCATCGGGCTTGCGCGCCTTCGGGTCGGCCTTCACCGTGTAGGAAAAAATCTCGCCCATGCCGGTGGCGATCGGCCCGAGCGCGGGCTCCACGCCGTCGGGCAGCTGTGATTTCACCTGCTGCAGGCGCTCGGCCACCTGCTGCCGGGCGAAGTAGATGTCGGTGCCATCGGCGAACACCACGGTCACCTGCGACAGCCCGTAGCGCGAGATCGAACGGAAATATTCCATCCGCGGCAGGCCGGCCATGGCCATCTCCACCGGGAAGGTCACCCGTTGCTCGGATTCCAATGGCGAGTACCCAGGTGCGGCGGTGTTCACCTGCACCTGCACGTTGGTGATGTCGGGGACGGCATCGATCGGCAGCTGGCGGAAGCTCCACACGCCGACGCCGACCAGCAGCAAGGTCAGGCCCATGACCAGCCAACGATGGCCGATCGACAAACGGATCAGTTTCTCTAGCATTGCCCGGTCTCCTAGTGTGCGTGCGAAGCGCCGGCCTTTTCGATGTCGGCCTTGACCAGGTAGCTCTGTTCGACGACCACCTCCTGGCCGGCGCGCACACCCTCCAATACCTCCACCTGGCGCGTGTCGCGCTCGCCCAGCCGCACCGGCTGCGCGTGATAGCGCTCGCCTTCGCGCACCAGCACCACGTCGCGGCCGTCCATCGTCTGCAGGGCGCCCAGCGGCACCTGCACCGGCACCGCGCGGTCGTCGAAACGGATGCGCGCGGTGACCGCGGCGCCGGGGCGCCACAGGCCGTCGTCGTTGTCGAGCACGGCGCGGGCCACCGCGCTCTGGCTGGCGGTGTCGGTACCGGGCAGCACGCGGTCCAGGCGGACTTCGCGGGTCGCGCCGTCATAGAGCCGGGTGACCGTCACCACCGCGCCGGGCTGCAGATGGCGCATGTCGCTGCCGAAGGCGTGCAGGTCGACCCATACGCGCGAGAGATCGGCGATCTCGAACAGCGATTGCCCTTCCGCGACACCGGCACCGACCGGCACCTGGCGTGCCAGCACCTGCCCGGACAGCGGCGCGGTGACCGCATAGGTGGTGAGGCTGAGGTTGCTCTCCACCGTGGCCAGTACCTGCCCGGCGCGCACCTGGTCGCCGACGTTGACGCGCAGCGAGCGCACCTGGCCCGGGAAACGCGCCGTGGCGGCGCCGGCGCTGCCGTCCAGTGGCGTGAGCAGGCCTTGTACCTCCAGTTCGCGGACGATGCGGCCCTCGCCGGCGGTTGCGGTGGTGATGCCGTTGGCTTCGGCGACGCGGGCGGTGATCACGGTGCTCTCGACGTCGTCGGCTTCCGCGGCGTCGCCCTCGGCAGCCTTCTCGGCGTGCGCACCCTCGGAGGCATCGGCGGTCTTCGTGTCATCGGCGGCGGCTGGCTTGCCGCCGCATGCGGCAAGGCTTGCGCTCACCAACACCAGCAGGGCCAGGCGAAAAAACGGGGAAGCATTCATGGACTGGTCTCCTGCGGGGATGCGCTGCTGGTTGCCACGACGGGCTGGCCGGTAAGGCGCTGGATTTCGATGAGGGCCTGTTGTGCCTGTACCGCGACGTCCAGCTGGCGTTTGCGCGCTTCCACGCGCATGGCCTGCAGCTGCGACCACTCCAGGTAGCTGATCGCACCGGCGCGCCACGCGCGGTCGGCGGCGAGTTCGGCGCGGGCCAGGCGCGGCAGCACGTCGCTGCCCAGGCGCGAGGTTTCCAGGCGTGCGGTGGTGTATTCACCGTGCGCGGCGGCGAGCAGGGCATACAGCCGGCTCTGCAGCGCGGTACGTTCGGCCGCGCTCATCGCCAGCGATGCTTCGGCGGCACGGATCCCCGGCGCGGCGCGTGATGCGCTGCCCAGTGCCAGATTGAAGCCCCCCACCAGCGCCACGGCGTCGTCGCCGTTCACGCCGCGCACGCCGGCCTGCCATTGCAGGTCGGGACGACGCGCGGATTGCGCCAGGCGCAGTTCGGCTTCGCGCACCCGGGTCTGTCCGGCCAGCACGGCAAGCTCCGGCGTGCGTTCCAGCAGATCGGCCAGCTGCTGGAAGTCTTCCAGTGCCGGGAGCGCGAGCGGATTACCGCTGGCGGTACGGAACTGTCCATCGCGGCCATTCCAGAGCGCCGCCAGGCGCAGGCGCGCGGCTTCTTCGGCCTGGTAGGCGCGATCGCGGTCGAGCTGGGCCTGGGCAAGCGCGGCCTGTGCCGTCAGCAGTGCCGATTCCGGCGACGCCCCCGCGGTCAGGCGCAGCTGCGCGGCCGACACGGCACGCTTGCGCTGCTCGATGTCCTCCAGCGCGATGTCGCGTTGGCGTTGCGCCGCGGTCACATCGAGATAGCGGCGCGCGGTTTCCGCGAGCAGGTCCAGGCGCAGCACTTCGCGTTGCGGCGCGAGCGCGTCCAGGTTGGCGAGCGCCACCGCGCGTCGTGCCTCCAGCTTGCCACCGCGCTCCAGCACGCCGGCCAGGGTCACGGTGAGTTCGGCACGGTCCAATCCGGCATAGGGACGGCTGCCGCCGAAGTTCTCTAGCGTGGCGCCCGCGGTCAGCGCGGGGCGCAGCGCTGCGGCATCAACGCCGGCTTCAAGCAGGGGCCGTTGCGCGTCGGACAGGCGCAGATCGGGGTGGACACTGGCGACGCGCGCCAGCGCGTCATCCAGGGTGAGGGAATCAAGACGCGAACGCTCGTCCTGCGCATACGCGCAGGGAGCGATCGCGATGGCGGCCAACGCCGCCAGTCGCAACCACATGGCAAACCTCCAATGGAAAAGTCGAGTTCATCCGGCGCGGAACGCCGGCGGAATCCGCTTATGCAATCGGAGGGCGCAACAAGGAGGCCTGCCGGGCACTCAGTGGCAGGCGCGGCGGCGGGGGCAGGTCGTTGCGCGCGGACAGCCGCTGCGCTGGCAGCGCCAATGCGGGGACATCGGCGGTCAGCTGGCCACAACAATGCGCCGCATGTTCCAGCGCGAACAGCAACGAAGTGGGTGCGGGTTCTACCGCATCGCTTTTCGCTTCACCCGCGTCGTGCGCGTGCTGGCTGACGCCGGCCAACGCGGCATGGGCATCGCCGATCACCGCCACAGCGGGGTTCACCAGCATCGCCAGCGCCAACAGCCACAGCGCCCAGAGGCGCTGCGGTCGAACGTGTCGGCGTTGGCGTCGGCGATACCACATGGCTGGCCATCCTAATCGGCCCTCGAAGGGTTAGACAATTGCGTTCGCCGGCATGGCGCATCGCAATGGGCAGTCCGGCGGCGCTCAGACTTCGCGCAGGCGCTCGAATTCGAGCCGGCTCTCGACCGGCACCGCCACCAGGTTCTGGTGGACCCAACCAGGGAACAGGTTCTCGTCCGAGCCGTTGAAGTTGTCGGGATTGAACAGGTACGGCAGGTGCGACCAGCAACGGTAGCCGCGATCCTTCAGCGCACGCACGTCCTGCACCGCCTGCTCCACGGCCGGGCCGAGCCGCAGGTAGATGGTGGGACGGAACTGCCTCAGGGTGTCATCGGCACCGGCCAGCACCGACGACAGCGCGCCGGGAATGTTGACCTTCAGCAGGTGCAGCGCACCGAGGCCGAGGCTGTCGACGCTGATGCTGCGTACCGGTTGCGGTTCGCTGCCCGCCGGCAGCAGTTCAATGGTTCCGCCCTGTTCGCCGAGCCACGCCGAGTGGGTGTACGCATTGGTGATGCCGTTGAGGGCCAGGTTGGCGCATACGCGTTGCAGGTTCAGGCGGTGCGGCTCGGCGATATGCACGCTGCCGCGTTCACCCACCGCGCGTGCCAGCCACAATGCATGAGCGGCGAACTCACCGCCGAACTCCAGGACGGTCTCGCCGTCCTGCACGAAGCTGCCGAGCAGGTCCAGTTCCTGCTCCATCCATTCGCCGTAGCGCATCAGCGACCTGGCCACTGCATTGTCCTGCGGCAGCGTGGTGCTGATGCCATAGCGCACCGGGGTGAGTTTGCGGTCGGCGGCCTCGGCCTGCGTGGCGTGTTGCATGTCCATGATGGATCTCCTGATGAAAGGGGCTTTCGGTGCGGGCGATCAGCCCGAGCTTGCGGCGAGCCGGAGCAGGCGATGCTGGCGTTCCCACGCGCTGCGTTCGGCGTTTTCGGTGAGCTGGCGGCCCCAGGCCGCGTCGGCGAGGCGCCAGCCGGGAAGCACCGCCGCGCCTTCCGCACCCGCCTCCCAGGCGGCGGCGCTCAGGCGCGCGGCGGTAGCGACATCGGCGCGCTCTAGCGCGGCGGCGGCGACCAGTCGCAGCGTTTCGGCCGATGGCGTGGCGTCGGCGTCGGCCAGCCACTGCGCGACCAGCGCGACCTGCTGCGCGCGTTCCGGCAAGGGGCGATGGCGCTGCCAGCCGAGCAGTGCCGCCAGCAGCACGCGGAACGCGCCGACGCGGGTCGGCGGCAGGTCGGCGGCGGCACTGGCGTGGGTGACCGCGGCCCGGTAGTGCGCTTCCGGTTCGCTGTGGTCGCGGGCGAGGGCGAGCGCGGTCTCGGCCTGTTCCATGATCACGCCGGGTTGCGCCGGGAAGTCACTGTCGCGCAGGTCGGCGAGCAGCGCGGCAGCCTTGGCCAGCACGTTGCGCCGGGTGTCGCCATGTTCGTGGGCGGCGCGCAGGCGCAGGTAATACGCGCGTGCGAAGGTCACGGCCTGCTGTTCGCCGGCTTCGCGCACTGGCAGCGCTTCCAGGCGGGCGAGCACCGCGTCCGCCTCGGCGAGCCGCTGGCGCGCCGAGGGGCCCTGCAGCGATTGCGAGATATCCGCCAGCACGTGCACCCATGCGAGCCAGGGCGAGGCGCCCTCGGCCGCGGCCAAGGGATCGCGCACGCGCGCGGCCAGCGCGCGGTAGGCGGTGCTGCGGGCGGCCGGCGACAACGCCGCCAGTTGGCGGCGCTCGGCTTCGATGCTTTCGGCCAGCCAGATATCGCGCGTGGACGCATCGTCGAGCGTGGCCAGCGCGCGCTCGGCGTGGGCGGTGGCGCGTTGGTGGTGACGATCGCGCAGCGCGGCGGTCCCGGCGCCGGCTGCATGCAGCCACGCGGCGCGGGCGTGTTGCCGGCTCCATGCCGAGGACGCCTGCATCGGTTCGGGGCCGCGTGCCAGCACCGCATCCAGCCTGGCGAGCAGGGCCGCGCGTGCCTCGGGTTGGGCGACGGCCGATTCGTACAGCGCTTGCGCCCATTCCATCAACGCCGATTCACTGGCCATGCCCTGCGCGAAGCCGCGCTCATAGGCGGCGACGGCAGCATCGAGATGGACGATGCGCTGGGCAGGTGCGTCGGCATCGGCCAGCAGCAGATGGCAGCGCCCGACCATTCGCGCCAAGGCGCCTTCCCGCGTGGGATCGATGGCCAGCGCCTGCCTGAAGGCGTGTGCCGCCTCCTGCGCGAGCGCGATGGGGGCGGGCGAATGCTCGGCAAGATTCCATGCGCACCAGCCGGCCATCGCCCAGGCGGTGGCCGGGGCATCGGCGTCGAGCACGGGGCGCAGCAGGGCCAACGCCTCGGCCTCGCGCCCCTGTGCGGCCAGGCGCCGCGCCTGTGCGCAGGCCTGGGCCAGCGCATTGTCAGGCGCTGGCGGTGCGTGGGAGGGTGCGTCGAAAAGCGGTTCAGCCGTCTCCGTGGGGATGTCCGCCGCTTCTCTGGGCAATGCGGTCGCCGTCGGCCGATGTGTTGCCACATGCACCGTCGTCGGTGGAATCGGCGCCGCGGCAAGCGGGAGGCCGGGCACGGGCGCCAGGCGGGTCGAATATTCCGGCGGTGTCGTCAGTGTCGTGACGCGCGGGCGACGCCAGGCCGCATCCGGTTCAACCGTCGTGTCGGCCACGGACGCCACGCGAGCCTGGTTCACGGTGTCCGGCGTAGCGGAGGCTTCCTCGGTCGATGGCAGCGGAGCGGAAGCCGCAGGCGGTTCGCTGATGATCGACGTGTCGCCAGCCGATTGCGCTGCAACCGGCAGCGGCACGATCACGGGCGATCCAGACACGGAAGGCGAGTGATCGGCGCGGGAGGAGGGCACGGCTTCGGCTGCCGCCGGCGTCGGGGGATTCGGCACCGCCGCTGGCGTGGCCGGCGTGCTGCGTCGACGCAGCGCTGCCTGGACCAGCCATTCCGGTGTCTCCAGGGTTTCATCTTGCGCCAAGGCCGGTTGCGCGCGCGCCGGCTTGGCCTGCGCTGGATTCCATACGCGCAGTTGTGCGCGTCTTGCGCGCCTGCGCCGCACGCGCCACAGCCACAACGCGAGCAGGAGCAGGGCGGCCAGCAGTGCCAGGGCCCAGTAAAGAAGCGGAAACGCTGCCAGCTGTTGCGCGGTGGAAGCCAGGAAGGGAGCGGACATGGCGGAGGCTGCAGCCGAGGAAGACGTGGAGGGCACGGGGATGGGCGCCGCGGCAGGCGCGGCCGATGCCAACTCAGTGGTGGGCGGCGCCTCGGTGGTGGGCGGCGCCGGGGGCATATCGGGCATGGCATGAGGTACGGCCGCCGTGACAGGTGCGGCCGCCTTGGCAGATATGGCGGCGGTGACAGGTGCGGCGGTGTGCAGGGCTTGAGCGGCGACAGGCCGCGTTCCGGGCGTGCGGACAGGTGCCGGCGACGGGCTACGGAAATGACCGGAGGATTCGCCCAGCAACGTGGCGCCGGACGACGCGGCCCGTGCCGCCGGGGCGGTATTGGCATGTCCGGTGATCGCCGGCCGCTGCGGCAGCGGCGCTTTCGTCGCGGCGGCTTCCAGTGCGGCACGCTGCCGTGCTTCTGGCGACATCAGGCAGCCGGCCATGAGCAGGCAGCAGGTCAAACCGGGTAGCGCGATCTCGACGAACTTCATGTTCGTACCCTCCGCGTCGCGTCGCGGGAGGCGCGGCGCGCGGCATGGGCGAAACCGGCGGCCGGTTCACGAAAGCACAGGCGCCGCGGTGCCGGGTGGAAGTGAGCTGCGCGCGACATTAGCGCATCCCGTGCGGGCGCGCGTGCGCGATTTGGCAGAAGGGCGGATTCATAATCCGCGCAGCGTAGGCAGTGGCCTCTGAAAGGCCGCCTTCGGTCACTTTCGCCGTTAGATTCTTCTAATAGCGGTGCCGCGCATTCGCTGGTGCCAGACAAAAACAAAGCCCGGCGCTAGGCCGGGCTTTGAAGAAGTGGCGTCCCCACGGGGATTCGAACCCCGGTCGCTACCGTGAAAGGGTAATGTCCTAGGCCTCTAGACGATGGGGACGCAGTAAAACTTTTGCAGACGGACAGGCCTGGTGTCCGAAAGTTGGTGGAGCCAGCCGGGATCGAACCGGCGACCTCTTGCATGCCATGCAAGCGCTCTCCCAGCTGAGCTATGGCCCCACGATGCTGCGAGCCGCCTATCATAGCGGCCCTTTGGGCGCTTGGGAAGGGGGGGGTCGAAATCGATCCGCCTTCCTTGTCCTGCACCCGCCGGGCTGATCCGGAAGGCTGACAGGGCTGCCCGCATAAAAACAAAACCCGGCGCCAGGCCGGGTTTTGAAGATGGCGTCCCCACGGGGATTCGAACCCCGGTCGCTACCGTGAAAGGGTAATGTCCTAGGCCTCTAGACGATGGGGACGTTTTGATTCTTTCGCGATCCGGACAGGCCTGGTGTCCGAAGTTGGTGGAGCCAGCCGGGATCGAACCGGCGACCTCTTGCATGCCATGCAAGCGCTCTCCCAGCTGAGCTATGGCCCCACGTCGCTGAGGACCGAAATCATATCTGCGGGTTCACGCACGCGCAAGTTTTTTTTCACGACGATGAAGCCGTGCGCGACATGCCGCGCGCATGCATGTGCATGCGGCGGCATGCGGCATCGATCAACGCAGCAGCGTCTGGATCGCGTGCGCCGGAATCTCCACCTGCGCCGATGCGGTACCCACGTAGTAGTTATAGGTGATCGCCTTGTCGGTCGGGTTCATCACGATGGTGGCGAGCTTGCCGTCCTGGTTGATGAAGCCGGTGGCGAGCAGGTTGCTGCGGCTGCTGGCCACGCTCACGCGGCGCGCTTCGGGGCGCACGAAGCGCGAGAAATGACCGATGAAGTAGTAGCTCGGGGTATAGATCAGCTCGCCGCTGCGGGTGTCGGCGTGGATCGGCGCGAAGCACCAGTTGCCGACATGGTTCGGGCCGCCTTTTTCATCGAGCAGGATGTTCCAGTCGGTCCAGCCGACCACGCCGTTGTTGAAGTCGTGGATCATGCTCTGGCCATAGCGTTCGCCGTTGGCCCAGTCCTGCAGGCGCGCCGGATCGTACTTCTCCACCGACGCCTCGGTCAGCAGGATCGGCTTGTCGGCCCAGGCTTCGTGCACCTTGCCGACGTTGTCGAACATCGGGTCGAAGCCGGCCCAGGTTTCGTACCAGTGGAAGCCCATGCCCCAGGCGTACTTGGCCGCTTCCGGATCGCCGAAGATCACCTGCGCGCGGTAGTTCATCATGTCGCGGTTGTGGTCCCACACGATGATCTTCTTGTCGCCATAGCCGGCCTTGGCCATCACCGGGCCGAGATGGTCCTTGAGGAAGTCGCGCTCCTGCTCGGCGGTGTAGATCATCGACTCCCACTTCTGCACGGCCATCGGCTCGTTCTGCAGGCTGATGCCCCAGATCGGAATGCCTTCGGCCTCGTACGCCTTGATGAACTTGGTGTAGTAGGTCGCCCAGGCATCGGCGTACTCCGGCAGCAGCGAGCCGCCGCGCAGCATGCTCTTGTTGGTCTTCATGAAGGCCGGCGCGCTCCACGGGCTGACGAACATCGTCAGCTGGCCACCGGCCGCGGCGATCGCCTGCTTGATCATCGGGATCCGGAACTGGCGGTCGTGGTCGATGCTGAAGGTCTTCAGCGTCTTGTCGCCTTCCTTGATGTAGGTGTAGCTGGCCGAGCTGAAGTCCGAGCTGTGGATGCTGGTGCGGGCCAGGGTGTAGCCGATGCCCTGGTTCGGGTCGTAGTAGGCCTTGAGGAATTCGGCCTGCTTCTCCTTGGACAGCTTGGCGAAGACTTCGGCGCTGGAATCGGTGATCGCGCCACCGATGCCCATCACGGTCTGGAAGCGCTTGTCCGGATCGACGAACACTGAGTTCTCGACCTCGGTCAGCGCGTGCCCGGGCTTGAGCTGCACGTCCTGGCCCCGGGCCAGGCGCTGGTCGGTGCCGGCGGCGGAGGTGAAGACCTGCACGGAGGTCGAGGCGGCGGGCGAGGTCTGCGCCGAGGCCGACAACGAGGTGCCGAGCAGCAGGGCGGACAACAGGGCGGTGTGCTTCATGGTGGTTGGGTCTCTCCGGCGGGGCGCGGGCGGGTCCGGCGCCACGCGCCGGCGCATTCATCGCGCAGGGAAGCAGGTTGTTTAACGGCTGGCGGCGCCGAAGTCTTGCCGCGCTGCGGCATGACCACCCGGCGCCATGGCCTTCGATGACAGCGCTTGGCATTGCCACCCCTCGATACCTTACGATCCGCCCTCTGTCGCCTTCACGGTTCTTCACGCCGCCATGCCCGTCCTCACCGCCCTGCTGCTCGATGCGGCGATCTTCATCGGCCTGGCGTGGGTCGTATGGCGCGTGTGCGGCCGCACCTTTCCTTTCGCGATCGTGCCGATCGCCATCGGCCTGGCCATTGCCGGCTTCGGCGGCCTGCCGGCGTCGTGGGGCGTGCCCTCCAGCAGCGGGCAGACCATCGGCTGGTTCGGCGTGCTGCTGCTGGCCTTCGCCGCCGGCCTGGAGACACGTCATGCGATGAGCGGCCCGCGCTCCACGGTCGAGCAGGGCGCCTCGGCGCGGCGGGTGATCGCCGCGGCCAGCATGGCCATCCTGCTGCCGTTCGTCGCCGGCACGCTGCTGGCCTATTACGTGCTCGCCGGGTTCCCGCAATGGGGCGTGGCCGGCGCGCATCCGGTGCTGGGTGCGTTGGCGGTCGGCCTGTGCGTGGCGGTCAGCGCGCTGCCGGTGCTGATCGGCATCGTGCGCGAGCTGACTCCCTCGCAGCGTCCCTACGGGCGTATCGCGGTGCGCATCGCGGTGATCGACGATGCCGCGCTGTGGATCGGCCTGACCGTGCTGCTGTTGCTGGCGCGGCGCGGCGAAGGCTGGGCCTTCAGTGGCTGGCATGTGCTGGCGGTGTGCGTGCCGGTGCTGCTGCTGGTGCTGAGCCGGGCACTGCGCGGCTGGGTGCCGCCGGCATGGGCGCTGTGCCTGCTGCTGCCGGCCTATCTGGGCGCCGGCGCCTGGGCCAGCACGCAGCTCGGCCTGCACGAACTGCTCGGCGCCTATTTCGCCGGTGTCGCGGTGCCGGCGGCATGGCTGCGGCGGGTGCCGATCGAGCGCCTCGGCCAGCTCGCCTTGATGGTGCTGGCGCCGATGTTCTTCGGCCACAGCGGCTTGAAGGTGCATGGCGACGCGCTGACCTGGAGCACGCTGCAGGTGGCGCTGCTGGTGCTGGGGGTCTCGGTGCTGGCCAAGCTGGCCGCGGTGCTGCTGTATCCGCCGATGCGCAACGGCAGCCGCCGCGAAACCCTGGCCATCGGCGTGCTGCTGCAATGCAAGGGGCTGATGGAGATCGTCGCGGCGACGATCCTGCGCGATGCCGGGCTGATCTCCGAGTTCGCCTTCGCGGTGCTGACCACGCTGGCGATCCTGTCCACGCTGCTGACCGGGCCGTTGTTCCGCTGGTTGATGGCGCGACAGGAAGCGCCGGCAGTCGAGCACGTCACGCGCTGAGGCCGGGCATCAGCGGCGCCCTGAATGCAGGGCGCGGCAGGGCGTCGGCGATCCTCACATCGCCGTGACACTGCTGGCCGAATGCTGACTGGACGTGCAGCTACGGCGAAGGAGCACCGGCCATGCAGTCGACCGTGCAAACGATGTCGCGTACGCAACTGACCGCCATGGTGGTGGGCGGCATGATCGGGGCAGGCATTTTCTCGCTGCCACGCACCTTTGCCGGCGCGACCGGCCCCTTTGGCGCGGTGATCGCCTGGCTGGTGGCCGGTACCGGCATGTACATGCTGGCGCGGGTGTTCCAGTTCCTGGCCGAGCGCAAACCGGAACTGGACGCCGGTGTGTTCGCCTACGCCAAGGAAGGTTTCGGCGACTATGCCGGCTTTCTATCCGCGTTCGGCTACTGGATCGGCAGCTGCATCGGCAATGTGTCCTACTGGGTGCTGATCAAGTCCACCCTCGGCGCGTTCTTCCCGGTATTCGGTGATGGCAACACGGTGGTCGCCATCGCGGTGGCCTCGGTCGGCATCTGGCTGTTCCACTTCATGATTCTGCGCGGCGTGCAGCAGGCCGCGGCGATCAACAAGATCGTGACCATCGCCAAGATCATCCCGATCGTGGTGTTCCTGGTCATCATCGCCTTCGCGTTCAAGATGGAGCTGTTCCGCTTCAACTTCTACGGCGGCGACCTCACCAACGGCGTGTTCGAGCAGGTCAAGGCGACGATGCTGGTGACGGTGTTCGTGTTCCTCGGCATCGAGGGCGCCAGCGTGTATTCGCGCTATGCGCGCGAGCGCAAGGACGTTGGTTTCGCCACCATCAGCGGTTTCCTGATCGTCACCACGCTGATGGTGCTGGTGACCCTGCTGCCCTATGCGGTGCTGCCGCGTGCGGATATCGCCGGCATGCGCCAGCCGTCGATGGCGGCAGTGCTGGAGGCGGTGGTGGGGCACTGGGGCGCGATCTTCGTCAGCATCGGCCTGCTGGTCTCGGTGCTGGGTGCCTACCTGACCTGGTCGCTGATTTGCGCCGAAGTGCTGTTCGCCGCCGCGCGCACCGGCGACATGCCCAAGGTGTTCGCACGCGAGAACGCCAACGGCGTGCCGTCGGCGGCCTTGTGGGCCACCAACATCGTGATCCAGCTGATCGTGATCAGCACCTACTGGTCGCGCGATGCGTTCTCGCTGATGCTGAACCTGACCAGCGCGATGTCGCTGATCCCGTTCCTGCTGGTGGCCGCCTACGGGTGGCAGATCACCCGGCGCGGCGAGGGTTACGACGCGGCGTCGAGCGCGCGCAGTCGCGACCTGGTACTGGCGGTCCTCGCGACGATCTACACGGTGTTCCTGCTGTACGCCGGCGGGGTCAAGTTCATCGTGCTGTCGGCGGTGCTGTATGCACCGGGCAGCCTGCTGTACTTCTGGGCGCGGCGCGAACAGAACGCACGCGTGTTCACCAAGGCCTCCGACGGCGTGGTGCTGGGCCTGGCGACGCTGGGCCTGGTGGTCGGAATCTGGTGGATCGCGACCGGCTACATCGAGATCTGAGCGGGCCAGGCGCGCCCGCCCATGAATCCGCTCGCGCCGAGCCGGCAGCTGTCGCTGTTCGAGCTGACCGCGCTGGTGGTCGGCTCGATGATTGGTTCGGGCATCTTCGCCCTGCCAGCGGCCTTCGGCCGCACCACCGGCGTGTACGGCGCGCTGCTGGCGTGGTTGATCGCCGGCGCCGGCATGCTGTGCCTGGCGCTGGTGTTCCAGTCGTTGTCCTGGCGCAAGCCGGCACTGGATACCGGCATCTACGCCTATGCGCGCGCCGGCTTCGGCGACTACGCCGGCGTGCTGTCGGCGCTGGGCTACTGGATCGGCTGCTGCCTGGCCGACGTCGCCTGCCTGATCCTGATCAAGGCCACGCTCGGGCAGTTCTTCCCGCTGTTCGGCGATGGTTCCACCCCGGCGGCGATCGCCTCGGCGTCGCTGCTGCTGTGGGCCTTCCATTTCCTGATCCTGCGCGGCATCAAGCAGGCCGCGTTGCTCAACACCCTGGCCACGGTGGCCAAGCTGGTGCCGATCGCGGTGTTCCTGTTCGTGGTGGCGCGCGGCTTCCAGCGTGATGTGTTCGCCTGGAACGGCTGGGGTGGCCAGCCTGCCGGCAGCGGCACCTTGTGGTCGCAGGTGCGCGGCACGCTGCTGGTGACGGTGTTCGTGTTCGTCGGCATCGAGGGCGCCAGCGTCTACTCGCGCTTCGCGCGTGATCGCCGCGATGTGGGCGTGGCCACCGTGATGGGCTTTCTCGGCGTGCTGTGCCTGCTGGTGCTGGTCACGATCCTGTCCTACGGCGTGCTGCTGCGCCCTGACCTGGCCGCGCTGCGCAATCCTTCGATGGCCGGGGTGATGGAGGCGGTGGTCGGGCCATGGGGCAGGGTGTTCGTCAGCGTCGGCCTGCTGGTCTCGGTGCT